>NZ_VDMB01000001.1:0-300000 GCF_006175995.1 Desulfobotulus mexicanus
GAATTGCTTCATTACGAAGAGCCGATGCTGAAGGCGTAAGCCTGTGAAGAAGTCGATTGATGGAATCATGCGCAGGAGCATTTTTTTGCTCCTGTAAAACTCTCTCAACCTCTGTGCAGGTAAAAATTTTGGGACTTGCTGTCAAAAAAGCCATGTAATCATATTCAGAAAATTTTGGTGGATTCATAATCTTTAAACCTTAAATGGAACCGGTAAAAACATCAACTGCGTAACTCCTAAAATGAATGAAAAAAATCCTTGGCAGAACAGAAGATGGCTGTTACGTTTAGCCTGTTGGCTAAGTATGAAAGTGTGGAGGAGCTATGGAAAAGCTGCTGGCTATTACCAAGGCCCTTTCCGATGCTAATCGGCTTCGGGTTCTCATGGCCCTGACGGAAAGGCCCCATCTCTGCGCCTGTCACCTGACGGAAATGCTGGGTGTGACAGGTGCAACGGTATCCCGCCACATGGGTCTGCTCCGGCAGGCCGGTCTTGTGGAATCCAGAAAATGTGGAAAATGGACCCATTACACCCTTTGCACCGGCAATTTAAAGACCGACACCATCCTCTCATGGATGCAGCTGCATATGCCGGAAAATGAAGTGATTCGTGCAGACCGGGAGTTTATCCGAAGCTGTGTTCTGGAAAAAATGGAATGTGAAGAAGGATGTTGTCTGTAGTTTTGAGGATTACTATTTATGCTGAAAACAAAACTTTAAAAAATGCTGCGTTAAAAGGAGAAGCCCATGACAGCCAAAGACAGCAGACCGCTGGGTTTTTTTGAAAGGTATCTTACTCTCTGGGTTGCCCTGTGCATGGTGGCAGGCATCCTGATTGGTTTTCTTTTTCCGGGAATGGCCAAGGTTATCAATGCCATGTCCATAGAGCAGGTGAACCTTCCCATAGGGCTTCTGCTCTTTTTGATGATTTATCCCATCATGATTCAGATTGATTTTCCTCAGGTTGCCCAGGCCTTGAAAACACCGCGGCCTGTGCTGACAACCCTTGTGATTAACTGGGGAATCAAGCCCTTTACCATGACTTTTTTTGCCTGGATCTTCATGTTTTTTATCTGGGCCCCTTTTATACCCGAAGACATGGCCAGTGAATATTTTGCAGGCATGGTGCTCTTAGGTATTGCGCCCTGTACTGCCATGGTTTTTGTCTGGAGCTATCTGTCGAAGGCCAACATGGGCCTGACCCTTGTCATGGTAGCCATCAACTCCCTTACCATGCTGGTTCTTTATGCTCCTCTGGGAAGTGTGCTGCTTGGCGTGGCTCTGCCCATTCCCTTTATCACACTGAGTCTCACCGTTGGTTTTTATGTGGGCGTTCCCCTTGTGGCGGGCTGGCTTTCCAGGCGATATCTGATTCATAAAAAAGGAAAAGAGTGGTTTGATACGGTTTATGTGGCCAAATGGGGAAAGGTTTCCATTATTGCTCTGCTGGCAACTCTTGTTTCCCTTTTCATTCTGCAGGGCGATGTCATTCTGCGCTCTCCCCTTGTTATTGTGATGATTGCCATTCCCCTTATTATTCAGACCTTTGCCATTTTTGGCCTTGGTTATGTGGTCTGCCGTTTTCTGGGGATTTCCTATGAAGACGCAGCGCCCACTTCCATGATCGGTGCCTCCAATCATTTTGAGGTGGCCATTGCCGTAGCAATCACCATGTTTGGTGTTACCTCCGGCGCTGCCCTGGCTGCCGTTGTGGGGCTTTTAATTGAAGTGCCCATCATGCTGGCTCTGGTGCGTTTCTGCCTCAGGACCAAGGCCTTTTTCCCGTCTGAGCCTGAAAAGGCACCCATTGCCTGATGCTGTTAATGGCTTTTTGCCCATGGAGATAGAGGGCAGACACATTAAAGGCATGGCAGAATAAAAGAGATAAGCAGATTTTACAAAGGGTGCAGACGAGAAGCTCTGTATCCTTTTTTAATCTGTTCTTTACCTGAGGCAGCTCTTTCTTTAATGTGGTCCGGGTGTGTAGAAAGCAGATTCTGTAAACCATAAACCCTTGGAGGCTTTGTATGCAGATCTTTCGCATGATGATTGTTTCTATTTTACTGTTTTGGACTGCTTCAGCGACCCTTGCCGGGGAAGGTATTGTCTGGCTGTCAAAGGATCAGGCCGTGGAAAGGGCTGCTGCGGAAGGCAAAAAGATATATTATTATTTTTATACGCCATCCTGCCCATCGTGCCAGATAATGGGGAAAAATACCCTGGAGGACCCGGAAGTGGTCAGCCTGCTCAACTCAGGTTTTGTCAGCACAAAAGTGCATGCTTCATTGAACAGAGCGCAGGCTGAAAGCCTTGGCGTCACCCTTGTACCCACAAGCATCTTTTTTTCAGCGGAAGGAGAGGAGATTTCCCGTAAATCAGGTTATCTTCCGCCGGATGAGTTTATTGAAGTGCTGAAAAATCTGGATGCAGAAAAATGATAAAAAAGATTTTTCATTTGCTGCTTGTAACTGCTCTTTTTTTCAGTGCATGGATAGCGGTCAATGATTTGTTTTCAATGTCCTTTCTGTCTCCTTCCGATCTGATTGGCTGTGAAACAGCCTGCAGCTCCCTGCACGAATCCAGCATCGGTATCTTATACGGTATTCCCCTTTCCCTGCTGGGTTTTATGGGGCTTCTTGTTTTCTGGATTTTACGGATCAGAGGTTTTGATAAAGCAGGCTTTTTGATTGTGTCTGCCATGGTGGGAGCAGAGCTTTATCTGATTCTGCTGCAGTTTTTTTATTTCAGGGAATTCTGCTCCTCCTGTCTTATTTTTGCAGCCATGGTTTTTATGATTTATGCCCTGACTCTGGTCCAGGATTTTTTCCTGAAGCCTCCTGTCCTTATTCGGGAGCTGCCTTTAAAATTATTCCCTGCCTTTGTTTTTATGCTGGTTCTTCATATGGTTTTATTTCCACCCTTTTTTCCTGAGAGAATCCTTGCTGAAGGCCTGCCCATATGCCTTACGGAAAAAAAGAGCGGTTCAGATCTCCTTCGCATAGAGGTGTTTGTTTCTCCGGATTGCCCCTATTGTGAGGCTGCGGTTTCCTACCTTTCCAGTATTTTTTATGAAAAGAATCTTAAGGCATCCATACGCATCAAGCATGTGGGGCTGAATGTTCAGTCAAGGCGCATGGCCATCGAGAATGTTGCCATGGGAATTTATGGTGATCTTTCGTCAGCGGCTTTAAAGATGGCGGAATGCTATATCATGCAGAATGAAAAAGAGCTGGCAGAGATTCAGGGAGGCCAGCTGCAGACCCCGATGATCCGCCTCGTGCGTGACGATGATGTCCGCTTTTTTACCGGTTGGACGGCCCGGAATCAGGATCAGATAGCAGAAATTCTGGGTGCACTTATGCCGGACAGAGGCCGTCCCGCAGGAACTGCGGACTGGTTTCATAACCGCCTGCCAAGCGGGGATACGGTTCTGTGTCCTTCCACGGGGACACCTTCAGGCAGCGGCGTCTGCGGGTTCTGAAAGGGATTTTTTGTCTGTCTTGTGCCCGAAACAAGAGTTTTAAATCAGGGCTGATGGTTTTGATGAAGATACCTTTTGTCCCCGCATCCCTCTGGGGAGGGCCGGGGTGATGGTTCAGTTTTCAGGTATCCAATGCTTGAGGGTCTGAAGATACTGACGGTAGTTTGCCAGATAAAAGGAAAGGCCAGTCCCGAAGTTTTTACCGATAAGCCCGTTTATCAGTAGTGTACTCACGTATTTTTCTTCTTTCAGTACCAGATGATAGGCATAAAAAATCCGGCGTTCTTCCTCGGACATGCGCTGAAGTCTTTTTTTCAGGGCAACACCTGCTCTGGGCTGGTACATGAAAAAGTAAAGAAAATCCAAGGCATTGATGATCACCTTTGTGCTGAGTCCGGAGTGGGGATGATTTTCCGGGAGAATGCGACTTTCGGGTTCTGAAAGCAGGGTGAGAATGTCGGATTCGGGAAAGGCCAGTTCCAGCTCCATACAGGTTTCAAAGACCTGCCTCATTTTTTTTCTGTAGTCCTGGGCCCTCAGCCCAAGGTTGTGGAAGCGGTCCGCCATGCCTTCGATGATTCCTGCAACGGTATCCGATGCGGTTTTGGATATGATGGCGGCCCATTTCTGCAGTGCTTCGTCCGGAGTGCCGTGGCCCATACTGCCAAGGATCTGGCCGCAGATACCATTAAAGAGGACAGCGACGGGAATGGCGAGAAGGCTTCTGAAAAAATTAGCGATCACAGCCGCTCTGGGAAGCCCCCTGAAAAAATTATGGGTGGAAATATAAATGCCGTTTGCAAGTCCCATGCAGGCATAAAGGGCAATGGGATTGCTGGACGTGGTGATGGCAAGGGTTTCGTCAAGAATTCTGGTTTTGACCACATAATCCAGCAGGGGAACGGAAAAGCCTGTAAAGAGAAGGGAGTCTGCCACACGGCTCCAGCGGACATGGTCGTGCCACTTCAGAAGGGGGGAACGGCGAATGCCGCCTCCGCCCAGCACGGATTGCAGGATATTGCGCAGCCCCGTAATAACAAACCAGATTACGGCACCGAAATAGGCCAGCAGCCACCAGTCCTTTGTCAGGGCAAAGGTTAAAAAAGCAGGAATAAAGCCGATGGCCACCTTCAGAAACTGGGTGAGCGAGGTGTTGAGATAGGCCAGCGGATGAAACCGGAAGATTTCTTTTTTGTTTTTGCTGGATGTTTTTTTTGTCTGATCATTGCTCATGGTACCGCCCAGGGTAATGACATTGCCCCTTGGTTCCAGACGCACTGCACTTTTCCGGATTATATAGTCCTGATGTTTGCTGTGGGTGAAGGGCCGCAGTATTTTTGCATAACGAAGGCGGTACATCAGGGGGGCCAGTTTTGGAAAGGGCGGCTTTTTGGGTATCCAGGTGATATGGGGCAGAACAGGGATACGTATTCCAGGTCTGTGATGGTGGACACCCATTTTTTTGTGCAGATAGTGTCTGCTGCGGAAGGGCAGGGTATCCCGGAGCACCAGTCCCATTCCGAAAAAACGGGGGGAGTTACCCGTTGAATCCGTTCCGATCCGGGTTTTCAGGGGGCGGTGAGCGTAGGGGGAAACCATCCGGCCCAGTTGTCTGATGATGCTTTCCAGGGCTGCGGACTGATTCAGGGCATAGGAGTTCCCGCATTCCTGAAGCCTTTGACGGCAGTCCGTGAGCATTCGTTTCAGGCTGATGATGTTGCCCTGATTCAGTGCCAGTTGGAATGCGTTGATCTCTTTGTAGGCCAGGGCTTTTCCCATGGCCTGATCTTTGAGATTGAAAATTTCAAGGTGGGTAATTCTGCCCCTGCCCAGAAAAAGCAGCTCCGCCACATCTTCCACCCTCAGATGTTTGAGGTTGAGGGTCAGGGAGAAGGAGGGGTGCAGGTCGGAGAGTTTTTCGCAAAGCACTTCAGGTGAAAGGGTGAGGAGTTCCGGCAGCTCGCTTTCAGTAAGCTGAGGATATCGCTGTATTTCAGGAAGAAGATAGTCTTTTTCGATTATTTCCGGAGTCAGCCTTTCAAGGGCTGCGTTGCGTTTTGCCAGGAGGCTTGTTGCCGAAGATTCAATATCCGTATCTCCGGAAGCCGGACGCAGAGTTTCAGGTGCTTTGTTGAGAGGGGAAGATCCTTTGTCTCCTTGAGGGAGAGGACTGGCTTGAGGGAGTTCTTGCGGCGGTGATTCAGTCCCGGAAAAGGCCTCATATATGGCACTTTTTAAAAGCCTGTGGAGGTAGGCGGAGAGGTGAAGGGTGGAGGGTTGGCCCAGCCCCACCATGGCCAGAAAATCATCCGTGCTGGTTTCGGGTATGCTGATGGCCAGATCTTTTTCCATGGCAGGCCGATGGACCCGGTCGAAATGGTTCAGTTTTTTCAGTACCAGATCAGCCCTGTGGGAGGAAACGGCCCGGCCCTTTTCCATGAAGGCATCCACCTCCGGCAGATTGAAAAGTCTGGCCATGGCCTCTGCCGTATCCAGTCCCGCAGGTGCCCAGATAAAGGAAACCATGCGCCCCCGGAATAAAACTTCGTATTCAATGCCTATGGAAGCTTTAATACCCATGATGGCTGCGGCGTTCATGAGTTCGGATAATGCCTGTTCTGGGATGTGGTTGTAATAAATAACCCGGATTTCCCGTATGCCTTTTATCCAGGCGTCCATGATAAGATGACAGGGGTTTTTACGGCCCTTGGTGTTGGCATCGTGGACATGGTCGTCAAAGCTGACCTGATTCCACTCTTCCGGCATTTCAAGGAGATGATAGTGGCTGAGGAGTTTGCGGATTACCCTGGGTCTGCCCCCGGCAGCCCTTCTGAAATCATGGGCAAGGGCCAGCTGACGGCGGGTATCCCTTTCATCACATCGGATCAGTTCCTTCATCAGCTGGAGAAGAACCCTGGCCGTATTTTTACGCAGGTTACCCTCGCTGGAATTCATAACTTCATCCACAAGGGATTGCAGGGCTGTCAGCCGGTCTTCCACCCTTCCCTCATCCAGACTGTCCAGAAGATGGGCAATGGCATAGGCCATGCGAAGCTCCCTTGGCGCAGCCATTTCCTTGATGCCTCTGGGATGCAGGTAGGGCCCGACACGCTGGCGCAGATGTTTCTGCTTTTTCTGGCGGGTCCGGATGTCTCTGATGATTTCCAGCAGGTGATAATCTGCCTCATCAAACATGAGTTTTTCGAAGTTTTTTCCCATAAGATTTCCCGGATAAAAAAAGGACTGGTGCCTGACAGTAGAAGATATGTGCCAACAGACCTGAAATAGCAATAAACATGCCTGAAGGATTTTCCTGTTTTATGGCCGTTTCTGCTGCATTTGTCTGTCGGTATTTTTGGGTCTTTGTAAAGAAAAAGGACAGGAGAAGGTCATTAAATAAAAAACCGGTAATTATTCAGCAAGCGTTCCCTTTCCCTCCGGGCTCATTTTTATCCATAAGTTGAATTTCAGAAATCAGGGAGCTGATAAGGTGAAAATGATGGGGCGCAGCCCCTGTTTTTCTCCTCTTCCTCTGTTTGGGGCGCATCTTCGCCCACTAGAACCGGCCTGCCATTTTCCCAGAAAACCGCATACTGGCCCAGCCGTCGTTTTTTTTCCAGGGCTTTTCCCACGGCCGTCCGCAGGGCTTCCAGCTGTTGCTGGGCTTCAAGGGACGGCTTGTTTTCCTGCTTTATATTCATAGTCCGGCCTCCCGGATGAGAAGGTGATAAAAGTCTCCATGATTTACGGTGCGACTGCTGCCGCATTGTTCAAATATAAGAACAGGGCTGTCCCCTATGTTCATAAAGCAGTTGCATGTATCAACCCGGTAACTGTAATCAAGCAGCAGGAGACGCAGGCTCCGGGGGAAACGCCGCTCAATGTCTTTCAAGGGAATGGGATGCCCGCCATGGGCGACCCGTTCGGAAACCCGTAATTTTGATATCTCAACATCTGGTAAGGCCAGATAAATCAATTTAATCAGCCAGCCCTCCTGCCGCAAACGATCCACCAGAGCCAGATAGGTGCGCCCTGCGAGGGTGGTTTCAAAGGCAAAATCCTCACTTTTTTGGATACGGGCCTCAATCTCTTTCAAAAAAATCCTGCTTGCGGTCAGCAGTTCCCGCTCCGGTGCAAGGGGAGAGAGTCCCGCAGCAATGAGATCCGCATTCACAAAGTGTGTGCATCCTGCCATCCGGGGCAGGTATTCCATGGCAAAGGTGGTCTTCCCTGCCCCATTGGGTCCGGCGATGATCCAGCAGACAGGCTTCATTGTCTCATGATTCCTTTCCTCTGGTTTTTTTCTATTGTTTAAGGGGCGCTTTCCCCGTGAAAAAAACATAGCAGAACAAGCTTGGGGCGGGAATGAAAATGTACGGGAATAAAAATATGCCAGTTGAAAAAGGTGGGCCTGCGGATGCCAACAAAGATGGTCGAATCACAGCAGCGGAGTTGTCTGTCTGCCATTTCAAGGGAAATGCAGGTGCAGGAATCCTCTGAAATCAGTACAAGGATCACGCAGCAGGGAGACAGTGTGTCAAGGCGTGTGGCCGCAGAGGTGCATCTCAAGAATGGAAGACAGATGCAGCGGGCAAGGCGTACCCACCATGCCCTGCTTAATGGGATACACTATGTGGCCATGGAGGTGGATATAAGGCCCGATGCGGATATTCTTGCCGGACGCATGAGATCCATCTGGATTTCTGAGGGTCTTTCCATGCCAGCCCATCTTTGCTTTGACGGGCTGAAAGCCCTGACATCGGGTCCCCTTGCCGTGCGTTTGATAAGTCTTCTTTCATCCCCCCATGGGGAAGGGGAGAGGGTGCTGCCCCTTTCTTTGGAGAGAAAGGATGGGCTATGGATTCTAAGCCTTTGCAGGGAGTCTTTACCCCTTGCGGAAGTAAGGGGACTATTTGATTTTTCCGTATATGGTTCGGGTAGAAGCAGGCTTTTCATGGAAGCCCCTTCGGGAAAACGCCTTTCCAACCGTCTGCGACACGGAGAGCAGGTGGTTTTCCGCATGGACGGTCTGCCATCTTCCGGATGGTTTTCCCTTTTCAATCTCTATCCCGACGGCAGGGTCAGTGTGATGGAAGACAACCTTGCCGCAGGGCCGGGCAGTCTCAGGGTGCCGGAACAGGCCTGGGATTTTTTCACCAACGCCATCCTTGAGCAGGGCGTGGCCCAGTTGGACACCTACATTGCCGTATTTACCAGAGAGCCTCTGGAGCTGGTGCGTTTCCGGCGTCTTGGGGATGTGGAGGGCCTTGTTTCCGGGGAGGGCAGTTACGGTGCCCACAGTCTGACTGCCGCTGGAATCAGCCTTTGCCAGTTTCCTCTTCCGGTGTTGCGTATACTCCATCCTTGTTGTGATCTTCGGTGCCCACCAGGGCAGGGTTGAAAACACAGACAAGGCGCATATCTTCAGAAGCCCTTAAAAGATGGGGCTCATGTCCGTTAAGGGCATACATGGTGCCATCGGATATGGGGATGATTTCTCCGGTGTCCAGTCTTTCCAGCTCACCTTTGCCACCAACACAATAGACGGCTTCCAGATGGTTTTTGTACCAGATACGGGTTTCCGTACCGGCAAAGATGGTGGTTTCATGGAAAGAAAAATCCATGCCATCTTTTGCCAGAAGAAAACGGCGGCTGACCCAGTTGCCGTTGGCAGCCTTTTTATCCCGCTCCGTTCCTGTGATTTCCTTTAAGGTACGAACAATCATAAATCTCTCCTGCTTCTTTGTAATCACTCAGCACTGTTTATTCAGAAAATTCAGTGTTGTAATTGCAGCATCATCGTACTGCGGCAAGGTACCCTGGCTATTTGCAAGTGACATTGCAATCGTTTCGGATTGCGTCACGGGCAAATAGCTTGGGTGCCTGTGTATCTGTCTGGCAGATATGGTAGTTGAAAATTGTGCTGAACATTTACGGTTCTTTAAGCAATTTCTCTTTCTTTGAGAACATCCTTGACACTCTCTGCAATGATGGCCAGACCTTCCTTGAGAAGCTCTTCTTCGATAAGCAGGGGCGGCAGCAGCTTGAGAACCTGCTTTTCGGCACCCGCCAGCTCCATGACAAGGCCCTTTTCAAAGCATTTCTGGGAAATCGCCCTTGCAATGCCGCGCTCAGGTATTTCAAGTCCCCAGATCATACCCCTGCCGCGGATGTTCGCTTCAAGCTCCGGCCAACTGGTCCGGATGACATCAAGACCTTCATACATGAGATTGCCCTTGTACTGTATGGACTCGCTTAAGGCGTTGTTATCCCAGTAGGACAGGGCTTCGGTGCAGGCCACAAAGGCCAGGTTGTTGCCGCGGAAGGTTCCTGTATGTTCACCGGGTTTCCACTGGTCGAGATCTGGCCGCATCAGAACAATGGCCATGGGAAGACCGCCGCCGATGGCCTTGGACAGGGTGATGATGTCCGGCTTGATGTCGGCGAACTCGAAACTGAAGAAGCTGCCTGTCCGGCCGTTACCCACCTGAATATCATCAATGATGAGAAGAATATCAAATTCACGGCAGAGATCGGAAAGCCCCTTCAGCCATTCTGCGGAAGCCACGTTGATGCCACCCTCGGCCTGTATGGTTTCAACGATGACGGCAGCGGGCAGGTCAAGGCCTGAGCTTGTATCTTCAATCATTTTCCTCAGGCAGGCCAGAGAATCCACGCTGTCGCCGAAATAGTTTTCAAAGGGCATGAAGCTGACGTTGGACCGGCTGATGTGGGCCTCGTCTCTGTAGAAGGTGTTGCCCGTTACGGCAAGGGCACCCATGGAAAGACCATGGTAACCATTGGTGAAGGAAACCACATTGGAGCGTCCCTTTACGGTTCTGGCCAGTTTCAGGGCGCTTTCCACGGCATTGGTACCCGTGGGGCCGGTGAACTGGATTTTATAATCCATATTGCGGGGCTCCAGAATGGTGGATGAAAATTTCTCCAGAAAACTCCGCTTGGCTGTAGTGGCCATGTCCAGACCATGGATAATACCGTCGGACTGAATATATTCAATCATGGCTTTGGAAATTTTTTCGTTGTTGTGTCCGTAATTAAGGGTTCCGGCGCCGGCAAAAAAGTCAATGTAGTTTTTCCCGTTCTCATCTGTGAGAATGGCACCCTTTGAGGTGGCAAAGATGGTGGGAAATGAACGGATATATCCGCGGACCTGGGATTCGAGGGCTTCAAATATTCTCATTTTGTTCTCCTGTTTTAATTATTGTGGAAGAATTTTTTATTCATATGTCAGGGTCTGGATCGGCATCCTGAAAAATTCAAATTTCAGGATTAATGGCAGTCCCTCTTGATTTGTGACTTTTTTTATATGGTTTTTTGGAAAAAGCTCTTTCATTCCGGTGTGAGGGGGCCAATGCGAAACAAAATTTCCGGCTCATGGGAAGCCTTTCCAAAGCAGGAAGCCGGAAATATTTCATCTTCAAAAATCCATGGTGCGCCATACTGTCTGGCCAGTGCCGTAAAAAGAGCAATGGAAGCCCTGTTGGACGGAGTTACCGTTGCTTCCACCCGAATGGGATTTACCCTCCGGGTCAGCTCACTGAGCATGGCAAGGCCCAGTCCCTCTCCCCTGCAGGATGCAGCCACGCAGACCTGCCAGATAAAAAGGCAGTCCGGGTCATCGGGTGGTGTCAGTCCTGTAATAAAACCGGCGGGGTGCCCGTTTTTTTCTGTGATAAGGGATGTTTTGGAGAAGGCATGGCCGAAGTATATATAGTAATAGGCGGAGTTCAGATCCAGCGCCGGTGTTTCTTTGACCATCTGCCAGAGGGTTCCTCCGTCGTTTGCTTCGGGATGGCGGAATGTATAGGGGGTGCTGTCGGGTTTCATCATCGGCCTCGTTTGATCAGAGCGCAGATTCTGAGGCTCTTTTCCTCCTTGGGTTTGATTGTATAAAAGTAAAGTGTCTCTGCTCCCTTTGGGAAAAGCAGATTCTATGGCTGACGTGTTTAGATAAAAACAGACAAACCATAGCATGCTATGATTTGTCTGTCAAGTTTTTGACTGTTTGCGGAGTTTCAGTAGACCTTTCGTTTGGAAAAGGAGGCTCCCATTACAGAGAATGTATTTTCCACTATGAACAGGGAGTTTTCATCTTCCGTAAAAACGATTTCTTCCAGTTTTTTAAGCTGTACGTTGTTGATGACGGTCATGAGCACCTGGCGTTCCGTACGGAGATAGGCACCAACCGCAGGGATGAGGGTGGAGCTCATGCCCAGCTCATCAATGACCCTGCGGGCAATGGTGTCGGCTTCGTTGGATATAATGAAAACAACCTTGCGCTGGTTGAACATGGAAAGGCTGTATTCCATGGTGGCGGAGGCCACAAAAACCATAATAATGGATGCTATGACAAGGTCGGTGTCAAAGGCGATGAAGCTTATAAAATATAAAATGAGATTGAAGGCGAAATAGGATTTGCCAAGCCCGATATTGTAGCGTTGCAGCAATAGCAGGGCAACAATGTCCAGGCCGCCGTTGGAACCCAGGGAGCGAAGAACTATGCCCGCACCCATGCCGGATATGACACCACAGCTTATGGCCGCATAGAGCTGATCTTCAATGGGTATGGTGTAAGGGTAAAGGGCAAAGGCCGCTGTGGTCACAAGGATGGCCCAGATGGTGTAGAGGACAAATCGTCTGCTGAGAAGCATTCCCCCTACAATCATTAGGGGGATGTTGAGCACAAGAAAGATGATGCCCGGTTCAAGGAGGCCGGTAAGGTAGTAGGTCAGAGATGCCAGTCCAAAAAGACCGCCGGGTACAAAGGCATGGGGTGTGGCAATGCCTTTGATGGCGATGGCGTACATTATGGCACCGAAGGTTATGAGAATAAGATTCCACCATACGGTGTAGCTGACGTCGCGTTTGAAGAACATGCAGGCTCCACTTATGAGGCCATGGCATCGGCCCCGGTTGTTGCGTTTTCTTTGTGGGCTTCGTCCTCCACAAGACGTTTGTGGAGGGCTTTGGCAGCCCTTGCATAGTCTTCTTCCGCTACTATGAACTGCATGTCAACCTGTCTCATGGATTGTTGCAGTGCAAGAATATTGACGCCTGCTTCATGCAGCGCCGCTGTTGCCTTTGCGAGAAATCCTGGGACCTTCATATTGCTGCCGATGGCGGCAATTAGGGCCACTTTGCGTATGGTGACCTCTGCTCCGGGAAAAGTTTCTTCCAGTGCTTCCGTGAGCCGGTTGGCCCTTTTTAAAGAGCTGTCCACATAATGAATGATGGTGTTGGCGTTCAGGTTTCTGCCAATGGACCGCATTTTGAATCTTCGGAAAACATCACAGACCGTCGCCTCTCTGTCGTAATAGCCTACCCTGTCCTGGTCAAAAACTTCTATGGCCAGAACGTTTTCCCTGCCGGCAATGATTTCCACGCAGGGTTTCTTGCTTTTGTATCCGCCGTCTATAACCGTACCCGGATGTTCCGGTTCAAAGGTGTTTTTGACACGGATGGGAATACCTGCCTGTCGCAGGCCTTTGGCCGCCTGTGGATGTATGGCTTCCATGCCCAGATCGGAGAGCTGATCTGCCACATCATAGTTGGTGCGGCCCATGGGTGCCACATTTTCCGGACCCATGAGTTTGGGGTCTCCTGAGCTTAAATGGAATTCCTTGTGGATGATGGCTTCGCTGGCGCCCGTAATGCAGGCAACTTTGCTGAAGGTGATTTCTGAATAGCCCCGGTCAAAGGTGGCCATGAGGCCTTCTTTGCACCGGGTGTATCCTGTGACAATGGGCATTTCCTGGGCCACATCAATTTCTGCGAAAACAGACTGGATTTTTTCATCAATGGGCAGGGCGCATTCTTCCATCCATCCGGAAAGATCCACAAGCCGGGCGTTGATGCCGTAGTTCTGGAGGATCTGAACCGTGTTAAAGGCGCTGTGGGCTTCTCCTACGGCGCTGAGCATTTCCCGGACTGTCATGAGGTGTTCTTCCAGCTGGAAATGTCCGAAGGAGCAGAGCCTTGTGAGATCCAGCAGGCAGCTGCGAGCACCTTCAATGCGTTCGCGCACAAATCGGTCTGCGGTCATGAGATCCAGTCCCAGAGGGGCCAGTTCTGCATTGATGGCAATCATACGTTCCGCAACACGGTTGAGGGAATCTCCCCATGCCCAGGAAGCATCGTCATTGGCAAAAAGGCCGTAAACGCCGGGTTCTCTGCTTTTTTTCTGTTCCAGCAGCAGATCGGTGATACCACCATAGGCAGAGACCACAAAAATGCGATTGTAAAGGTCTTCGGGGTTGCGCTGACCAAGGATGATGTTCTGCAGGACATCGCTGAAACGGGACATGGATGTGCCCCCTATTTTTTCAACGGTATGCTTTGTTTTCATTGCTATTCCTTTGCGTTTCCTGAAAGATTCTCTTTTTGCCTGAAGAGATCCCTATTTTTGTTCTGGAATTTTTATGGGAAGCCTGTGGCCGGGTGGGTCGGTATCCGGCTGGATGCCTGATCATGTGCCTTGCTTATTCCATGTCATTTTTTCCAGATAAATATTTGATACGGCTGTCAGGGTAACATCTTAAAAAGATTAGCCGCGTGAGGGGAGCTTGTCAAGGAAAACGTCAAAATAATGACGTGACAAGGGAGCTTTTCCGGGGGTAGTATTTAAAGGATGCAATGTATGTTGCGGTGCTTTTTGTGATTGCTGGCCTTGCTTTTCCTTTGTTTTCTGGCTCGCTTGCCATCGGGCTATGGGCTGAAATCTGAACGCGGGCAGGCACAAGGTCTGTACCCGTTAAGTCTTTTTAGGCTATTATTTTGCATAGGCACCTTTATGGGTGCCTATGCTCATGGCTGAAAGATGAGGATAATCAGATATTCTTTTGTCTGTGAATTTCATCCAGAATGCTTCTGCCCCCTGCTGAAAGGATTTCACCCGCAAGGCTGTGGCCCATTTTTTCGGCATTTTTGTTTTCGCCTTCAAGCTTTCTGTGAATAAGCTTTTCTCCCATGGGATCAATGATACCGGCAGAAATACAGAGACTGTCTCCTTCAAGCTCGGCAAAGGCAAAGGCTGGAATGCTGCATCCCCCTTCGAGACGTCGCAGAAAGGCCCGTTCTGCCAGAAGGCGTGTTTCCGTGGGAAGGTGGTTGAGGGCTGTGCGTATTTTCTTTCTGCGCTCAGGATCAAGGTGGGTAAAGGCTTCAATGGCAATACATCCCTGACCTACGGGAGGAATGAAAAGGGTTAAGGGGAGTTTTTCTGCTATCAGCTCATCATAGCCCATGCGGTGGACACCGGCGAAGGCGAGGATAAGGGCATCACACTGACCTTCGTCCATTTTGCGGATGCGGGTCTGCAGATTGCCCCTCATATCCACAACCTTTATATGGGGGAAGTGATGTTTTAACAGGGCCACCCGCCGCACCGATGATGTTCCCACGGTCAGGGGGATCTCTGTATTGCTGAGGCTGGCATCTTTTTTCCGGCTTACAAGGACATCACCGGGATATTCCCGCTCTGTGAAGGCAATAAGCTCAAAGCCTTCGGGAAGAACGGACTGCATATCCTTGGCGCTGTGTACGGCAATGTCCATTTCGCCGGAGGCCAGGGCAGCTTCGATTTCTTCGGTAAACACACCCTTGGAACCTATTTTGGCAATGGAGACATCAAGTATTTTGTCACCTTTGGTTTCCAGAGGGATAAGCTCGGTATCCATGCCAGCTTTCTGTAGAAGATCAGCAACGTATTCTGCCTGCCAGAGGGCCAGCTTGCTTTTTCGGGTGCCTATGCGAATGGGGGACATCGGAACTCCTTGGGGAATCTGTATTTGAACGGATTGCCAGATATTTGTTTTTAATGGGTGCTTTCTTCCGGTTATGGTAAAAATACATGCCGGATACCATGGCTCTATAACAGAAATAAGCGCTAAATCAAAAGCATCCTTTATTTTCCACAGGTTTTTATGCTTTTGGCTGACGAGGCTAAGTGTGGGGCCAGAGAAAGCGGGCTGCATTTTTTCCGCAGAGGTTCAGGATCTCTTCTGTGGAAAGGCCTGCTTCTTCCATGTCCCTGAAGTAGCGGGCAGGCGACAGGAGGGGCCAGTCTGAGCCGAAAAGGAGAGGATTTTCGGATCTCTTGAGTAAAAAGGAATAGGCGTCATTTTTATAGAGATAGGGAAAGGCTGCCGTGTCATAGGCAACAAGGTCTTTTTTTCCGTTGATTCCTTTTTTCATAAGATTGTAAAAGGGATATCCTCCGCCGCCGTGGGCAAGAATCATGCGGTTTTCGGGAAAACGGAGCAGGAGCTTTTCAATGCCTTCAAGGGAAATGGGAGCTTTTCCCGGATAGCTGTGGCCTATGGGATCGTTGGTGTGTATGAGGATGGGGGCCTGAAACTCTCTGCACAGCTCCATGATGGGGCTGAGTTTTTCCAGAAGATCTTTATCAAAATCCCTGTGATAGCATGCCAGCTCGCCGATGCCCAAGGCACCGGCCCGAAGGCAGCGTTCTGTTTCATCTGCGGCCCATGAATCTTCCGGGTTGACACAGCAGAGGGCAAGGATGCGACCCTCATATCTGCGGCTGGTTTCCATGAGAAAATTGTTGTGCTGCTTAAGGCGCTGTCTGCTGCGCCAGGGGAATCCGCAGGCAAGGGAGATCTGTATGGAGTTTGCATCCATGGATGCAAGGAGGGCCTCTGGACCCTGAATGCTGGATGCTGGATTTTCATACAGCAGGGCAAAGCTTTGGTCATCCAGAAACTCTTTGCGGTTTTTCTGAACTATTTCAGGAAAAATATGGGTGTGGCAGTCGATGCGCATGGATTTTTTCCGGGTTTTCTGATTAAAGGGTGCCGTTGGTAAGTGTTCGGGTACCGGATCTCAAGTATGACCTAAAGGGATTTTTATTTCCATGATCTTTAGGTGAGGCCGATCTGAGTCTAAAAAATTACAGGCAGTTCAGGAAAGAAAAAACAGGTATAGAAAATGAAGAGGGTCAGCTCAGAACGTCATATTGTACTGGTTCATCCGGAAATTCCATGGAATACGGGCTGTGTGGGCCGGACCTGTCTGGGAGTGGGGGCCACACTGCATCTGGTGGAGCCTTTGGGATTCTCCTTAGACGCAAAAGAGGTAAAGCGGGCGGGCCTTGATTACTGGCCAAGGGTTTCTTTAAAGGTGTGGCCTGATTTTGCCTCTTTTATGGATTTTATGAAACCCGCTGAGGAAGAACTTCTTTTCTTTACTAAAACCGCCAGCCGGACATTCAGGGAGATCACTCCTCTGGACCGGATGATTCTTGTGTTCGGTTCTGAATCCAAAGGACTTCCACCGGAAATTCTGGCTTCCTTTACGGGGCAGCATGTGCATATTCCCATCCATGACAGCATCCGTTCCCTGAATCTTTCCACGGCCGTTGGAATCGGTCTTTTTGAGAGTCTGAAGGGAAGGGATCCGGGGCATGGATGGTAGGGGAGGCAGTGTTTATATGAGAAAAAACGGCAGGAGAATTATGATAAGGGTTGGATGCTGGATGATTCTCGTTTTCTTCACGGGGTTTTCATGGGGGGCGCAGGCGCTGGCCCATCCCCATGTCTTTATGCAGACGGCCCTGGAGCTGGAGCTGGACGAAAAGGGTGTGCGGGGTATATGGCAGAGATGGGCCTTTGATGAATATTTCAGTGCCTGGGTCATCGAAGACTTTGATAAGAATAAGGATGGTGTCTTCTGTGAAAAGGAGCTGAAGATAGTTTATGAGGAAACTTTTCAGAATCTTGAAAACTTCGGTTTTTTTACGAGAATTCTGAAGGATGGCAGGATGATTCCTGTTAAAAAGATAGAGCATTTTTCAGTAGAGATAGAAGATGGTCATGCGGTTTATTCTTTTTTTATCCCCTTTGCCGTTTCTCCGGAAGAAGGAACTTCAAAATTTTATATAGCGGTTTATGACGAGTCTTTTTTCTGTCATCTTTTTTTCCCGCCGGAAAATGTGGGAATACGGGGAAGTGAGCATGGCTGGAAGGTGGTGTCCGCCCCTGAGGAGAGACCGGACCTTGCTTACTATTACGGATTCATGACGCCTGTGGCTCTTCGTTTTGAGGTGGAAAGGCAATGATGCGAAAAATCGGATGGCTTATTTTTGTGTTTTTGTTTCTGGCTTTGGCCGGAGAGGCCTTTGCCAATAGTCCCTTCCAGCGGTCTGCTCAGGCTGCACCTGCGGAAAAAGAATCTTCTTTCAAACCCGCAGACCTTCTGCCCTCATGGGTCCGTGATGCCGGTTCCAAAGCCATGGGCAGGATTCTTGTCTGGCAGGTTCAGCTTCGCCAGAAGGCAGGGGGCTATGCCCGCCAGATCCGTGAAAATCCATGGGGTAAGGCTTTTTGGTCCTATATGGGGCTGGCCTTTGCCTATGGGGTCGTCCATGCTCTGGGACCGGGGCATGGCAAGGTCTTTGTGAGTACATGGTTTTTAAGTCGGAAGGGCAGTCTGGCCCAGGCCATTACCATGGGAGGGCTCATGGGTTTTCTCCATGTATTTTCGGCTCTTGTGCTGGTTTTCATACTTTATTTTGTATTGAAGGCGGGGGGGCCGGGTGCCATGGACGGTGCAGGCTCACAGATACAAAAATTCAGTGCCGGGCTGATTGTGCTTGTGGGAATTTTTATGGTCTGGAAGTCCTTCCGCAGCATGGTTCACGGTCATGGTGAAGGGGATAATTGTTCCTGCTGTGCGCCTGCTTCAGACAGCCGGAGTTTTCTTTCCTTAAGTCTGGCTGTGGGCATGGTTCCCTGTCCTGGTGCGGCCCTCATACTCTTTTTTTCCATTTCTCTGGATATTCTGCTGGCAGGGGTCTTGGCCATGGTCTTTCTGGCGGCGGGTCTTTCCCTGACTACGATTACTTTTGGTGTGCTTTCCCTTTATGTAAGGAGGGCCTTTGCCACCATGGGTTCCGGTGTGCGGGTGAGGCCCCTGTGGTATCAGGTTCCGGTCCTTGTGGGGGCTTTGTGCATTACTGGGATGGGAGCCTTGCTTTTTTTCAGTCCTGTGTAGGGGGTATAGGGGCAGCCACGGGCTTTTTACGGACTGTCACGGGTTGTTGTCTGTTTTTGTTTGTCCTTGAAAGTCTTTGTATGTCTGTGTTTCTCTGGTCTGTGCCCTTAATGCCTTTAAGCTTTTTATCCATGGGAAAAACCATGGGTCGCCCATTCCGGAAGCCCTGTGATGTTCCCTTCGGATGCCCCAAGACAGGTACCGATGCGTGTGATGCCGGAAAGCTTTGTGCTCAGTTTTTCAGCTACGCTATCTTCAGCTGTGAAAAGAAGCTCATAGTCTTCTCCGCCTGTTAAGGCAAAGAAAAGGGGGGTTTTTCCGCAGCGGCTGGCGTAGCCAAGAAGATCCGGAGACAAGGGGATGTCGTCAGGATTAAGGGCAAGGGTGAGGCGAGATGCCTTTGCCAGATGCAGAGCATCACCTGCAAGGCCGTCGCTGATATCCATGAGGCAGCGGACGCCCGCATCCGAAAGAAGGGCTGCGGCATCGAAGCGGGCTTTTGGTTTGATAAAGCGGCGGATCAGGACTTCTGCACCTTTGCGGTTTTCGGAAAGAAGGGCATGGCAGCCAGCGGCGGCATCGCCTGAAAAGCCTGTCACATAAATCCCCTCCCTGGTTTTTGCAAGGGACCTGCGGGGAAAGATTTCTCCTCCTTCCCCTATCATAAAGAGATCCACGCACAGCACTTCCGCTTTACAGATATTACCACCGGCAATGCTCCCGCCCGTTTCTCCCAAGGCCTGAAGCATACCCTGCTGCAGGGCAAGGATATCCACTTCTCTTTCTCCGGGGGGCAGACCCAGATTTACAAAAAGTGCAACGGGCCTTGCAAAGGAGGCGGCAAGGTCGCTGGCAGTAGCCATGACGGCTCTGTAGCCCAGCTCTTCAAAGGACATCCAGTTTCTTAAAAAATGAACGCCTTCTCTCTGGGTGTCGGTGGATATGACTGGCCTTTGCAGGCAGGGCAGAAGGGCTGCATCATCTCCGGGGCCCACGGGTATGACGGGGTCTTTTTTGTCTGCTGTCAGTTTTCGGATAAGGTCAAATTCATTCCATGAGGCTTTTCCCGCAGATTTTACTTTTGTCCCACCAAATCGACTGTGCCAGCTGTCAAAGCGTTCAAGCTGATGGTCTCCGAAACGGGCCAGCTGACTTCGTATGATGGCAAGGGGTTTTTCCCTGCCAGCCTCCCCCGGATTTTTGGAGAAGAATTTATCAGCATAGCAGATGATTTCCTCTTCAAGGGAGACCGGCTGCATGTCCCGCTGGGGCAGGGGCAGCTTTTTTTTCAGAATCTCTTCCTTTGAAAGGCCCGTTCCCGTGTGGCGCTCACAGACCAGAGCGTGGCGGGGCAGGCCCTCTTTTTTCAGTATGTCGTGGCCGAGAAAGCCGTGGCAGATGTAGGCATCTTTCCCATGGCAGCCGATGCCCGGGGCATGGGTGAGGCCGATGCCGATATCATGGAGAAGGGCGGCTTCGGCAATAAAGTTGAGATCCGGCCCTTCTTCCATGATTTGCAAAGCCGCATCCAGTGCTTTGCGGGCCACCATGCGGGAGTGCTGCAAAAGAATCTCCCTTGCAGGGTGGCCTTCGGGATAATAATGATCCAGAATTGTCAGGATCTTTGGATTCATGCCTTGCCCTTTGCGTGGCTTCTGCGGAGCAGTTCCGCCTGAATGAAGCCGTCCAGAGAACCGTCCAGCACGGCCTGACTGTTGCCCGTTTCATGGTTGGTTCTGTGGTCCTTGATCATCTGGTAGGGATGGAGCACATAGGAGCGTATCTGGGAACCCCAGGCAATTTCTCCCTTGCTGTCATGCATTTCCTGCATTTTTTCATCCTGCTTTTGTTTTTCCAGCTGATACAGGCGGGACTGCAGAACCTTCATTGCCATTTCCCGGTTTCTGTGCTGGGATTTTTCCTGCTGGCAGGAGACCACAATGCCTGTGGGCAGATGGGTGATGCGGATGGCGGAGCTGGTCTTGTTCACATGCTGACCTCCTGCACCGGAAGCCCGGAATACATCCACCCGCAGATCCTTATCTTCGATGTCAATTTCGATTGCCTGATTCACCTCAGGATAAACAAAAACCGAGGCAAAGGAGGTCTGTCTTTTGCCGTTGGCGTTGAAGGGGGAAATGCGTACCAGTCTGTGGACTCCGGATTCGGTTTTGAGATAGCCAAAGGCAAATTCTCCGCTTACGGTGAAGGTTACACCTTTGATACCCGCCTCGTCTCCGGGCTGATAATCCACCATCTGCATGGAAAAACCCTTGCGCTCCACCCAGCGGCTGTACATGCGGAAGAGCATTTCCGCCCAGTCCTGGGCTTCCGTGCCTCCGGCACCGGCATTGATGGACATGATGGCTGTGGCGGAATCATCTTCTCCGTCCAGCATGAGCTTTAGGGAAAGATCACTAAGGCTTTCTTCCACCCCATCCATCTGAAGGGCCACATCTTTTACGGTTTCTTCATCCCCTTCTTCCACGGCCATTTCCAGAAGCATTTCCGCATCATCAATGGCTGTTTCGATTTTTTTATAGCTTTCCAGTTTGCCTGAAAGGAGGGTGCGTTCCTGAAGAACAGGCCTGGCGGCTTCGGGGTTGTCCCAGAAATCTTTGTTGGCTATTATGGATTCAATTTCACTTAAGCGGTAGCTGAGGTGTTCGAGGTCAAAGACACCCCTTTAACTGAAGGAGTTGGGCGCGCTGATCCTTTGTGCGCTGCTTCAGTTCTGCGGACATGGTATTCTCCTTAAAAAATTAAATGAAACCCCCTGCATGCAGGGGAAACGGAATTTTCTGAAAAAATCAGATTTTTTTTATTCTCAGGCAGATCTGCCCGCCGCTTTTTTATGAAGGGGCAGGGCTGATGCCATAAAATATAATACTATCACAAAGAGACAGGTCCATGCAAAAAAATCCCCGATCCGGGCATAGATGCTTTTTTCTTTGAAAAGGGGTGCCCGGACGTTGAGGATTTCTGTGGTATTCATGGCTGTTTTTTCCACTATGCGTCCAGTGGGCAGGATAAGGACACTGATGCCAGTGTTGGCACTACGTATGACGGCTCTTCGGAACTCAACGGCGCGGAACTGGCTGAAGGCGAGGTGCTGGGCAGGGCCGCCGGTGTTCCCGAACCATGCATCATTGGTCTGGACGGCAAGGAGTTCAGCCCCCTTTGCTACAGCTTCCCTTGCAATATAAGGAAACACGCTTTCAAAGCATATCAGGGGGGCGATAAACGTATCCTGAAAGGCAAGTACGGGCGGATGTATGCCGGAGGTGAATTCTCCTGCGGGAACAATGAACTGATCAAGAAATGGCAGATAGCGTTTCAGGGGGATGTATTCGCCAAAGGGTACCAGGTGGCGTTTGTCATAGCGTGCAAGAATATCTCCTTCGGGGCTGATGAGATAGCTGGTATTGAAGAAAAGATATTTCCCGCTGGAATCTGTTTCATAGACGGGTGAGCCGGTGAGGTGATATCCACCGGATTCCCTGATCTGGGAAAGAAATTGGCGGGTGGGAGCCATGTCCGTGAAGAGATAAAAGGGGGTGGCTGTTTCCGGCCAGAGGAAAAGGCGGTTTTCGCCTTCAGGGGCTTTTTTCATTAGTTTGTGGTAACGGTTCAGGGTTTCCTTTTGCAAGGAAGGGTCCCATTTCTGATCCGGTGGAAGGTTGCCCTGAAGGATGGAAACCTCAATGGCTGGAGCCAGGGCTATGGTTTTATCTATATCTTTGATGCGGAAATGTCCGTAAATTCCGAGTAAAAGCCAGAGGCAGAGGGGGATGATGAAATTTTCCCCTTTTTTTCCGGGAAAGGCCAGGGTCAGATTTACCATGACAATGGCAAAGGAAAGAAGATATGCTCCGCCTATGTCTGCTGACTGTATGAGAAGGGGGACATCGGCAAGGCCATGGCCCAGCTGTGCCCATGGAAAACCTGTAAAAAGATGACCCCGTATGAACTCAAGGGCTGTCCATGCAGCTGGGGCAAGGATAAGAATATTTTTTTTCTTCCGGTAAAGGTGGTGGACGAAAAGAAAGAAAAAGGCCGGATAAAGGGCCATGTAGGAAGCCAGAAGTCCGAGGGCTCCCAGGGCTGCAGGCCAGGGAAGGCCGCCGAAGGTTTGTACGGTGTAAGCCAGCCAGTGCAGTGTTGCTGAAAAGAAAAAAAACCCGAAGATGAATCCAAGGCGGAAAGCCCTGCCACCCTTGTCCATGGTGGCGGCGTTTCGTATGGGAAGGATGAGGGTGATAAAAAGGATGGGCCATAGTCCAAGGGGCGGGAAGGCGGCAAAGGTTGCTGTACCACAGAGGGCGGCTGTGGCCGAAGGTGGCAGGCTAAAGGGAGTATTTTCTCCGGTCAAAGGAGCAGATTCACATTGAGATTCCTTTAGCCCTGTGTTATGTTTTTTTTGTTTTGTCATTTAAGGCCCCTTATGAAATCCCGCCATTTTCAGGTATTCCCATTGTCGGAACCCCGGCATCTCTTTTTCTATAATACACGGAGTGCAGCCATGAGTCAGATTGTAAAGGAGCAGGATTGGACCACTGTCATTCCCGGCGTGGATATTGTTGCGTCCATGGCCAATGATTTTCGTACGGAACTTCAGAATCTTATTCAGGAAAGCAGCGGGGATATCCAGCTGGATCTTGCTGGTGTGGAAATGGTGGATTCTGTTGGTATCGGCGTTATTATTGCTACCCATAATTCCCTGAACCGCCAGGGGCGTAAGCTGAAGGTTGTCAATGTGGCCAAAGATATTTACAGTCTGTTCAGCACCATGCGTCTGGACCGGCATTTTTCCGTAGAATCCATCGGGTCCTGATCCTTAATATTTTTGAGATGGCGCTTGATTCAAAAAAGAAAACGCCCTGTCATGAGCAGGGCGTTTTTTTAGTTTTTCTGGTCGGGGCGAGAGGATTCGAACCTCCGACATCCTGCTCCCAAAGCAGGCGCGCTACCAGGCTGCGCTACACCCCGATAAAGAGAAAAAATGTTTAGCACGCTTCTTAGGATAGTGCAAGGGCTTCTTTTTTATTTTAGAGTTCTGATTTAATGGACCATGGAATCGATGAATCTGTCTATGCCATTTGCAATGGCTTCTGCCAGGGTATTCTGATTGTCGGGGTCTGCCAGCCAGAGGGCATCCCGGGGGGACCGAAGATTACCGGTTTCCACAAGAACGGCGGGCATGGTCAGTGGTTTCAGAAGGAAAAGGTCGGCTTCCATTATCCTTATTCTTTGGGGAAGATTTTTATTCTCCATGGTCTTTGCAAGGCTGTTTGCAAGTCTTATGCTTTGCTCCCTATGGAGCCTATGGCCTTCATCCCAGATGCCGGAATCCGTATGCTGGCTGATATGGGGAGGCAGGTGGATAATTCTTATGATGCCGGAGATCTGTGGTGCTGAGCCGTCGGTGTGAAGGCTGACAAAAAGATCGGCTTTTCCTCTGTTGGCTGCGGCTGTGCGCTGCACCGGATCCGGATTGTGATCACCTTCCCGGGTTAGGAGAATCCTGTTGTTGTCCCGGAGTTTTTTTGAAATTTTTTTTGCCAGCAGAAAGCAGATGCTCTTTTCCGTGCTGCCATCTGGTCCCTTTACCCCGGTATCATTGCCACCGTGTCCGGGGTCCAGCATGATGATGGCCTTTCTGTCCTGAAAGCCGGACGCTGTGCAGGCGCATGCCAGTGTGCTTGCCAGGATAAGGGAAAGAAAAAAAGCATATTTGTTTCGCATGTTTGTATGTCCGGTAACTGTATTGGTCTGTTAATGGGTTTTTTCTTGACACATATAGACGGCATGATTAAATTTAAAAGATTGCTTCGTGCTTTGTCCGATGAAATCGGTGTCGGCGGAGTACCCTGCAAAGAAAAGACTTTAAAGGAAAAGTTCGGGTTCCGTCAAGCAGGGCAGGGATACCATAAGGACACCAACAGGCAGAAAAGGGATGGTTTCTGTAATGTAAAAATCCTTAGAAACAATAAATGTTTTGGGTATTTTCTTTTTTTTTATGTTAAAGGCATTCCCGGTATTTATGGGCCTGTATGTCGGGACAGGTTCTGATAATTTGAAAAGAATGGATGTTTGGTTTGCTTACCATAGACCCCCCATGGGCTTTTAAGGTTTTTACGAAGAAAGGATCATCATGCAAGTTACGGTAGAAGATCTGAGCACGGTCAAGAAGGCCCTGCACATAGAGATTCCGGGTGAAACAGTGGCAAAGGCAGTGGATGCCGCATATCAGGATCTGAAAAAAACCGTGAAGATCAAGGGCTTCCGTCCCGGTAAAACACCACGTTCCGTTCTGGAACGCATTTATAAGAAGGATGTTCACGCAGATGTATCCCAGAAGCTTATTCAGGATGCCTTTGTGGATGCGGTCCGGAAGGAGAATCTTAATTTTATAGGAACGCCGGACATGAACCTGCCGGATCTTGAGGCCTTTGATGAGAAGGGACCCTTAAAGGTTGGGGTTACCCTTGAAGTACGTCCGGAGATAGGTGAGATTGATTTTAAGGGTATTCCCGTTAAAAAAACACTTCACGTTTTTAGTGAGGGTGACGTGGATACGCAGATTGAAATGCTGCGTAAGAATCTTGCCAGAAAGGTCCCCATTGCAGAGGAAAGGCCCGCACAGTCCGGAGATTTTATTCTTATGGATTATGAAGGCCTTGTGGAAGGACAGCCCTTTGACGGTACTCCAAAAACTGAAAATCATGCCTATCTGATTGGCAGGAATACCCTTTCTCCTGCCTTTGATGAAAATCTGGAAGGTATGAATATTGGGGAAACCCGTACCTTTGATGTCAGCTATGATGAGCAGTATGTCAATAAGGCCTTTGCAGGAAAGACCATCTCCTTTACGGTGACTCTGAAGGGTATCCATGAAGAGATTCTTCCGGAGCTGGATGCAGATTTTGCAAAAAATTTCGGGGATTTTGAAAGTGTTGAAGATATCCGGATCAAAATCCGTGACAACCTTCAGCAGGGTTATGCCAAACGCATTGAGCAGGAAGTGAATGAACAGATTTTTTCTGCCCTCATCGAAAAAACCAGTTTTGAGGTTCCCGATGTCATGGTAAACTATGAGCTGGAAGGTATTCTGGAAGAGGCGGAGCGGGCATTTTCCGCCAATGGAGTTACCTTTGAGCAGCTGGGGCAGACCAGAGAAATGCTGGCGGAAGAATACCGTGGCCTTGCGGAAAAGCAGGTACGCCGCCATCTGATTCTGGGAAGCATCATTAACCAGGAAAAACTGGATCTGGATGCAGACGAGATCATTGCCGGCTTTGAAGAGCTGGCCAGAAATTTCAATCAGCCCGTGGACCTTATCAAGGGCTTTTATGAAAGCAATCCTGAAAAGCTTGAATTTTTCAGGCACACCATGCTTGAAAAAAAGGCGATTCAGCTTATTTTGGATAACAGTTTGATTGAAGAGGTCTCTCCGGAAGCCGCTGAAGATGTGGAAAATACGGAAGACCAGACTGTCTGAAGCCTGATGCGTTGTCTGTGTGGAAGGTTTTCCTTCCGGACCGTAAATGCAGATGTCGGGCCAAACAAGGAGAAAAAGGGAGGTTCGTCGTGCCGCTGATTCCCATGGTTGTGGAACAAAGCAGCAGAGGCGAGAGGGCATACGATATTTATTCGCGGCTTCTCAAGGATAGAATTGTTTTTCTTGGTTCCCCGGTAAATGACGAGATTGCCAATCTCATTGTGGCCCAGTTGCTGTTTCTGGAGTCCGAAGATCCTGAAAAGGAAATTAATTTTTACATCAACTCTCCCGGAGGCGTGGTAACGGCCGGTATGGCCATTTACGACACCATGCAGTACATCAAGCCGGATGTGGTGACCGTATGTATCGGTCAGGCCGCCAGTATGGGAGCTTTGCTCCTGGCTGCAGGGGCTGATGGCAAGCGTTATGCACTGCCCCATTCCCGTATTATGATTCATCAGCCCCTGGGTGGTGCCCAGGGACAGGCATCGGATATTCAGATTCAGGCCCGGGAAATCTTAAGGATCAAAGATACCCTGAATCATATCCTTGCAAGGCATACCAAGCGGGATCTGGCATCCATAGAAGCGGATACGGATCGGGATCATTTTATGAGTGGTGAGGAAGCAAAGGCCTACGGTATTGTCGATCATGTGGTGGCAAGCCGGGATGACCTTGCGGCCATTATTGAGAAAACGGAGGGCTAAATGACGGATAACGGCGAGACCGGAGACAAGCTTTTCTGCTCGTTCTGCGGCAAGAGCCAGAAGGATGTCCGGAAGCTCATCGCAGGTCCTGCGGTCTATATCTGTGACGAATGTATCCAGCTTTGCAGCGAGATCATAGAGGAGGAAGGAGACAAGTCTCCGGAGGCCCCTGAGCATCTGCTGACACCCAAGGAAGTGAAAAAGAAGCTGGATGACTACGTGATTGAGCAGGATGCGGCCAAAAAAACCCTCGCAGTTGCGGTAAGAAATCATTACCGCAGGCTTGAGTCTGCTGCCAGTATGGATGTCCATGATGATGTGGAAATTCAGAAAAGCAACATCCTTCTCATTGGCCCCACGGGCAGTGGTAAAACCCTTCTGGCTCAGACCCTGGCCCGCTTTCTGGATGTCCCCTTTACCATAGCGGACGCCACCACCCTTACGGAAGCCGGTTATGTGGGAGAAGATGTGGAGAATATCATCCTCTCCCTTCTGCAAAATGCCGACTATGATGTGGAGCGGGCCCAGCGTGGCATTGTCTATATAGATGAAATAGACAAGATTGCATCCCGGGGCGACAATCCTTCCATTACCAGAGATGTTTCCGGGGAAGGTGTGCAGCAGGCCCTTTTGAAGATTATTGAGGGAACCACGGCCAGTGTGCCGCCCAAGGGTGGTCGTAAGCACCCACAGCAGGATTTCGTGAAGGTTGATACTTCCAAGATTCTTTTCATCTGCGGGGGAACCTTTACGGGGCTGGACAAGATTGTGCAGCGCAGGATCGGTCAGAAAGCCATGGGCTTTGGTGCTAAGGTTACCAAGCCCGGTGACAAGTCAGCTTCTGAACTGCTGCACCTTGCAGAGGCAGGAGATCTTGTGAAGTTTGGTCTGATTCCGGAATTCCTCGGGCGTCTGCCGGTGATTGCTATCCTTGAGGAGTTGAAGGAAGACGCTCTGGTAAAAATTCTGAAGGAACCTAAGAATGCTCTGGTTAAGCAGTTCCAGAAGCTTTTTGCCTTTGAAGGCGTGAGTCTGCGCTTTACGGATGGTGCTCTGGAGGCCGTTGCCAAAGAAGCGGTGCGCAGAAAATCCGGTGCAAGGGGCTTGAGGGCCATCCTTGAGAATATCATGCTGGATATCATGTACGAGATTCCATCCCTGGAAAACGTTAAGGAATGTGTAATCAGTGAAGAAGTTGTGCTGAATAAGGAAGAGCCCATTCTTTTGTATGCGCAGTCCAAGCAGCAGGCATAGATTCGATAATATCAGTAAAGGGTTTTGGGTCGCAGGGCTTTTTATTAGACTGTGGCCTGAGCCCTTTTTTAATATCTGCGTGGTCAATTATTTATATTCCGGGAGAGATGCTTTTTTCCGGATGTTTCTAATCCGAGGATGACACTATGGCGGTATTGACGCTTCCCCTGATTCCCCTCCGGGATATGGTTCTTTTTCCCCACATGGTTGCGCCCCTTTTTGTCGGGCGTAAAAAATCCATCCGTGCTCTTACTGCGGCCATGGAGCAGGAGAGGCGGGTTTTTCTTATAACCCAGACCGAGGCCGATGTGGATGATCCGGAAGAAAAGGATCTGGCAGAAATAGGTTGTGTGGGACGGGTTTTGCAGCTTCTTAGGTTGCCCGATGGAACGGTGAAAGCCCTGGTGGAAGGGGAAGGCCGGGCCCGTATGCTTGTCTGTGATGAAAGCAGGGAGGATTATGGCCGTGCTGAGGTAGAGCCTTTCATGGAAACCGGTGTGCAGCCATCCGAGGCCCAGGCACTTATGCGGGCTATTATGGAAAGTTACAGGGAATACGCAAATCTGAATAGAAAAACTTCTGCAGAAACCCTGGATGCCATTGCGGCGATTCAGGATCCTGCTCACCTCAGTGATGCCGTGTCTGCCCAGTTCTCATTTAAGATTGCCGATAAGCAGCAGCTCCTTGAAACGGAAGATCTTGTGGAAAGGATGCTGCTTCTGGTGAATCTGATCCGTACAGAAGCTGAAATTTTCTCAATGGATCAGAAGATCCGTACCCGTGTGAAGCGGCAGATGGAGAAAAACCAGAGACATTATTACCTCAATGAGCAGATCCGGGCCATCCGTAAGGAGATGGGGGATGCCGAAGATATTCTTGAGGAAATAGCGGATTTTGAAAGGCGGCTTGAAGAAAAACAGCCCCCTGAAGAAGCCGTTGCCAGGGTTCGGTCAGAAATTCGTAAGCTGAAGATGATGCCCCCCATGTCAGCGGAAGCGACGGTGGTGCGCAATTATGTGGACTGGATTCTGGCTCTGCCGTGGAACGAGATTTCTGAGCTTTCCTCGGATCTTGATGCCGCGGAAGGGGTACTGGATAAGGATCACTATGGTCTTGAAAAGCCCAAGGAGCGCATCCTGGAATATCTGGCAGTACAGACTCTGGTTCAGAAGATCAAGGGACCCATTCTCTGTCTGGTGGGGCCTCCGGGTGTGGGTAAGACCTCTCTGGCCAGAAGTGTTGCCAGGGCCACAGGCCGCAAATATGTGCGTCTTTCCCTGGGTGGGGTCCGGGATGAGGCGGAAATACGGGGGCACAGGCGTACCTATATCGGTGCCATGCCCGGTAAGATTATTCAGAGTCTGAAAAAGGTGGGTACCAGAAACCCGGTTTTCTGTCTGGATGAGGTGGACAAGATGAGTATGGATTTCAGGGGAGATCCTTCGGCTGCTCTTCTGGAGGTGCTGGATCCGGAACAGAATGCCACCTTCAGTGATCACTATCTGGATCTGGATTGTGATCTTTCTGAAATTCTTTTCATTACCACGGCCAATACCCTGCACAATATCCCCCTGCCTCTGCAGGACCGTATGGAGATCATACGCATTCCCGGTTACACGGAGATAGAAAAGTACAATATTGCGATTGAACATTTGATTCCCAAGCAGGTTTCACAGCATGGCCTTGAGCTTTCCCAGATACATTTTACCAGAAATGCCCTTTATCATATTATCCGTTACCATACCCGGGAGGCTGGGGTAAGGAATCTCGAAAGGCAACTGGCGGCTGTCTGCCGTAAGGTGGCCAGGGATCTGGTCCGGGAGAGGGGGAAGGCGCCTTTTTCCATTGATGTGGCTGCGGTGCGTAAATATCTGGGAGTGGATCAGTACCGTTTCGGTTCTGTGGAAAAGGAAAATCTGGTGGGCACGGTCACAGGACTGGCCTGGACTCAGGTGGGCGGAGAGCTTCTTACCATTGAGACGGTATTAATGCCGGGCAAGGGTGAGGTTACCGTGACGGGTAAGCTTGGGGATGTGATGAAGGAGTCCGCCAGGGCAGCGATGAGTTATGTGCGGTTCAGGAGTGAATCTTTTGGTATTGATCCTGATTTCTATAAGGAAAAGGATCTGCATATTCATTTTCCCGAAGGTGCCATTCCCAAGGATGGCCCCAGTGCAGGTATTGCCATCTGCACGGCACTGGTTTCTTCCCTTACGGGTCGGCCAGTGGACAGGAACGTGGCCATGACCGGAGAAATCACTTTGCGGGGCAGGGCGCTGCCCATTGGCGGCTTGAGGGAGAAGGTGCTGGCTGCCCACAGGGGAGGGATTGTGCGGGTTCTGTACCCTGCGGAAAATGAAAAGGATATCAAAGAGATACCTGCTTCTGTTTTGAAGAAGGTCCGCATGATAGCGGTCAGTCATATGGATGAGGTGCTGGAGCTGGCCCTCCTTCCGGCGGAGCAGCAGAAAAAAAGTAAGAAGAAAAAATAAAAACGTGTTTTTTTGCTTGACGGAAAAAACACATGCTGGTAGATAGATCTCGCTTTTGTGATGGAAAGCTTGTCACAAAATGGGCGAATAGCTCAGCTGGGAGAGCAACGGCCTTACAAGCCGTAGGTCACAGGTTCGATCCCTGTTTCGCCCACCACCTCAAGGGGGTGTAGTTCAGTTGGTTAGAACGCCGGCCTGTCACGCCGGAGGTCGCGGGTTCGAGTCCCGTCGCTCCCGCCAACAAAAAATAAGGACTTACGGGTTGATCCTGTAGGTCCTTTTTTTGTTGTTGGAGTAGTTTTTGCTTAATACGCTTGTTCAGCTGTTTTTTTGTTTGAAAAGGAGCTATTTTTGATCCCTGCTCAAAAACCTTTTATTATCCCCCTTTTTCTGCCCCATGCCGGATGTCGCCACCATTGTATTTTCTGTAACCAGAATACTCTGCACCCGAAAAGCGGGAAAAAAAATATTTCCACGCTGCGTAATGAGATGGATCGCTGGCTGGCATTTCCCAGGGATCTTCAGCGGCCTGTGGAGCTGGCATTTTTTGGGGGAAGCTTTCTGGGACTTCCGGAAAAGGATATAAATGCCTGTATTGAGCTGGTTAAAGATATTCCCGATGCAGGCTTAAGGTTTTCCACCCGCCCGGATACGGTAAGCAGGGCATCCCTTGAGCTGCTCAGCGCATCGGGTCTTTTCATGACTGCGGAGTTAGGGATTCAGTCTTTGGATGAAAGGGTACTGCGCCTTTCTGCCAGAGGGCATGGCGTGGATGAGGTTGTGGAGGCATTTAAGGAGCTGAGGCAGGCCGGGATAAGTGTGGGGGCTCAGATGATGACAGGTCTTCCTGGAGCCTCTGGGTCTTCGGATCTGGATACGGCGGAAAGGCTTGTTTCTCTGGGGCCGGATTTTGCTCGAGTGGCGCCGACTCTGGTGTTGAAGGGCAGTGGGCTGGAAAAGCTTTTTGTAAGAGGAAAGTACAGACCCATGGAATTTTCTGAGGCTGTGGAACGGACGGCGGCCTATGTGAATATTCTGGAAAAGGGAGGGGTTCCTGTACTGCGCATCGGTCTTCAGACGGATGCACATCTGGAGGAGAGCCTGCTGACCGGTCCCCATCATCCTTCCATGGGGGAGTGGGTGCGGGGTAGGATTCTTGGTGATGAGGTTCTGGAGGCCTTCGGTCGCATGGAAGGAAACCATATAAAAAAGTCTTTGCGTATAAGGGTTTCTCTGAACTTGCGCAGCCGTATGCAGGGCATGGGAAAAAGCAATTTCCTGCGCTTTGAGCGGGCATTTTTTCCGGCCCCCTTTTCCATTGTCACGGAAAAAGATCAGGAGCCGGATTTCTGGGTCATTGAATACGCATAAGGCTGATTTTTAAAGGCCCTGTTTGAAAAAATCCTTTTCATCTTCAATCTGCCCGGACCTTGGTGAAAAATCTACAGGTTCATGGCCTTTCTGGAAATATTCAAAGGTGGTGGATTTGGATTCTGCAATGGGCAGCAGCCCGGTTTCCGCATCTATATTAACGGTGACAATGCCAGGAGGTGGGGGCGGGAAGCTTTTTGGACTCTGGTTTTTATGGATGCTTTCCATGAAATCAACCCATATGGGGGCTGCCGCCCTGGAGCCGGTTTCCCCTTCACCCAGTACACCATCCTCATCCATTCCTACCCAGACCCCTGTTATGTAAGCTGGAGAGTAGCCAACAAACCATGCGTCCTGAAGATTGTTGGTGGAGCCGGTTTTGGCAGCAACGGGCCAGCCTTTCTGAATCATCGTCCTGGCACGCCATCCCGTACCGTTGGTTACTGCGCTTTCCAGCAGGCTGGTCATCAGAAAGGCTGTTTCATCGGAAATAACCTTTTCGCTGAACGGGCGGTTTTTTTCCAGAAGTTTGTTGTTTCTGTCCCTGATTTCCGTAACAAAGATGGGATCCGAAAGTCTCCCCTGATTGGCAAAGACAGCGTAAGCATTGACAGTTTCCAGCAGAGTATGTCCGGAGGATCCAAGGGCAATGGAAAGATCCCGGTTAATGGGTGAGGTGAGTCCCAGTTTCCGGACATAGCTCAGGGCATAATCTATGCCGATATCCTGCAGCACCTTGATGGTAATGACGTTTCTGGATTTGTTGAGAGCTTCCCTTAGCATGGTGGGACCATAAAAGGTGTCCTGATAGTTTTTGGGTTTCCAGGTGAAATCCCTTTCTCGATCTCTGAAAACAAAGGCCGTATCCATAATTATGGATGCCGGGGTGTATCCTTTATCCAGTGCTGCAGCGTAGACAAAGGGCTTGAAAGCCGACCCCACCTGTCTTCTGGACTGTATGGCCCTGTTGAACTGGCTGGCTCTGAAATCTCTGCCACCCATTATGGCCCTGACTTTGCCATTGCCAACTTCCATGCAGAGGAGGGCTGCCTGGGCCTTGGGGATTTGTTCCAGGCGCAGCTCCCAGAGATTGTTTTCCTGTTTTTTTACTAGCCGGACCAGAATTTCATCCCCTGTTTTCAGGGCCTGACCGGGGCGCTGGAGGCGGGTATTGTAATAGGCTGTTTCAGGGTCAGGCCTGCGGGCCCAGCGCATGGAGGATAGAGGGATTTCCCCTGTGTGTTTTCCAAAACGTACCATGGTTTTTCCGTTCTGGTTGTCTACATTCACAACGATGCCATGGGTTACTGTATCCGGATCGGGGTTTTCAAGGTTTTCTCCGATGGAAGCTACTGCCGCTTCAATGCCCGTGATTCCGACATGGCGCAGGGGGCCGCGGAAGCCCTGTCGTTTGTCCAGATCATTGAGGCCTTTGTGAATGGCTTTTTCCGCATTTCTCTGAATGGAAAGATCCAGTGCCGTATGAATCTGAAGCCCGTCTTCGTAGAGGGCTTTTTCTCCATATCGGTTCAGTACATATTGGCGGACATGTTCCGTATAATAGGGGGCCATTTCAATATAGATATTCTGGCGGGGGTGGATTTCCAGTTTTTCCTGCCGGGCTTTTTCTGCCTCCTCCTGTGATATTACTTCATCGTGAACCATGCGGGAAAGAACATAGAGCTGGCGTTCCCTTGCCCGTTCCGGGTGACGGAAGGGGGAGTAACGGCTGGGAGCCTGGGGAAGGCCTGCCAGTATGCTGGCCTGGGCCAGGGAAAGGTCCTTTGCGGATATGCCGAAATAGTTCTGGGCAGCAGCTTCAACGCCGTAGGCTCCGTGGCCCAGAAAAATCTGGTTCAGGTAAAGATGAAGGATGGCTTCTTTTTCCAGGGATGCTTCAATTCTGTAGGCAAGGATGGCCTCACGGATTTTTCTGGCATAGCTCCGTTCCGGAGTAAGGAAGAAATTTTTAGCCACCTGTTGGGTGATGGTGCTGCCGCCCTGTGTGATGTTCTTTGCCTGAATACCTTTGACCAGTGCTCTGGTAATGGCCATGGGGTCAATGCCCCTGTGTTCAAAAAAACGGGAATCTTCCGCAGACAGAAAAGCCTGCACCAGCAACTCCGACATTTCTTCGAGGGGAATGACAATGCGCCTTTCCCTGAAAAATTCAGCAACAACGGTGCCGTCCTGGGCATAGACTGTGGAAATTGCTGGAGGACTATAGGCCTTTAGGCTGGCTACGGATGGCAGGCCCTTGGAAAAATAGAGATAAACAGATACAAGGACGGCAGAGGCTCCGAAAATAAGAAAAAGCAGACCGAAGAAAAACAATTTTATAATTTTTTTGAAAAGACTTTTGGGAGCCGGGTTTTTGGTTTTGGGGGAAGGGGATGTCATTTTTTACTCTCTATATATGGATGCCTGAAGATTCCCTGTCAGGGATTTGTATCCTCTGATGTCTGTTTTCGTAGCAGATTCAGCCTGCGGGGGCAAGATAAGCTTCCTGAAATGCCGGAGGGTTTGACAGTTTTGGCAAAGGCAGCGTAGATAAAGCCTGAAAAAAATGAAGAAGTTCTTTTACTTGTCATATTATGCATGGGTTCGGGAGGGAAATTGTGATAGATTTTGAAAAATGCGGGGGGCTTATCCCTGTAATTGCACAGGATGTGAACTCAGGGGATGTGCTGATGCTGGCCTACATGAATGTGGAGGCTCTGGAACAGACCCTTAAAACGGGTAAAGCTACGTATTACAGTCGTTCCAGAAAAGCTCTCTGGGTAAAAGGGGAGACTTCCGGTAATGAGCAGGAAGTGAGGGAAGTGCTTCTGGACTGTGATGGGGATACTCTGCTTTTGCGTGTGGTTCAAAGGGGTGGCGCTGCCTGTCATACGGGTCATGCTTCCTGTTTTCATCGGCGGGTGGCAGAGGATGGCAGTCTGGAGACCGTGGGTGTTCCCCTTTTTGATCCTAAAGATGTTTATGGAAAATAATAAAGTGTAAGGAAGGTCCATGCATATAAAGTCAGCAGAATTTATTACCAGTGCTGTTAAGTCCTCCCAGTACCCGCCGCCGGATTTGCCGGAAGTTGCCTTTGTTGGCCGGTCTAATGTGGGAAAATCCTCCATGATCAATTGTCTGGTTCAGCGCAAGAGTCTTGTTAAAACCAGTCAGACACCGGGAAAAACCCAGCTGGTGAATTTTTTTCTGGTTAACGGGTGCATGCGCTTTGTGGATCTTCCCGGCTACGGGTATGCAAAGGTTCCAAAATCTGTACAGCAGCAGTGGGGACCTATGATTGAAACCTATATTTCTCAGCGACCCAATCTTTGCGGGCTTTTTCTTCTTATGGATATCCGCAGGGATGCCAGAGAGGAAGAAGGACAAATCCTGCAATGGCTGATGGAAAAAAAGCTTCCTGTGCGTCTGGTTCTGACCAAGGCGGATAAGTTCAGCCGGTCTGCAGCCCAGAACCGCTTTAAAATACTGCTGGAGCAGACAGGGCTGGAAAAGGATGATCTGCTGCTTTTTTCATCTGTTACCCGTCAGGGCCGGGATGAGGTCTGGAGCCTTGTGTCATCCATGACAGGAATTTATGATACTTCGGTGTAATGTAAAAAGTTTATCTTGTGCAGTATAAACAGTCAGCAGAGGAAGAATCCATGTCAGAAAGCCCGTCTTTCCGTTCCGGTTTTGTGGCCATTATCGGTGCACCCAATGCGGGAAAGTCCACCCTGATGAATCGCCTGATTGGTGAAAAAATTGCCATCACATCCAGAAAACCCCAGACCACGAGGAACAGAATACTGGGCATTGTTCACAGGCCTTTGTGTCAGCTTGCCTTTGTGGATACGCCGGGTGTTCACAAGGCGGGTAAAATACTGAACCAGCGGATTGTGGAAGCAGCCCTTGGCGCCATTCCCGATGCGGATGTGGTTCTATGGCTGATGGATGTCAGCAGATCCTTTTCAGAGGAAAACGACCTGATTCTTAAGCATCTGCAGGTCTGCAAAAAGCCGGTGATTCTGGCTCTGAATAAGATAGATCTGGTTGCAAGACCTGAGCTTCTCCAGTGGATGGAACGCTGGAATAATCGTTTTTCTTTCCAGGAGATTATTCCCGTCTCTGCCATGGTGGGGGATCAGCTGGACATTCTTCTGGATGTGCTGGAAAAATATTTGCCCGAAGGACCACCGCTTTTCCCCGAAGACAGCCTGACGGACAAGTCCACGCGTTTTATTGTGGCCGAGCTGATACGGGAAAAGGTACTGCGTCGTACGGGTGAAGAGATTCCCTATTCCATTGCCGTAACCATCGAGTCTTTTCAGGAGGGCGGTCCCGGAGAAAAGGCGGAGATTCATGCGGCCATTCATGTGGACAGAGATTCCCAGAAGGGGATTCTGATAGGGAAGGGCGGGAGTCGTTTAAAGGAGATAGGCACCGATGCCCGCAGGGATATTGAAGAGCTTGTGGGGAAAAAGGTTTTTCTGAAGCTCTTTGTGCGGGTGCAGAAGAACTGGACCCGGGACACCAAGGCCATGGAGAGGTTCGGGTATTGACCGGAGTCCTGAGGAGTTTCCCTTTATGGAATATCAGTGGTTTGAAGATGATGTTTTTGTAAAAAAAGAAAGGCAGAAAGCCAGGGAGCTGCGTCAGACCGAGTGGTGGAAAAGACAGTGTGCCAAAGGGAGCTGCTCCTATTGTGGTCGCTCCGTTGCTGCCGCTGATCTCACCATGGACCATGTGGTTCCCCTGGCAAGGGGCGGCAGGAGTACAAAGGGTAATGTGGTGACGGCGTGCAAGGCCTGCAATACAAAGAAAAAACAGATGCTGCCTTTGGAATGGGAAGTATGGCTTCTTCAGGCTGAAGAAGGCAGGGGAAAGGGCTGAGGCTTTTCGTTTAAAGCGGGGTTTTTTTTAGCTGATTTCCTGAAATGGAGATATTTTATTCACCCTGTCTCTAAAAATACTGCGCCTCTGGTTTGTCCTTGTGAAAATAAGGATGCGAACCAGAGGCGGTGTTTTTATAAGGTTTATCTGCATAGCCTGTGTATGGTCTGGGCATGCCAGCGCCCACGGCCGGAGAAGGTGGGGTAATCATTGTCCGTCAGATAGGCCGCAATCTGCTCATAGGTCATGTTATCTTTTCTGAGTTTTTCAATTAGCTTAAGGATGTATTTGCGGCTGGTTTTTCTTACATCATCTTCCGTGGTGTCAAGAAACTCAGGGTCTCTGACATGATTATTTCTGGTTTGTGCATCATTTTTTTCTTCTGGCGTGGCAGTCTGTGTCGCCGGAGGAGACGACAGGTTATCCAGCAGTCTGTCGAGGCTGTCTGCAAGGCGTTCCAAGGCTTCTGCCTTGCGTTCTTCGGCTTCTGCCTTACGATCTTCCATAAATATCCGGTCCCGCTGTGTCTCTACGAGGTTTTCCAGAGAAGCCTGCAGAGCAAGGAGGGTTTCTTCGCGGATGGCAGGAGTCTGTGCCTGAGGTACGCGGGGTGTCCTGCGATCCTGGCCGGTTCTTCTTTCCGTATGACTGGGAGCGTTTGGGTTGTTGTCGTGGCTGCCTTTGTTAGGCTTGTTGAAGCGGCGTTCCTTTGCCGCAGACTGGTTCCGGAGGTTCTGAAGAAAATCATTCATTAGGATATCCTGTTATAAGCTCGCACTCTGGCGATAAGAAGTGATGTCTCCACTGTAACATCGGAGTTTTAAAAATACATTAAAATCTGTAAGTATTTTTCCTTTGAAGAAAAAATCAAATTTTCCCGTATTGATATATCAGATAATGAAAGATGTCAAATCTGCTTTTTTCTTAAAATAAATAAGCCCTTTCTGATCAAGACATGGCTTATGCCCCCTGTCTTTCGTAGCAGTATAAAAAACGGGTCAGAATGAAATTTTCATTCTGACCCGTTTTTTATTGAAGTACAATTGATTTATGAAAAATCAGCAGTTTTTTAGAAGCGATAGGATACGGTGATTCCGGCTCCCAGAAGGTAGCCTTCAGCTTTGGCGTGAACCCTTGTGGGGTCTGGAGAAACTTCTCCCGCAAATACCTTGTTCAGGTTGACGGATTCTCCACCAACAATGCGGGTCTGTTCAATGGCCGTGTACTGGAGAACCGTATCAATGGTGAATTTTTCAAAGTTAAAGCCTGCACCAAAGGAGTAGGTTTTCTTGTCCGCATCCGGCCACATGGTGTCCAGGGTGTCATCGGGAATGGGGGTGGGGTCATAGAAGTAGCCGGCACGTAAAGTGACAAGATCGCTCATGATATATTCGCCACCAAAGCGCAGCTGCCTTGTGTTTTCCCAGTTGCGAGGGGATGAGATTTCTTTTTTACCAAGGGCTACAAGGTCAATTCCAAGACTGTTTTCAATGCTTGTGATGGGTTCGGTCTGGTTTTTGAGTATGGACCACTCTGTCCATACCAGATCCATCTGCATGGAAAAACGGTCATGGGGGGTATAGCGAATCCCTGCCTGAATCTGCTGGGGATGGTTGTAGTCCAGGGTGGCTTTGGCTACTTTGATGCCATTTACATAGGCATCGCCTTCAAAATCCACGTCCGTTTCACTTCTGTAGGTAAGTCCCAGGGTAAGGTTTTCCACAGGTTTGTACTGTATTCCGAGGTTGAAGGAATAGTTCAGCTCGTCCTCAAGCTCGATTTTCAGGTGGGCGCCGTCCAGGGTGCGGAGCATGTCTGGTACAGTACCTTCGCTGGTGAGATCTTTGGCGCCAACATAATATATTTTTTCTGCAGCGGATTTGGTTTGGCCTATGGAAACGCCAAAGCCCAGAGACAGCTTGTCATTTACTTTGTAAGCAAGGCCTGGGTTGATGACTTTACGGAAGTAATAGGAGTGGAATGAGCTGTATGCCGTGGGATTCACCTTTGGGTCGCTGGGGAATTCCACCTCAAGGCCAAAGGGTGAGTAGATGGCAACACCCATGAAAAGCCTTTCTGAAAGGGGCATGGCAAAACCCACATGGGGGGCATAGAGGTTTTCCGAAGAATCGGAAAAGCTCATGGCCTCATTTTTACTTCGGGGGAAGTCAGGGTTACTGGACCCTTCAATATAGAAGTCCTTCATCTTGATTGTGGGGTCTATCATGTGTAGGCCGCCAGCCAGGGTGGGTCTCTTGATCTGGGTAAGACCGGCTGCATTGTAATAAACGGCAAAGGGATCATCGGCATAGGCACCGTAGGCGCCGCCCATGGAAGTTGCTTTGGCTCCTATGCCAAAGGTGTCAACGCAGCCGGCATAGGCCGTACCTGCACCCAGGACTAAAGCTGTCGCCAGACAAAGAATCTGCTTTTTCACGTAGGCCTCCTTGATGGTGGTTTTAAAACTATGGTTAGACAAGCATTGCATAAAAAATTTCGGATCTGAAAAACACATCCGCCTGTTTTTGATGGAGCTTAATTTCATACATGGATTTTTTTGTTGAGACCCATGTTGGTCCGGGTTTATCTGGTTTTTTGCCTGAAATATACATTGTGAAAAGCGAACGGTGTTTCAGATTTAGCGGAGACAGATGGGTAAGTCAAGAAAAAAGGAAGTAGTCAGGATGGAAAAGGGGGAAAAGCCCCCCTTTGATGGATTTTGGTTCAGCGGAAAAGGGCGCAGCTTACAAAACGGGTTTCAGGGGACAGTGAGAGATCTCCTCCTCCTTTTACAAGGGCGAGGATGACTTTGGCAGGTTCCTGGTCTTTGGCAGGTATGTGAATAAAATCCGAAATATAACCGTCAAATTCAGGGGTTCTGGCCGTAACTTCCATTTCATAGCCATTCCATGAGAGCAGGTGGAGGCTGCCCGTGCGGAAGATACGCAGCCTTTGGAAAAGGCCGCCTGCCGCTTCGCTGTTGTGCAGGGCGAGGATTTTTTCCGTACCGCCATCTTCGGAAAGAAAACGGGTACGTCCGTAGAAATAATACCTGTTTTTTTCATCATGGCGGCTCTGGCTTCCGGAATAATCCATGGATACGGGAATTCCCCCATAGGAATTCCGGCTTTCCCAGAAAGTTTCACCATTTTCAGAAGCAAGGGAAAGGGTTCCGTTTTCTGCCATATAGAGGCGGTCCTTTGGATCATTGTCGCGGACACTAAGGGGGATGGCGTCAAACAGGTTATTTTCGGGGTGGGAACTTTCTGCCAGGTTGATGCCTTTCTCAGTAACACGGGCTTCCATGACCGGTCCGGAAAAGAGGTTCTCCCTGAACCCCCGCAGACGGGTCAGTATGACATCTTCTCCTTTGGAGTTACGTCCCCTGGCAAAAAAACGATTTCCCGGACCTGCTATGACATGAATTTTGTCATTTTCCAGAACCATTACCCTGGAGCGCATTCTCTGATTGCCGGGGTTCACAGCGGTCAGCCATATTTCTGCTTGGCCGTTTTTGTTGGTATCCAGCACATGCATCTGAAGGGCAATTTCATAGTGGGGCAGGGAGAAGGAGGCAAGGGTGTTCTGGAGTGAAGCGTCCATGATGCGGATAAGCCTTCGGTCCGCAAGGACAATTTCCATTTCTCCGTTTCCCGTGAGGTCTCCTGCGTCCATGGCCACCACGGCTCCTTTATATGGGTTGCTGATGTGGAGAACCTCAAAGGAGGTCTTTTCATCCGCTGTGGACTGCTCTTCCAGCTTTTTGCTGCCGGAGATTATGGTTTCCGCAGGGCTTTCTGTCTTCTGTAAAAAAGCCAGCACTTTATCTCCAAAAGCCGTAACTTCAGGAAGAAGAGCAGCATCATTTCCGGTGCTGTTTCTTTGTGATATTTGTATTTTGTCCGTGCTTTTTTGTACCAGGGCAAAGTCTGTGATCATTGTGCCGCCAAAGGCGGTTATGCGGGTACGGATTTCAAAAGAAGCTTCTTTTGTATTTCGGCTAAGCCATCCTTCAGAATCCAGCTGTCCATCCAGAAGGGACTGTATACCGTCGGCCAGAAAAGAAAGATCTTCCGATGCGTGGATAAGAGGTGGGGAGATAAATACAGTTTCTTTAGCCTGCAGTGACTGCAGGTTTGCAAAAATAAGAAAGAGAATGGAAAAAAGGATGGGCCGTTGCATGGAAAGGCTCCTTAAGTTTTTTTACAGGATTTGTTATAGAATAGCAGGTTTAGTATATTTACGATAGCAGGCCTGTAAATTATCATTAAAAAAATATAAAGAATACCTATAAGCAATTTTTTAAAGGATGCAAAGGGGAGGGTTGCAAAAAAATGAAGGTTAAATTTACGGGTTGACTTTAGCTGGTTGCCTTGCTAAGCATGATCCTGAATTTTTCCTTTGGAAGGAGAAGGGTCAGGCCTCCGGAGGAGCATGTTGTATTTCCTAATCATTAATCTGAAAATCAGGAGAATGCCCATGAAAAAGCTGTTTGTTTCCGCCGTTGCGGGTTTGGCCATGCTTGGTCTTGCCCTTCCGGCATCTGCCTTTGAAAATGAGTTTGGTGGTTACTGGAGAACCAGAGCCTTTACCCAGGGAGATTTCGGTGCTGACGGATCCCAGGATCTTTCCCGTGTAGATACCCGTACTCAACTTAATTACACAGCAAAGTTTTCCGACAACCTTAAGTTTGTGAACGTATTCCAGATGAATGCTGTCTGGGGTGATGAAGCAAACCAGGACACTTATGGAAAAGTTGGTGGTAAGGGCAGTAATGATGTTCAGGTAAGAAGGTCTTATCTGGATGCTGGTTTTGGTGACTTCAATGTAAAAATTGGTATCCAGCCTGCAACAGTTGCAAGGGGATTCCTCTTTGACGATGAAATGGCCGGTGTCAATGTTACCTATGTTGGGAATGGTTTTGACGTTCCAGTTATGTGGGTGAAAGCCGTTGAAGGTGGTCGTGGAAAAGACATGAACAAGCAGGATGTGGATATGCTCATCGTATCCCCCAATATTGAAGTAGCTCCTAATATTAATATAAACCCTGTTTTAATGGGACTGTATTCAGATGATTCTAAGCTTGGCATGAATGAAGAAGGTTCTTTCATGCTTAGTGATAACAAAAATTATTACAATACTGGAACAGTGTATTCTTCTGAAATTGCCCTGCTGTATCTTGGTATGAATGCGGATATGGATTTTGGCATGGGTTCTGCGTGGTTTACAGGGATTTATCAGTTTGGTAGCATAGACTCTTATGAAACAGGTTTAACAGGTGCTACTAAAAGCGATGATGTTCGTGCTTTCCTTGTAGCCTTGGGTGGTGAAGTTAATATTGATCCTTTCAGTATCCATGGCCAAATGTTCTATGCTTCCGGGCAGGATCAGAAAGGTTGGAAAGACGGTGATGATATAAATGTTTTCGTGCAGCCCTATGGTCAGTCTTATTACTGGTCTGAAATTATGGGTTTCGGAATCTTTGATAATCAAGCTTCTCACGGATCTCCTGCTGATCAGATTGGTAACATAATGGCTGTTAATTTGGGGGCATCTATGTCTCCTATGGAAAGACTTACCGTTACCGCTGACATTTGGTACGCAGAGTTGGCAGAAGATGCTTATATTGGTACCGTTAATGGTGTTGAAAAATGGGAAAAAGAGCTGGGAACAGAGCTTAATTTAAAGGCTACTTACAAGGTGACTAATAATCTGACCCTGGATGTTGTAGGTGCCTATCTCTTTGCTGGCGATGCTACAGGCAAGGATGACCCCTACCTTGTGGGTACTCGTCTTGCCCTTAGCTTCTAATCTGATCTTCCCTTCTTTTAGGTAAAATAGAAAATAAAATAAAAGTCCGGGAGACAAAAGTCTTCCGGACTTTTTCATTTTTTTAATCTCACGATTTTCAAGCCACAGGAAAATTGCAGGTTACGCAAGTCAGCGGGCACCCGTAAAAGGGTGCCACTGTAAAACAGGGCCGTAAAAATCATTCGTAGGTTTATCCTTGTGCCCGCCTTTTGATGGGTTGCCCGTTGATGGACAATGCTGCAGGCCCATGATCCTCCAAATATGGCTTTCATCTGTAAGACCTGAAAAAACATCACCTGTCTCTGGCGATTCTCCAATAAAAAAAGGGCCCGGAATGGAAAAAATATTCCGGAACCCACGATTTGTTTTTATTACGGTAAAGCTTTTTATTCAAGCATACGCTGCAAAAGCTCCGTCACCACCTTGGGGTTGGCCTGTCCCCTTGTGGCTTTCATCACCTTGCCCATGAAAAAGGACATGAGCTTGGTTTTGCCGCCTTTATAGGCTTCCACCTCTGCTGGATTTTCTTCCAGCACCTTCTGCACCGCCGTTTCCAGCTCTGATGTGTCGGAAACCTGGGAAAGGCCCTTTTCTTTAATGATGATATCCGCAGACCTGCCGGTTTCCGCCATGTCTTCAAAGACTTCCCTTGCAATTTTATCGTTGATATCCCCCTTTTCCAGAAGCTGCAGCAGTTCTCCTAGAGCTTTGGCGGATACAGGGGTGTTTTCAATGGAAAGTCCCTTGGCATTGAGAAGTCCCAGCAGATGAACCGCCACCCAGCTGGTGCAGCGTCGGACATTGGCGCATTTTTCAAGGCAGGATTCAAAGTAGTCCGCCAGTTCACGGGAGGCGGTCAGGGTGGCAGCATCATCATTTTTAAGGCCAAGGCTTTCCACAAAGCGGGCTTTGCGGACTTCCGGCAGTTCGGGAAGGTTTTTTCTCAGATCTTCTATCCAGTCTTCATCTAGCACCAGAGGTACAAGGTCAGGGTCCGGGAAATATCGGTAGTCGTGGGCTTCTTCCTTGCTGCGCATGGAAAAGCTCTGGTTTTTCACGCTGTCCCAGAGTCTGGTTTCCTGAATGATTTTTCCGCCGCTGCGGAGAATGCTTTCCTGTCGTTTTATTTCATAATGAATGGCTTTTTCAATGTAGCGGAAGGAGTTGAGGTTTTTAAGTTCCGCACGGGTACCCAGTTTTGTTTCTCCCTTTGGCCGGAGGGACACGTTGGCATCACAGCGGAAACTGCCCTCTTCCATGTTGCCGTCACAGATATCCAGATAGCGGACAATGGCATGGAGCTGGCGCAGATAGGCCACGGCTTCGGCCGGGGATGACATGTCAGGTTCGCTGACCACCTCGATGAGGGGGGTGCCTGCCCGGTTCAGGTCCACAAGGCTGGCCGGACGAAAGGGGTCGTGGCTGGATTTGCCCGCATCTTCTTCCATATGAATGCGGGTGATGCCAATGCGTTTTTTTTCCGGCCTGCCTTCCACCTCGATGTCCAGCCAGCCGTGCTCGCCAATGGGCATGGCAAACTGGGAAATCTGGTAGGCCTTGGGAAGATCCGGATAAAAATAATTTTTCCGGTCAAAGCGGCTTTCCCGGTTCAGGGTGCAGTTGGTGGCCAGAACTGCCTTTGCAGCCATTTCAGCGGCTTTTTGGTTGAGCACGGGGAGGCTGCCGGGAAGGGCCAGGCACACTGGGCAGGTATGGGCATTGGGACCGGCACCAAAGGCTGTGGAGCAGCTGCAGAATATTTTGCTTGCGGTTTTGAGCTGTACATGCACCTCAAGACCGATGACCGTTTCAAAATCCATGTAAACATCCTCATTTGGGGTAAGCTGTGTGTATTCAGTCAGGAAAGAAAAATTAGTATGCAGAAGCCTTTGTGTCAATCTTCTTGCGTGTTTCAGGTATAGAAAGTTTTTCTTTTATCCTTTACAGGCAGCGGAAAAAATTGGAAAAGAACCACTGTGTCTGATGCGTCTGCAGCGGTATTCCCGGCCTGATCTTTATTGAGGAGGATTTTTGTGGCTTTTTTTCTCTGTGTCATTGGTATGGTCATGATTGTGGAAGGCATTCCCTACTTTGCCTTTCCGGATAAGATGAAGGCCATGATGGCCGAGATGCTAAAGCTTCCTTCGGCAAGGCTGCGGCGCTTTGGTTTTGTTCTCATGATGGTGGGGCTGGCTCTGGTTTATCTTGGGCGGGGAGCTTAGTGGTTATTGTACTCCGCACGGTCATTTTTGAAACAAAATGATGAACATTTTGGTTTTATTACTTTCTTCCCTCACCCCCGGCCCCTCTCCCGGAGGGAGAGGGGAGAAAAGCAGCCATTCTCAAGGCTCCCTCTCCCCTTGGGAGAGGGTTGGGGTGAGGGTCTCATTAAATAAATCAGAATAACAATCCAATTTTCAGATGTTTCACAGATGGGCATCTGGAGTATAAATACGATGAGGTCCTACTTTTTGTTTGAAAGGGTTTTTCATGTTCAGCCTTTCGGATTATGGCTATGATCTGCCTGCGGAGCTTATAGCTGACCGCCCGGTTCCGGAGCGGGATACTTCCCGTCTTCTGGTGCTGGACCGCAGCAGGGGTGATGTGGCGCATCGCTATTTTAAAGATATAAAAACTATATTTCAGCCCGGAGATCTTCTTGTTGTCAATGATACCCGTGTGATACCGGCCCGCCTCCATGGTGTGAAAGCTACGGGTGGCAGGGTGGAAATTCTGTTGCTGGATTATGTGGGGGGCTGCCTGCACTTTGAAAGGGAGGGGGTTTTTCAGTGCTCCTGTCTGGTGAGGGCATCCAAAAGACCAGCTGTGGGCAGTGATCTTTTCATAGGGGATAGTATACGGGTCCGGGTGGAAACGCTGGAAAGGGATGGCTCGGCCATCCTGTCCTTTCATACGGAAGATCCCATGCCCCAGGCCCTCATGGATGCTGGCAGTCTGCCCCTGCCACCCTACATTGAAAGAAAAGAGGAAGACCCTGAGGATGCCGTCCATTATCAGACCGTATATGCCAGCAGGGAAGGGGCTGTGGCTGCACCTACGGCCGGACTGCACTTTACGGATGGCCTGCTTGCGGATTTGCAGGCAAAGGGTGTGGAGCTGCGGCATCTGACCTTGCATGTGGGTTATGGCACCTTTGCTCCAGTGCGGGTGGAGGATATACGAAGCCACAGTATGCACAGTGAACGTTTTGAGATCAGTGAAGAAACGGCAGATGCCATTCTCAGGGCAAAGGCTGAAAAAAGACGCGTGATTGCCGTGGGCACTACCTGTGTGCGTACCCTGGAATATGCGGCCATTCAGGATGGCGGGCTGAAGCCGGGGGCTGGCTTCTGTGATCTCTTTATTTATCCGGGGTTTGAGTTCCGGGTTGTGGATGCCATGCTCACCAACTTTCATCTGCCGGAAACAACGCTTATGATGCTGGTTTCTGCCTTCGGAGGCTATGATAATATCAGAAAGGCCTATGGTGAAGCCATAGCCGAAAGGTACCGCTTTTTCAGCTATGGGGATGCCATGCTGATGATTTGATTCCTGTGGGTTTTGTAGCTGGTTTGCATATTTTTTGAACTGACAAGGCTATCATTTCACTGGTTCGGTTCCAGTGTAAGGCACCCTTGCTGTTTGCAAGTGACATTGCAATCGTTTCGGATCAGAGCTTTGCAGGCCTGTGCGAAAGAAGCGGCAAACTGTCTGAGCCGACACAAAGGCAGCGAACTTTAGTCTGCTATGGTAATCAAAAAGCTCATCCTGCCTGTGGCGGCGAGTTTTTGCCGGTTCCGCACAGGGCAAGAAGCTCTAAGAATAAGATTGCGTCACGGGTAAACAGTATGGGTGCCTCAGCACCTGCCGGGCAGCAATTGCCGATACCAAACGAAAATGGCAGGAAATAATGAGGTATGTCTGTAACCGTTTTTCCCCTTGAACCTGTTGAAAAGAAATTATAAATAACATGCTGACCTTTGAACTGGAAAACAGCTCTTCAGACTCTTCGGCCAGGGCCGGAAGAATCCACACGGCCCATGGAGAAATACAAACCCCCATTTTTATGCCCGTGGGTACCCTTGGCACGGTTAAGGGCCTTACTCCCGAAGACCTTCTGGACTGCGGCAGCCAGATTATTCTGGGCAACACCTATCATCTGTACCTGAGACCGGGGGCGGAGCTTCTTTCTCGCTTTGGCGGCCTGCATTCTTTCATGCACTGGGATAAGCCTCTGCTTACGGATTCCGGAGGATTTCAGGTTTTTTCCCTGGCAGCCCTTTCTAAAATTACGGATGAGGGGTATCGTTTTCAGTCCCATATAGATGGTTCCAGTCATCTTTTTACACCGGAATCCGTGGTGGCCATGCAGGATGTTATCGGTTCCGATATCATGATGTGTCTGGATCAGTGCATTCCCTATCCTGCTGACCGAACTCTGGCGGAAAAGGCCCTTGAGCGCACCACCCTATGGGCACAGCGCTGCAAAAAAGCCTGGCAGGAGGAAACGGAATGCAGAAACAGTCTCTTCGGTATTGTGCAGGGGGGAATGTTTGCGGATCTGAGAAAACGGTCTGCCCAGGAGCTTGTGGATCTTGATTTTCCGGGATATGCCATTGGTGGCTTAAGTGTGGGGGAGCCCACGGAGCTGATGTATGAAATGGGGTCTTTTACCCTGCCCCTGCTGCCGGAAAACAAGCCCCGTTACGTCATGGGTGTTGGAACTCCTGAAAACCTTGTGGAACTGGTTTCCCATGGTGCGGATATGTTTGATTGTGTCATGCCCAGCCGCAATGCAAGAAACGGCAAGCTTTTTACCCGTTATGGTGATATCAATATTGCCAACAGCCGTTTCCGTATGGATGAAAAGCCTCTGGATGAGACCTGCACCTGCTACACCTGCCGATACTATTCCAGGGCTTATCTTCGGCATCTTTACAAAACCAGGGAGCTTCTGGCCTACCGATTGAACACCCTGCACAATATCCATTATTATCTGGATTTAATGCGGAATATGCGCTCTGCAATTCTCGAAAACAGCTTTGCCGCTTTCCGCAGCACCTTTAGGGAAGAACGGGCCCGGGGCCTTTAAATGACCACATAAGATCATGAAAGGAAGGGATATGAGCATTACCAGAAAAATGGAAGGATTCATTGAAAAATCATCCTGGATCCGCAAGATGTTTGAGGAAGGGGCCCGCCTGAAGGGGCTTTATGGTGCGGAAAATGTTTTTGATTTCAGTCTGGGCAATCCCAATGTACCCCCACCTGAGCTTTTTCAGAAGACTCTGATGTCCGTTGCTGCGGATAATCCCGAGATGATCCATGGTTATATGCCCAATCCCGGATACCCTGCTGTGCGTGCCAAGGTGGCGGCCCAGGTCAGTCTGGAACAGGGAATGGAAGTCAGCGGGGATGAAATTCTCATGACCTGCGGTGCTGCGGGTGGCTTGAATGTTATTTTTAAAAGCATTCTGGATGCAGGGGATGAGGTGGTGGTACCATCTCCCTATTTTGTGGAATACAACTTCTATGCGGATAATCACGGCGGAAGCATCCGTGCGGTTAAAACAAAACCGGATTTTTCTCTGGATCTGGTCGCCATTGAGGCTGCCATCTGTGAACGGACCCGTGCCGTTCTGATCAACTCCCCCAACAACCCTACAGGTCAGGTCTATTCCCGTGAAAGCCTTGAAGCCCTTGGCCGTATGCTGGAGGAAAAAAGTGCGGCCCTTGGCCGGACCCTTTACCTGATTTCCGATGAGCCCTACAGAAAAATCATATATGATGGAATTGAGGTTCCGGGGCTTTTCACCTGTTACCGCAACACCATGGTAACCACCTCTTATTCCAAGGATCTTTCCCTTGCCGGAGAGCGCATTGGTTATGTGGCCCTTTGTCCTGCGGCGGAAGCCAGAGATGCCCTTCTCGGGGGTATGGCCCTTGCCAACAGGATTCTTGGTTTTGTGAATGCACCGGCCCTGATGCAGCGGGTGGTGGGTGAGCTGCAGGGAGTTACCGTGGATATCGGAGAGTATGCAAGAAAGCGCAGTCTTCTCTGTGACGGCCTGAAGAATGCGGGATATGAATTTACCGTTCCCGGCGGTGCCTTCTATCTTTTCCCCAAAAGCCCCATAGCCGATGATGTGGCCTTTGTCCGGCTTTTGCAGGAGGAAAAGGTGCTGGCCGTACCCGGTTCCGGTTTCGGTGGTCCCGGTCACATCCGTTTGAGCTATTGTGTTTCCGACGCCACCATCACAGGGGCCATGCCCGGATTCAGAAGGGCCATGGAAAAGGCGAAGGATCTTTAAGTAACACGATCCTGAGCCATGAGAATGTAAGGGGTATGTAATGGGGTTTTATAAAATAATATCTGGTCTGTTGCTGGTTTGTTCCATGGCTTTTCCTGCCATGGCATCAGAGCGGGTCCTGCGGGTGATGAGCCACGACAGCTTCAGCATGGATGCTGCCCATGTAAGGGCCTTTGAAGAGGCCCACGGCGTCAAGGTGCGCTTTTTAAAGGCTTCGGGAACCGGGGCTGCACTGAATCAGGCCATCCTGAGCCGGGGAAAACCCATGGCCGATGTTTTTTACGGGGTGGACAATACCTTTATGGGCAGGGCACTGGAGGCGGATATTTTTATTCCCCATGCATCGCCTCTTCTGGAGAATGTGCCGGATTACCTGAAGCTGGATCCTTCCTTCAGGCTGACACCCATGGCCCATGGTGATATCTGTATCAATTATGATAAGGCATGGTTTGCAAAGAAGGGGCTTCAGCCTCCGGCCAGCCTGAAGGATCTGCTTAAACCCGAATATAAGGGTCTGCTGGTGGTACAGAATCCGGCGACATCTTCTCCGGGGCTGGGTTTTCTGCTGGCCACGGTGGATACCTTTGGTGAAGATGGCTGGCTTGCCTTCTGGGAGGGCCTGCGGAAGAATGATGTCCGTGTGGTGGCTTCTTGGAAAGAAGCATACTGGGGTCATTTTACGGCGGCATCCAAAGGAAAAAGGCCTCTGGTGGTGAGTTACGGAGCCAGCCCTGCGGCGGAGGTTCATTTTGCAGAAAACAAGCCCGAAGAAAGCCCCACCGCAGCCATTACAGCCGAAGGCACCGGATTCCGTCAGGTGGAGTTTGCAGGCATCCTCAAAGGAACAGAGCTGCCGGAACTGGCGGCCCTGTGGCTGGACTGGATGCTGGATAAGCCTGTTCAGGAAGCCATTCCCCTTTCCATGTTCATGTTCCCTGCCAATGAAAAGTCAGAGCTTCCGGAGGTTTTTCAGCGCCATGCCGTCAAGCTGGAGGGAAAAGGGGGACTTTCCGCAGAACGGATTCATGCCATGCGTGAAGTTTGGATGGATTCCTGGACACGGGCGGTTCTGAGGTGAGAAAGGCTGTTTCTTTCAAGGGCCTGCTTTTTCTCATCCCTGCTCTTTTTCTGGCTTATTTTTATTTTTATCCCCTGCTTCGTATGGCAGGTCTCGGTTTTTCCGGTCTGTGGGCCGGAGATCCGGGGCTTGCCCGTTTTTTTGGCAGCAGGGATTTTATTTCGGTGCTGGCCTTTACCTTCTGGCAGGCACTTTTATCAACCCTTCTTACCCTTATCTTTGCCCTGCCCGGAGCCTGGGTCTGGGCCCGATACCGTTTTCCGGGCAGAGGGATTTTTGCCCTTGTGGTGAGCCTGCCCTTTGTGCTGCCTGCTGTGGTGGTGGCAGCGGCCTTCCTTTCCCTTCTGGGACCATCGGGAATTCTTGCGGATCTATCCTCTTTTCTGTTCGGCCGCCCCCTTTATCTGGAAGATTCCCTGATACTGGTTCTCATGGCCCATGGCTTTTTCAATTATGCCGTGGTGTTTCGTATAGTGGGCGGATTCTGGGCCAGAATTCCTGAGTCCGTCTGGGAGGCGGCCCGGATTCTCGGAGCTGGCACCTTCCGTTCTTTTTGGTATGTGGCCCTGCCCCTCTTGGCACCGGCCCTTTTATCGGCATCGCTTTTGGTTTTTCTTTTCTGCTTTTCCAGCTTCGGCATCATTCTTATGCTGGGCGGACCCGCCATGTCCACCCTGGAAACAGAAATTTACCGCAGGGCTTTGCATCTCTTTCAGCTGCCCGTAGCAACCATGCTGGCCTGTGTTCAGCTGGTTTTGAACTTTGCTGTGATTTTTGTTCAGGGTCGCCTTGAAAAAAGATTTCAGACCGCACTCGCCTTTTCCCGAAGACCTGAAAATCCTTCTCCCAACAGAAAAAAAAGACTGCCCCTGATGGTGGCCCTTGTGTCCGGCAGTATCATGGCCCTGCCCTTGGGCGCCATGGTGCTGGCATCTCTCCGTGTGGGGGATAACTGGTCCATTGCCGCCTACACCCAGCTTTTTCGGGAATCCGGGGACGGTCTTTTCCTGATTTCTCCGGCAGCAGCCATGGGCCATTCCCTGATTTTTGCCCTGGCATCCATGTCCCTTGCACTGCTTACGGGTCTTTGTGCGGCGGTTTTTCTGTCCCGTTCTGATCTGCGGGGCAGAAATCTTTTAGAAACCTTTTTCATGCTGCCCCTTGCCACTTCTGCCGTGCCTTTGGGGCTTGGTTTCATACTGGCCCTGCACTGGCCCATTGATCTGAGGGGGACGCCCTTTCTGATTGTTATGGCCCACAGCCTTGTGGGCTTTCCCTTTGTGATGCGGGTGCTGCTGCCCGCCTTCCGCAGCGTGCCAAAAAATCTTCTGGAAGCTGCCATGACTCTGGGAGCTTCTCCGGCCCGGACTTGGCGTCTTATTTTATTTCCGCTGGTACTGCCAGCCCTTGGTGCTGCCGCCATTTTTGCCTTTACCATCAGCCTTGGGGAGTTCGGAGCCAGCCTTTTTGCCGTGCGGCCTGAGTTTGCCACCCTGCCCGTGAGCATTTACCGCTACCTTTCCCATCCCGGAGCTTTGAATTATCCCAAGGCCATGGCCATGAGCGTCTGGCTGATGCTTATGACAGCAGGCAGCTTCTGGCTGCTTTCCCGTCTCATGGGGCTTATGAAGACCCGAAGTACACAGGATGAAAAATGAAAAGCCTTCTTGAGGTTGAAAATATTGAGAAATGGCATGGCCTGCTGAAAACCCTGGACGGAATTTCCCTGTGTCTGGAAGAGGGAGAAATCCTCACCCTTTTAGGGCCTTCCGGAGGCGGTAAAACCACTTTACTGCGTATCCTTGCGGGCCTTGAAAATCCGGACAGGGGGAGGATCTGTCTGGACGGCAGGGATCTGGCCCCTGTGGAGCCCCACAGGCGGGGGGTGGGGCTTGTTTTTCAGGATGCGGCCCTTTTTCCCCATCTTAATGTGGAAGCCAATGTGGCCTTTGGTCTGCGCATGGCAGGGATGAAAAAAAAGGAAAGTCAGCACCGTGTCTTTGAAATGCTGGAACTGGTGGGGCTTTCCGGTATGGAAAAAAGGCGTGTGGACGGCCTTTCCGGTGGGGAGCGTCAGCGGGTGGCCCTGGCCCGGAGTCTGGCTCCTTCTCCAAGGCTTTTACTGCTGGATGAACCACTGGGAGCTCTGGACCGCAATCTGCGGGAACGTCTGGCCAGAGACCTGAGGACTATTTTAAAAAAACAGCAGCTTACAGCTGTCTTTGTCACCCATGATCAGGAAGAGGCTTTTTCACTGGGGGACCGCATTGCCGTCCTTCTGGATGGTCGTCTGGAACGAATGGATAGGCCTGAAGCCCTTTCCGCATATCCGGGAAGCCCTGCTGTGGCCCGTTTTCTGGGAGAACCCAATGTTTTTACCATAAAGGAGCTGCCTGCAGGTCTCCGGGGGTATTTTGGGGATCTTTCCGATGAAAGGGCTGTTCTGATACGGCCCGAGGGCATAGGGCTGCTGCCTTTTATTCCGGCGGAGGGAGGGGGCGGCAGAGCCTGTAAGTCCCTGGTCGGGGAAAAAGATGCCGCTTTTCTGTCGGCCCATGTGAAGGAACGCCGGTTTTTTGGCGCATTTTTCCGGGTGGAGCTGGACTTTGGCGGGGGCTTTGTCCTCACCGCAAGGCTTCCCGTATCAATGGTGCCGCCGGAAGAGGGAGCAGAGGTGGAGCTGGTTTTGAAAGAAGGCATGTTTTTTGCTTTAAACAGTGTTCAGAGAGACCGATGAAAGACCTTCCCAAGGAGATGAGTAAAGGTTGGCCTTAAACCCTGAAGGGATAGTTTTTCAAGCTTTGGGTCCAGAGTGCCGAAAAAGGGTACAGGAACTAAAAGGACTGTCCGTCAATGGAGACCTTTTTCCAGGATGTCGGACAGACCGGATAATCCAAAAGAGGGGAGGTTCCCCATGTGTCCCGTACAGATACTCCTCATATCAATGATCCTTGCCATGGACGCCTTCGTACTTTCCCTGGCCCGGGGACTTAGGATAGAAAGTCTTTCCTGGAAGCGTATGTTACGGGTTGGCGGTTTTCTCGGGGTTTTTCAGGGCGGGATGCTGCTTATTGGGTGGGCTGTCGGGCTTTTTGCCGGGATCTGGTTTTCGGGCTGGTATCCATGGCTGGTTTTTGGCATACTTGTTTTCATCGGATGCAGCCGTATCCGCTGCGGTTTGCGCAGCATTGGTAATCCTCCCCGGCGGGTGCTTTGCTGCCGTAGCATGTCTTTGTGGACCCTTGCTTTGATTCTGAGTCTTGACGCTTTTGCCGTGGGTCTTGGTCTGGGGCTGGTTTCTGCTGTGATGCCAGTTCTTACAGGCTTTGTCATTCTTTCCACCATGGGTATGGTTGTTACGGGGATGTCTCTGGGGCGGTTCCTGGGCGATCTTCCCTGGATGCGAAATCTTTCCGAGTGTGCAGGTGGAGTTTTTATTCTGGCACTGGCTTTCCGCTCCATGCCCGTTCTTCCTTTTTTTCTGATGTAAGTGGTATCACCGGCAACGGGCGGATAAGCCCTCTGAATGATAGTTTTTATATGACATTTTTCCATCTTCTTGCCATATCCCTGGCCCTTGCTGTGGATGCCTTTGCCGTGGCCCTTGCTGTTGGTGTCCGGATGCAGCAGCTGGGTTTCAGGGATGTTCTGCGTCTTGCCTGGCATTTTGGTTTTTTTCAGGCTGGTATGGCAGGCATAGGCTGGAGTTTCGGGCTGGGGCTGCGGAGTTTTGTACAGCCATGGGATCACTGGCTGGCCTTTGGTCTTCTCTGGCTGGTGGGCCTGAACATGGTTCGCTGTGGTATTTTCGGAGAAGAAGAGGTCCGGGATGTGGCCGATCCTACACGCGGCGTTACCCTGCTGCTTTTATCTCTGGCCACCAGCATTGATGCCCTTGCCGTGGGCATTTCCCTTTCCGTTCTGGAAATTTCCGCCACATTCCCCCTTCTGGTTATTGGCAGTGTGGGATTTCTCATGACGGCTCTGGGTATTGTCTGGGGTTACCGCATGGCAAAAAGCTTTGGCATCGGTGCCTGGGCTGAGGTGGTTGGAGGTCTTGTGCTTATGGGGATAGGCGTGCGCATTGTCATGGAACACACCAAAATTTTTTAGAACCATGGGGTTTCAGGGAGGCAGGAGGGGAGGCCTGCCTCCTTGAAACCTGTTGTGGATTATCCGGAACTCTCCGGCATAAGCCCATAGCTTTTGAGCTTTTTATGCAGGGTTTTCCGGGTGATACCCAGCTGCCTTGCTGTTTCGCTTTTATTACCGTTCAGGGCATGCAGGGTTCTGATGATGGTCGTCTTTTCCACTTCTTCCAGGGGAAGAATGGCCTCAGGTTCTATTATGGGAGGCAGGGGCTGTTCATCGAAGAAATCCGGCAGCATGAGACCTGCCTCAAGATAGGCACCCGTGGACAGGACAACGGCCCTCTCTATGCTGTTCATCAGCTCCCGTACATTACCAGGCCAGCCGTGGCGAAGCATGCGGTCCATGGCCTGGGGAGAGAAGCCTTTGATATCTTTTCTGTTTTTTTCAGAAAAATCCTTAAGAAAACGATCCGCCAGCAAAGGGATGTCTTCCCGCCTTTCCCGCAGGGCCGGCAGTTTAAGGGTTACCACATTGAGGCGGTAATAAAGGTCTTCCCTGAAACTGCCCTCTTTTACCATATCTTCCAGAGGTATGTTGGTTGCAGCCACCACCCGGACATCCAGCCTGATCACATCCTCTCCCCCTACCCGTGTAAGTTCCCTTTCCTGAAGAACTCGTAAAAGCTTGGCCTGCATGCTCATGGGCATGGAGCTTATTTCATCCAGAAAAAGGGTGCCACCCTGGGCCTGGACAAGTCGGCCCTCCTTTCTTCTGTCCGCACCGGTAAAGGAGCCCCGCTCATGGCCGAAAAGCTCGGATTCCAGAAGGGTTTCCGTGATGGCGGCACAGTTGATTTTAACAAAGGGCCCGTTTCTCCTCGGGCTGTTGTAATGGATGGCTCCGGCCACCAGTTCCTTTCCTGTGCCGGATTCCCCTGTGACCAGAACCGTGGCTTCCGCAGGGGCGGCCTGGGTGAGGGTTTCCAGAAGCTGACGCATGGCAGGGCTTTTGCCCACAATGTTTCTGCTATCAAAGAGCTCTCCTGCCTGGGCTTTAAGCCTGTAGTTTTCATCCTTCAGGCGCACATGTTCCATGGCCCGGATCAGGGTGATTTTAAGCTTTTCAAAATCCAGGGGCTTGGTGAGATAATCATAGGCGCCCTTTTTCAGTGCTTCTACGGCCGTATCCACGGATGCATAGGCCGTCATTAGTACTATGGGAATGGCGGGGTTGACCTTTTGTATGGCATCGAGTGCTTCAATGCCTGACATGCGCACCATTCGTATATCCATGAGAATGAGGTCATAGGCCCGTTTTTCCACAGCAGCCAGGGCCGTATCCCCGTCATCGGCCGTATGGGGTTCATAGGCCCAGCTTTTTACCATGGTTTCAAGCATGGTTCTGTGGGCAAGGTCATCATCCACGATGAGGATGGCAGGACGCATCCTGAAGATCCTTTCCGGAAAAAATCAGCGTAAAGGTACTGCCCTGCCCGGGTATGGAAGAAACCACGATTTTTCCGCAGTGGGCTTCCATGATGTTGTGGGCAATGGCAAGGCCAAGGCCTGTGCCTGAAGACCGGGTGGTAAAATAGGGGTCAAAAATATGGGGCAGGGCATGTTCGTCAATACCTATACCCGTATCCCGTATTTCTATACAAACTTTTCCATCCAGAATAATATCTGTGACGGTCAGGGTTCCCCCGGTGTCTTTCATGGCATCCATGGCATTGAGAAAGAGATTCAAGAATACCTGCCGGATGCGGTCTTCGTCAAGGGACATGAGAAGATCTTTGGAAATCCGGTTTTCCGTGCCAAGTTTTGCATCGGCGGCAAGGGAGCCGACCAGCTGCAGTGTGGCTTCGACAAGGTCCCGAATACGGATACAGCGTTTTGAGAGTACAACGGGTTTTGAAAAGTCCAGCAGCTGCCCTACTACCCGGTTCAGGCGGTCCACTTCCTGTATCATGATGTCGGCAATTCCGCTTTCTTCCGGATTATTTCCCTGTCTCTGGCGGAAAAGGGTGGCAAAACCTTTGATGGAGCTTAAGGGATTGCGGATTTCATGGGCAACGCCTGCTGCCAGTTTGCCAACGGTGACCAGGCGCTGGTTGCGCAGTATTTCCTTTCTCAGGGCATCTATTTCCGAGAGATCCCGGAGCAAAAGCATAATGCCGCCGGGTTCTTCTTCCGTATCCGGATAAATTCTCGAAAGGCCTGCTTCCAGATGCAGTGTTTTTTCCTTCAGTGTACAGGGTATTTCCCGGTAGAAGCCTTCCCCGTCCATAAGTGGGGAGCTGAAGTCCGCAGAGGCAAGAAAATCAAAAAGGGGTGCAGGAAGTACCTTTTTTGCAGGTGTGCCCGGTCGGGGAGGATCAATGCAGAGCAGTTTTTCTGCAAAGGGATTCAGGGTTTTAAGCATTAGTTTTTCATCAAAGGCCAGCAGCCCCATGGGCATGTTTTCCACCAGGTGGTTGGAAAAGGCCCTTACCCTGGACAAAGTGGTACGTGTCAGCTGAAAGCTCTGGAATAAAAGGATAAAAACAATGCCAGCAAAGCCCACAAGGAGCATCATGCCACTCATGAGCAGGGAGTGCCACATGTCCGAGGTTCTGGCCCTTTCCACATTATGCATGTCCAGTCCGATGAAAATCATGAGGTTTTCCTGATTCAGCCGGGAGAGGGAACCCAGAGACGGGTCCATACTGGCCAGCATGCGGAGACGCTGCTGGATCAGGCTGTCTTCATTGGGGCTGGGAAGAAAGGGCCGGTACACCTCAAAAACCGGGGGGTTGTCTCCGTTCTGGAGAATGCGCCAGTAGAGAATATTACGGGTACTGTCCGGATGTTCAATCCCTTCGCTCCGGATCTCGGGGGAGGGAGGCAGGAGGGCCTGCTGAATTTTCATGCCCACCCTTTCGGGCTGACTGTGGGCAATGATGCTGCCGTTTTCCCGGATGACAAAAAGATAGCGAATGTCAGGCTGCTTTGCGGTTTCCTCCAGAAGATGCTGCAGCCTGAATCCCTGCCAGTGAGCTGTGGCTATGCCCGTACGGGTGCCTGCTTCAAAGGCCCGGATCAGGGCGGCCCCCTTTTCCAGAAGCAGACGGTAGGCACTTTCCTTCTGACTCTGTATGGTATTGAAGGTGGCAAATCCCACCAGGGGGAAAAGAACGAGGGAGGCTCCGGCAACCACCCACGGGGGCAGAGAAGCCCAGAATCGTCCGGACAGCATTTCTTTACTCATATATATTCAATCCCGTCGGTCTTTTGTTTGCGTTCAGCAGCCTTTCTGAAGGCAGCAAAAATCAGACCATGGGAAAATACAGGAAATACGGTACTTTTATAGAATGCTTCGGATATAAAATAGCCACAAGCATCCCTGGAAAGGGTTTTTGTGGCTATTTTGTATCCATGGCGAGGCGTGGCTCAGGGGTCAGGATGCCACCAGTTTTTTAAGGGAAAGGGAGATGTCTGTCAGCTGACCGGCGCGGGCATCTACGAGTTGACCATTTTCAGCCAGCTTGCGGCTGGTTTCCCGGATATCCCGTATATTATCCGTAATGGAGGCAGCATTCCGGGCATTCTGACTCACCCTTGCATTCACTTCTTCCACACCTGCCGTGGCCTGGCCGATGTGAACGGCAATTTCCTGCATGGTCACGGACTGTTCCTCAACGGCGGAGGCAATGGCACAGACCCCTTCGTTGGCTTCGTGGACAACGGTGGAAATTTCCCGGATGTCGGCGATGCTTACATTGGTGGCATTCTGAATTTCTTCAATCTGCCTGCGGATATCCAGGGTGGCATCGGCAGTCTGTCTGGCCAGATTTTTGATTTCATTGGCCACAACGGCAAAGCCCTTGCCTGCCTCACCGGCTCTGGCAGCCTCTATGGTGGCATTGAGGGCAAGGAGGTTGGTCTGTTCGGAAATTTCCGTAATGACTTCAGTGATTTTTCCTATGGCTTCAGCCCCATGACCCAGTGCTCTGATTTTTTCCGTGGAAAGGGAGGCTTTTTTTACCGCTTCTTCCGTAACCTGGCTGGCTCCCTGGGTATTTTGGGCAATTTCCTGAATCGTGCTGGTCATTTCTTCCACGGCTGAGGCGATGGAGCTGAGGTTGGCCGTGGCCTGATCCATGGCTGCGGCAACACTCTGGATATTCTCCCCCATGGTTTCTGTGGCAGAGGTGACATTCTCAGCCTTGCTGGAAAGGGCTTCAGTGTCTTCTGCTGTTTCACCGGAGATATCCTTTAATTCCATGGCCGCATGGCCAAGGTTTTCGGCCTTTTCCTTCATGGCTTCAAAAATTTTTTCCAGCTGTTTTCCCTGCTCTGCTATCTGTGTCTTGTCTTTGATACCTGTCCAGTACCAGCTGTGGTTGGAGCGGGTCACCATGAGGAGCATGGCGGAAAAAAAGCCAAGGAAGATGGCAAAGGCAAGGGACACGGAATCCCCGTGGATCAGGCCCCAGAGGATACTGGGCGCAATGACCAGCACAACAAAAATAAGGGCAGCAGACAGTCTGGGGGACATGGATGAGGTGGCTCCGGAAGCCAGCCCGCAGAGGGACAGCACCGCAAGGAGGGATACCCATTCAATGCCGTAGTGCTGGAGGGAAATGAATCCCAGGAGGCCCCACAAAAAAGCGACGCTGTAATTGCCGAAAAGAAAAAGGCTGTGCCACAGGGCTGGTGCGCTGTCATAGGATTCCGCTGTTTTTCTGGATACGATGAAGCGAAGGGGTGTTATCAGAACAACCCCTGCGGTGAGCATCCAGAAAAAAGCAGGCAGATCCTGATTGATGGGGGTAAGAAAGTAAAAGAGAAGCAGACCCATGGGATAGGCGGCAATGGAAGATCTGGATCTGGCAGCCAGTTCCAGATCGGCTTCCCGCCGGTGCTTTTCCTTAAAAGATCTGCTGATTTTTTCCGTATTTGCTGAATCGTTCATTTTCTTGTCTCCTGATATGTCATTCATTGTTTGAATGCAGCCTTATGGCAAATTCGTCATATCAGGGCAAGGGTTTTATTGAATGGTTGGTTTACGGGCAGGGGCAAGGCCTGGGCTTCGGGAGCCTCAGCCACCGGCTTTCGAAGCCCAGTACGGGGCCGCACACAGACGCAAGGTCTGCTCCTGTTAAGTTCTTTTGTAGTTGTTCAGCATAATTTTTCAGGTACCATACCTGCCAGACAGATGCACAGGCACCCAAGCTATTTGCCCGTGACGCAATCTTATTCGGAAGCTTTTTGTCCTGTGCGGAAGCGGCAAAAACTCGCCGCCACAGGCAGGGTAAGCTTTTTTATTACTATAGCAGGCTTGAACACGCTGCCTTTGTGGCGGCTCAGACAGTTTGCCGCTTCTTTCGCACAGGCCTGCAAAGCTTTGGTCCGAAACGATTGCAACGTCACTTTCAAATAGCCAGGGTGCCTTGCAACACTTCGAATCTGCTGCAATTACAGCATTAGAATTTCAGAATAAACTGTGCTGAACAGTCACGTTCTTTTGTAGTCTCACAGACCCATCCTTTTAGTCCCTGTCTATATCCAGACGCAGCCCCGTATCTGTAGGAGGCTTTGCCTTTTTCTGCCATAGCTCCCCTGTTGTCAGGGCCTGCCATGCCCACGGCGCCCAGGAAAGAATCCGGCCAGCCAGCCAGAGTGCCCAGGCAAACATCAGCACACGCCAGAAAAAGATGGGCATGGTGAAAACGCCTGCTGAGGGCAGGAGGCCATCACTGCGGTCTGCCGTCCAGCGCAGAAGCCCTGTGTGGGAACCGTTGCCTGCAATCTGCATATCTGGGATGCCCAGCAGACCGTTGCGGACCCCTTCCAGAAGCAGCAGGGCCATGGTGACAAGCAAAAGCCCCAGACCACACTGCCAGAGGTTGTGCAGCGATCCCATGGGAACGTTTTGCCTGCTGCGCCAGTCAAAGATGAAAAAGCCTGCACCCAGAATCAGCACGGCAAAGGGGGAAAGGGAAACGATTCCCAGACCCAGAAGCAGCCAGTCCCTTGTTCTGAGTGGTGATTTTTCCGGTCTGAAGCTGAGCAGGGCCGTTGCCGTCAGCACCAGAAAAATCCAGCCCCAGATGCGGACTCCCGGTCCCAGAAGCGGACCATAGGTCCAGAGCAGCCACTGATTTCTTTCCAGATGGATTTCCTGGGTAATGTTGGCCGTGGGCATGGCCATGTCCATTTTTGGCATGGAAAGAATGCGTGGCCGCCACAGGTTTTTTTTCTGCTCTTCCATTTCCCATATCAGCTGAATTCTGTGGGTGCCCGGTGTCAGGGGAAGCAGCAGGCCTTCTTTTTCTCCGGGAAGGGGCTGCTGTTCTCCGTTGATGCGGATTTCTTTGATTATGGCCCCTTCCGGATTCTTTACAGGATGCAAAAAGGCCTTGCCGGAACGGATCGCTGCTTCCAGGGTTAGTCTCCTGCGCTCCCTGCCGTCTTCAAGTTTCAGAAAAACATTCTCCGCCGTGCGTGTGGGACCGGGTGCAGGCTCCATGGCAGTGAGGGAAAGGATCAGGCTTTCACCGGGAAGGGGCGTCCATACAAGGCCTCTGCCCGAGGGTCTTGGTGCCGCCGGGGTTCCGGACCATGAAAGGTGTCGGTCCGTGTCTCCGTGTACTTCCCATGTTTCTGAAAAAAGAAGGGTTTCTGCTGCAAAAAGCTTAATGCTGTCTTCTTCGGGAAGGCGGCTTTCCCAGACAATGCGCTGCCTGTGGCGGGGGATGGGAATTTCCACATGCCCGTCCCGTACGGTAAAACCATCGCTGATTACCGTTTCTCCGGAGATCAGGGGAATGCGCATACTGCCGGAAACAAGGCCTGGATAGGGTCGTATGACTTCGGTTCTGACCTGCCAGTAGCGGTCTCTGCTTATGATTCTTTTCACCTGCACAAAGGCTTTCAGTTCCGGGGATGCATCTTCAGGGATGTCTTCGGCTCTGCTGTGTGCGGGCGTGAAGGTGAGGCTGCCACGCACCCTTCCTGCGGCATCCAGTCCTTCAATGTTCCAGTCCGGCGCTTTAAGCATGAGGCTGTCCGGCGGCATGGGAAAATGTATGCGGAATCGTTTTTCCGGCAATGCCCCTTGAATGCGGAGCTTGTGGATACCCGCTTCCATGGCAATGTGATTTTTTCCCTGCCAGAGCAGAAGGGAGGTTTTTTCCCCGTTCAGCAGGGTTTCAAAGGAAGGAAGGCTTTCATCGGTGGCGGGTATGGGAAAGGCCAGCTTTTTACCCGCATGGATTTCCATTTCCAGGACAAACCCGGGATTTTCTGCCTCGGGATGATCCAGTACAAGGCTTGCGGGACCGCTTCTGGCACAGTGGGGATCACAGAGGTTTTCCGTCTGTAGTCTTTTTTTTAAGTCTTCCAGCATCCATTCCGGAGGAAATTCAGCCCTGACTCCCGTGGCGGGAATGAAAACCAGAAGAAAAAGAAGGGAGGCCGCACTTTTACCCGCAGAGGATATTTTATAGGGGAATCCAGCAGCCAGACGGCCCAGAACCAGCAGGACAAAGCCGACCCGGAGCAGAGCCGCAAGGGAAGCCGCCAGGGGCGGTATCAGATAAAAAACAAGGCTGTGGGAAGATCCGCTAAAGCCAGTATGTACAGGGATGCTCCGCCATTGCCAGGCAGGAACACCGGGACCTGTCTGGGTGACGGCCGGGGCTTTGGGCGCAGGTTCCTGCGCATAATATTGTTTTCCCGTATCCTGTCTGCTGAAGGCCTGCATGGGGGCTTCTCCTGCCTCCATGGCTAGGTTGGGAAGGGCATCGGCTACCATGGCTTTTTCCTGTGTCATGGTTTCGCTTCTCAATGTTCTGAGGGGGGCCTGATGGCCTGTCCTTGTGGAAGGGGCCTTATCCAGCCTTTCCAGCTGGGGATAGATGGCCGTACGGATCTGATCCGCAGCATAGGGGAGGGCCACAAGGCCTGCCGTAAGGAGCAGAAAAACATGGATTCCCGAGAGAATCACAAGGCCTGCGGGTGGTATGTTTTTCCGGGCAAGGGCGTATTTTCCCAGGGCTGCCGTGGCCGCCAGGCCGAACCAGAAGAAAAGGGGCAGGGGAAAGCTGTGGTGGAAGAGGGCGATGGCAAGGCCGAAGCCAATGCCCCAGGTCATGCCCCAGATACGCAGGGCCACGCCGGAGAGCATGACCAGAAAAAAGAGATCCAGCAGGGTCCATCGGGAAGTAAAGCTGTCGTCCATGGCTGTTTTTCCGCCCTGTATGCCTGCCAGATGCCAGCCCGGAGGCAGATGCAGGGTGATATCCGTCTGCTCATGTCGGTGCTGCCATCCCCCAGAAAGGGGAGTGCCGGAGAGTTTTTCATCCATGCGGCTTAGGGCCGTAAGGGAAAGGGGACCCGGTGGCAGTTCAATGCCCTGCAGGCTGTCCTGCAGGGTGATCATGCGATCCTGTTCATTGAGGGTGATGAGACCCGGCAGGAGCGGGCCTTTTGTATCCATGCCCATATAGCGGCGGGTATTGAGGGTACCCGTGAGCTGATCCCGCACCGTGGCTCCTTTTCCGTCAAAGTCCAGCCAGATGTCCCGTTTCAGCCTGATCCTGTCCTCTGCGGGCTGCTGCCGGGTTTCCCGGATGGCAAGTCCGGGGCTGGCATCTGCTGCCATACGGTAGGCGGCATGGTGTTTCCAGGCATCGGGCAGTGGGGTCTGTCTGGGATCTACGGACTGCCCGCCCATAAGCTCTGCGGCCCTCAGTTCCGGTGCTGGAACAAAAACCCAGAGTTCGTCTTCCGTGCGACCGGGCAGGCGTAATTTTGTATCCGATCCGGATATCAGGTGCACAAGGCGGATGGTGAAATTGCCGGGCCGAAGATCCATGATAAGGCCCTCTTTCATACCCGGTTTCAGGGGCAGGGGACTGTCCACAGATACAAGGGAGGCGTGTTCCGGCATGGACACGGCCAGTTTCTCCTGACGGGGGCTTCCTGAAACAGCCAGCTGTATCAGTGTTTCCAGTTCCAGAGGGTGACCATCCTTAAGCTTTCTGAAGATGCGCATCTCCGTCTGGCCCTGATTTGTTTCTTCTCTGGCAGCCGGAGGGGCCTTCAGCCAGAGCCTGCCCCTGGCATCCCTTTGCAGCTTATGGAGGGTTTTCTGGTTTTTCTGCACCTGTATCAGGGATATTTCATGGGGCAGGGCCAGGGTGTCGGGAAGGGTACGCCATGCAAACTCACCTTTTATAATATGGCTCCCCGGCTCAAGGTAGATGACGGGCCGGTTTTTTTCCAGAAGCACCGGCTGTTCCCTTCCATTGACCATCACCCTTCGGGGCATCTCTGCGGCGTCTCCGGGAAGGGGTACGGCACCTTCAAACAATACATCCCAGCCAATGGTAAAATGGCCGCCCTTTTCTTCCAGTTTAAGGCTAAGGGGACCGGGCCAGATACAGAGGGTTTCAGCCGGATTTCCAGCAGTCTGGGGACAGAAGCTTGCTCTGTCCTGTTTTTGCACCCATGGCACCCAGGGTTTCAGGGCTTCCGGGATGTTTTCCGGGCTGCGGGCCTGCACACCGGATAAGGGAAAAAAGACAAGCATGGAAAGGGAAAGGCAGAAAAGGAAGATGGGGAAAGGGCTTTTTTGGGACGGGCAGGTGTGCATGGTTTTCTCCTTTAAAAGAATCCGGTGGGACTACGGAGAGTTTATGGAATGAATTCAAAATTTGACTGTCAGGATATGATATTTTTATATTTTTTAAAACCTTGAACTGAAAGGATAAAGATCGTTTTTGAGACTGGAATCGGTACTTGTTATGTGTTTCAAGGTATATTGCCCTTCAGAAAAGCGGCCCTCTGTGAAGGGCTGGCAAGATTGAGGGAAAAGGAGCGGAACTGTCCGAAACGGTAAACTGCGGCGGGTACAACCCCTGTGGCGGATGGCGGATATTCCCATAAAATCAGGTCGCCCTGGGGATTGGTAAAACCCTCATCTCTGGTGTGGAAGATGCCCCTTACCTGTTCCCATAGGGAAAGTCGCAGGTGCAGAAGAACTTCCCATCCCTGATGGGACTGCACCTCTTCCATGGGATGTATTTCATAGAGCATGTTGATTTTTCTAAAGTATTTTTCAAGCCAGCGGGCCCCGGAAAGGGGAAGGCCGTGGCGGATTTCTTCTTTGAGTTTTTCTTTTCTGGCTTCGGCCAGGGGGCTGTCCGTCAGGGGGATGCGGCACAAAAGGGCCAGATCCCTGTTTTCGGGATCGCGGACAAGGATCTGCTCCCAGGGGTACTGGCCGGGATTTTCCGGAATCAGGGGGATGGCTGGAAAGAGCGAATTCATATTCTGCTGGAGTTGCGGGATGGAAGGAACCCTTTTTTCCTTTGTGAAGAGGCGCAGGGTGTAGGTCATGGGGTTTCTCCTTAAGGTATGGCGCAGGATAAAGCGTTTTTATCTGGTTTTTTGTGTTCAGTCTTTTTGGGATCTGAAAGGTGTGCCATGGCAATCATTAGTTCTGCTGACTTTATGCGAATATTGGAAGGGCTGTAAAGACTTCGGGGGGTGTTTTAACACCTTCAGGGATTGCAGTAAGGTGAGGAGTGTGCGAAGATTTTTTCAGATAAAAACGATAATCTGACCGATGGGAAACAGGCTCAGGATTGTCTGCAGGTTCAATGTAATCTTTGGAAAAAATGTAGGAATTTATTCTGTCCGCTAAGGTGGAAACGGAAATGGTGGCCCCATGTACCTGAAAAATCTCAAACTTAAAAACTGGCGGAACTTCCGTGAAGCGGAAATATTTCCTGCACAGATTTCTTATCTGATAGGTCCCAATGCTTCCGGAAAATCCAACCTCATGGATGTATTCCGGTTTATGCGGGATATATGCAGGCCCGACGGGGGTGGCCTTCAGAAGGCAGTAAAAGATCGCGGTGGCATACAGAAACTCCGTTGCCTTCATCACAGACGGGATACGGAGGTGAGCGTAGAGGTCGGATTTTCCGAAAAACAGGATAGCGATCTTATCGACTGGAAATATATACTTGCCTTCAGGCCTGAAGGCAAAGGAGCCCAGCGGCTTCTTGTCAGTCGGGAAGAGGTTTGGTGTAAAGGGCGGCTGATACTCCAAAGGCCCAATACAGATGATGGTGAAGACAGCCTGCTGCTGACGGAAACCCATCTGGAACAGACCCTTGCCAACCGGGAATTTAGAATCATATCTGATTTTTTTTCGGAGATTACTTACCTGCACCTGATTCCTCAGCTTTTGAGATACGGCGATCAGATTGGTGGTAATCGACTTGAAGAAGATCCCTTTGGACAGGGTTTTCTGGAACGCCTTGCCACCTGCCAGAAAAGAACACGGGATGTCAGGCTTCGTAAAATTAAAGAAGTGCTTGCCCTTGCCGTTCCACAGTTCAGGGATCTTCGTTTCATAAAGGATAATTTGGGGCATCCCCACCTGGAAGCCTTATATGCACACCATCGGCCCAATGCGGGCTGGCAGTCCGAAGAGCATTTTTCCGACGGAACACTGCGCTTGATAGGTATCCTGTGGGTATTGCTGGAGGGAAGGGGGCTTTTGCTTCTGGAGGAGCCGGAGCTGTCCCTGCACGAGGCCATTGTGGAGCAGATTCCTCTTTTTCTGGATCGTGCACAGCGGGATCGATCCGGGAAAAAACGTCAGATATTTATCAGTACCCACAGTGAGGCTCTGCTGAGAAATCCTGGTGTTGATGCCGGTGGGATCATGGTTCTGGAGCCGGGAACGGAAGGCAGCACGATCCGGAAGGTCAGTGAGAATGAAGACAGGGCTTTGGATGCAGGCCTGACCATTGCCGATGTGGTTTTTCCCAAGACCCGGCCAAAGGGTGTGGAGCAGATGGTGCTATGGGAGTGATGCCCTTTTATCTGGCAACGGAAGATCCCATCAGTCAGGCACTTGTAATACAGGTGGTGGAACAGACAGGCACAGGGCCTTTTGTCTTTGAGGCTTTGAAAACTTCGGGATTTGGTCATCTGAAGAAAAACCTTCCTGCACTTATACGCCTTGCCGCCCATTGTCCGGTTTTTCTTCTTACGGATCTGGACCAGAAGCCATGTGCTCCTTTTTTGATACAGCAATGGCTGGGAGAGAACCCTTTGCCGGAAAAATTTCTGTTTCGGGTGGCTGTTCGGGAAGTTGAAAGCTGGCTTCTTGCAGACAGAAAGGGAATGGCAGATTTTATGGGTGCCCCCCTTGAGCAGGTTCCTGCCAATCCGGATTTTCTGGCTGATCCCAAAGAGACAGTTTTAAAAATAGCCAGACGCTATGCCTCCAGAGCTGTCTGGCAGGACATTGTTCCGGCAAAGGGTGTTCGGGCAAAGGTAGGCGTGGGTTATAATCAGCGTTTGATGGCTTTTGTTCAGGAAAGCTGGAGTCTTGAGAGAGCTGTTATTCATTCGGAAAGTCTTGGGCGTGCACATCAGCGCCTTCAGGTGATGTTACAGAAGCTGGAAGTATGAGAATGATTACTGTCCTAATGTCAGGCATCCATGCCGTACCGGAGACAGTCTTGTTAAGGAGTAAGAAATGCTTTCTGAAAAATACGCCCTTATGATCATTGATATGCAGAAGGATTTTGTTCTGCCGGATGCACCTTTATGCATTGCCGGTGCCGCAGAAACCCTGCCCCGCATAGGAGAGCTTCTGGAGGCTTTCCGTGTCAGGCGGCTTCCCGTGATCCATGTGATCCGTCATCACAGGGCCGATGGCGTGGACGTGGAAGGCATCCGGGAGAAGTATTTCACCGAGGGTCCGGGCTTTGCCGTACCGGGAACGGAAGGTGCGGAGATTGTTGATGAACTGACTCCCCTTGCAAATGAGTATGTGCTGGTGAAGCGGCGTTTCAGTGCCTTCATGCAGACGGAGCTGGATTTTATTCTGCGCCGACTTGGAGTAGATCATCTTGTGGTCTGCGGTACCCAGTGGCCCGTATGCATCCGCACCACGATTTTTGATGCTCTGGCACTTGGTTATGGAGTCACCAGCATTGTGGATGCCACGTCCGCCAGCAGTGAAGAGGTGGCTCAGGCCAATATCCGGGATATTAAGGCCATGGGAGTATCCTGTCTTGAGGTGAACAGCTTTATCCGGGACTGCCTTTTCTGAACCTCCCCATGGCTAAAGCCAAGGGCTTTGCGGCGACTTTCGGTAAGGGGGTCTGTTTTACCTGAAAATCAGTTTTTTCAGGTGCCATACCACCCGTTTTATGGATTTTGTCCAGATAAAACCGGGTTGCCTTTTTACGGGCTTCCCGGTTCTTTATTTACGGGTGGGGCTTTGACTTCATTTTCATGGCAGAGCTTTTCAGGCGGGTTTCAGCGGGATGCAGATATCCACAATCCACTTTCCTTCGGGGTGTTTTCCGGGATTGTTGTGGTAGCGTTCAAAGCAGGGACTGTCGTCACAGGCGTATCCTTTTTCCATGAACCACCTGAAGGCCTCATCCCAGGCTTTGGGAAAGTCAGCGTCTGAAATTTCAAAGTGGCAGACGGCGTAGGGGCCACCGCGAAGTTTCTGTACACTGATACTTCCGTCGGGTTCTTCTCCTTCGGGCAGGGTAATGCAGGCATCCATGCGGCATTTTTCAGGCGGAGTGACTTCGGGATTATCCCAGTACACACCGAAAACAGTTTCTGATCCAGGGTATCCCTTAGGGCCTGCCCATGCCATGAGCTCGCCAAAGGCTTTTTCACAGGTTTCATGTCCGTAGACACCAAGCTTTCGGATATAGGCCACCCTGTATGCGGGCACCTGCTGTATGCTTCCTTCCATACTCAACTCCCTTCTTTTTTTCAGGTTTTGAAAAAATGGACTGCCTGCAGGCAGCATGTCCGCAGAATAGGCGAATTCCGGATGAAAGACTTTTCCTGGCTTGCTGCAAGTGTTTCCTGTCTTGCTTTTTCTGTAGTCCGTTGGGCTCATGGAAAAAGACTGGCGAAAGGCCTTGGCAAAATTCTGGGAGCTTGAAAAACCACAGTCCAGGGCAATGTCAGTGATGCTTTCCTCAGGTTTTTGAAGCAGTCGGTTTGCGGCCCGCTCCAGACGTAAGCGCCGGGTGAAGGCGGCCACACTTTCTCCGGTGAGGGTGGTGAAGATTCTGTGAAAATGGAAGGGAGAAAAAGCAGCAGATTTTGCGATCTCATCCAGTGACAGCTCACGGTCCAGGTGGCGGTGGATATAGTTCATGGCTTCGCAGATACGCCTGCGGTAATCCATGAGTGTCACCGGAGCTGTGGAAAGGGAGGATTTTTGTTCCATGGAAATAACCTTTAAGGAATATTTTTGTGGATATTGTTCCTGTGGCAATGACTGACCAATGTGATGCCTGAGGTAAGATTCTTGATTTTAAGGGTGTTTTGAATGTTTCAGTTCTTTTAACAGGATGATAATTTTATGGACATGGTAAAAAGAAAATAACAATATCAGTAATTGCTTTTTTGTATATAAAATGCTTTTAAAATAAGGGTTTGTTTTTGGATTGGCAAGACGGCCTGCTTTTTGCGTTATATTCGGTCCGGTATTATAGAATTCGTATATCTGTTGGACTGGAATTAAAAAAAGGAGCCGTAACATGCTTATATCATGTGGTAAGTGTGGAAAGCGTTATTCTGTGAATGATAACAGAATCCCGCAGGGTGCTGTCAGTGTCCGTTGTCCTTACTGTGAAGCCTCGGTGCCTCTGTCTGCATCAAGGTTGCCCGAGAAAAAGCATAAGGAATCTGAATTAGATGAAACCTTTAGAGAAAAATCAGAATCAGCAGTAGAAAGGGTTTTTTTAAAGAATACAGCCTCATTTGGTGGAAGTATTGTATTCCGCTTGTTTATGCCATTTATTCTTGTGGTTCTGACTGTGACATCTTGTATTCTATATTCTTATTTTTTTTCTGTGCCAAAGCTTATCGAAGATCAGATTAATCAACGGGCCTTTGCCCTTTCTAGGACCTTAAGTTCTGCCATATCCCAGCCCCTTGTACTTCGTAACTATCTGGCCGTCAATCAGTCTGCCGCTCTTTATGCTGAACTTCCGGGCGTTGCCTATGTTTCGGTACAGAGCAGGGATGGAAGTCTTGTTACGGGCCTGTTTGGCAGTATGGACCGTTTTGACCAGAACTTTGCAAGGGATGTTCTTGCCCGGGGTTTTCCTGTAGAGATAGTTCATATGAACCCCATACCGGAAAAAGCAACAGTCTCTGCTAGTAATATTATCGTAGGAGGTCGTAAAATTCATGACATTGGCGTTGCGGTTCGGGGTAACTCAGGAGTGGTACATGTAGGTCTGTTCATGGATGATATTGATGCGGCCATTATGCGGAGCCTCAGACCCCTTGTCGCAGTAATTGTTTTAATTTTTGTAGCTGGAGCTATGGGGATCTGGTGGGTCAGCAGTAGCCTTTCAAGGCCTTTGAAAAAACTGACTCGAACCACAGAGGCCATAGCCCTTGGTGACTTTGACAAGGAGGTTCAGATTCATGGTAAGGGGGAGATTATGGATCTGGCCCTTGCCGTTGAATCCATGCGTATCGCCATTAAATCCGCCATTACCCGGCTGAAAAACCGTCAGTAAATCTGCCAGTAACCCCGTAACAGAAATTTTTTTCGGGAGGATAATGATATGCGATTATCATTGAGTGTTGCCTTTATTTTCTTTTTTGTCAGCCTTTCTTTTGCTGCAGCCGGAACGGTCTACAGGCTTTCCATGCTTCCGCTGCATAGTCCCGAGGAAGTTATGGATAGAATATCTCCCCTGGCACTGTATCTGAGCCTGAGGACAGGTGAAAAAATTATACCCGTTGTGTATAGGGATTATGCTGAATATGAAAGTAAGATTTTATCCGGAGAGCTTGCTATAGGATATCAGAATCCTTCCGTTTATATTAAAATATCAGATATGCATGAGCCTCTTTTCCTTGCAGAAGATGGTATTGGCGGAAGCCGGTTCAGGGGACTTGTTATCCTAAGGTCAGACAGTCCTGTGCAGTCACTGTCCGATCTGAGGGGAAAAACTATCGGCATTGTTGGAAAGACTTCTACAGGAGGTTTTCTCTCGCCAAGGCTGACTCTGCAGAAAGCCGGGCTTGAAGCAGGCAGGGATTACCGGGTTGTTGAGGCAACGGACAATACCCAGGAAAATGTGATTTTCTCCGTTCATCTGAATGAGGTTGATGCCGGATTCATCAGGGAGTCAGCCCTTCATATGGCAGATACCTATCTTCCTCGGGGGCGTATCCGGGTACTTGCGGAAGGGGAGTGGATTCCAAATTATTGTATTTCTGTGAACAGGAATCTTCCTGAAAAGTTCAGGATGGACATCCGTAAGGCGCTGGCGGAAATACGACCGGGAGATCCGGTATTCAAAAGTCTTTATATAACAGGACTTCAGCCTGTGGATGATGATGCTTTTGATGTAATAAGAGAGGCTGCGGGTCGATAACCGGTATCCAAATTATTTATCAGATATGAAGGGGGGCTGTTCAGGTAAGGAAGAGCTGTTTCAGCCGGAAGTTCCGTTGAAGTTTTTTTTCTTCCGGCTTCATGCTATGCTCCCCTTCGTGATGTTTTTTTGCACAGGAACGGCTTTGAACCCTAATTCTGGAGGAAGATATGGTAGAGGGCACCAAGGAAGAAAGACGGGCAAAGGTGATTGAGGTTTTGAATCAGGCTCGGGCCATGGAGCTGCAGGCCATTCACCAGTATATGAATCAGCACTACAATCTGGATGACAGGGATTTCGGGGAGCTGGCGGCCAAGCTGAAGCTCATTGCCATTGATGAAATGCGCCATGCTGAAATGTTTGCAGAACGCATCAAGGAGCTGGGTGGTGAGCCTACTGTTACACCCGCAGGCGGCGTGGAAAGGGGTCAGGAGGTTGAAGTGGTTTTTGCCTTTGACGCCGACAAGGAAGATGAAGCCCTTGATGCTTACAATCAGTTCCTGCTGGTCTGCCGGGAAAACGGCGATGCCATTAGCATGAAGCTTTTTGAGACCATTATTGAGGAAGAGCAGGCCCATTTCAATTATTTTGATAATGTAAATGATCACATTAAAAAGCTGGGTGCTTCCTATCTGGCCCGTGTTGCAGGCACACCTGCGGAAACGGGCGCCATGTCCGGCGGATTTATCGGCGCACAGGGCGGAGCCTGATCTTTTTTTTTAGGGGTTTCCCCCTTGAGTATTCGGAAACCTCTGGTATGAAGTGAAAAAAGCTGAACCATGGAAAGCTGTGTTTCTAAGGTTCAGCTTTTTTTTATCACATTTGTTAAGCGGTCTCGTAGGGGCATTCGTAGACAAGTATTGCAAATTCTATTCAGTTGTATATATGTGAAGAGTATTTGCAAAAAAGGAGGCTCCATGGGGCAGCAGAAAAAAATACTTGAGTTAGCCAGGGAGAAAGGGATTATCCGGGCTATGGATGTAGAGGCGCTTGGAATTTCAAGAAATTATCTGTATCGGATGCATAAAGCAGGGCTTCTGGAGAGATGTGCCGTTGGTCTCTACAAGTTGACGGAAGCTCCCGTAAACGAGAATTTTTATCTGGCAGAGATTGCAAAGAGGCTGCCCCGTGCGGTTATCTGTCTTGTTTCCGCCCTGAGCTACCATGGACTTACTACCCAGATTCCCCATGAGATATGGTTGACCATTCCCAGAGCGTCCTGGCTTCCCCATGTGGACTATCCGCCAGTTAATCTGACCTATGTTTCTGGTCTGGCTTATTCGTTCGGTATTCAGGAGCATGTCATAAATGGTGTGTCGGTTAGAATTTACAGTCCTGCAAAGACGGTGGCCGACTGTTTCAAGTTTCGAAGTAAGGTTGGTCTGGATGTTGCTATTGAAGCACTCAGGGAGGCATGGCGTTCACGTAAAGTTACCATGGATGAGCTGGTGGAAGCTGCCGGAGTGGACAGGGTATCGAAAATTATGCGTCCATATCTGGAGGCGGTTGTATGAACCAGAGCAGAAAGAATCCTGCCCATTCAGTTTTTCAGCGGCTTCTGAACTTTGCCCGAATCAACAGGGTTGATTTTAACCTTCTGCTTTCCAGGTATGGTATGGAGCGCTTCCTTTACAGGCTCAGCGTTTCGCCCCACAGCGATCGGTTTGTTCTGAAAGGAGCCAGCCTGTTTCTTGTCTGGAAAGGTCAGAACTACCGGGTGACCCGTGATGTGGATTTTCTTGGATTCGGTAGTTCCAATATACGGCAGCTTGCAGACGAATTTTCCGAGATCTGCCGTATTGAATTTCAGGACGATGGCATGATTTATTTACCTGAGTCCCTGAATGCGGAAGGGATACGTGATAATCAGGAATACGATGGGGTAAGAATCAGTCTGGTTGGCTTGCTCAATCAGGCCCGGATTCCCCTTCAGATTGATATCGGTTTTGGGGATGCTGTAACTCCAGCTCCAGAAAAGATCGAATATCCAACTATTTTTGATAGTCCGCCACCTGTTTTGAAAGCTTATCCTCGATATACGCTGGTGGCCGAAAAAGTTGAAGCAATGGTAAGGCTTGGCATGGCGAACAGCCGGATGAAGGATTTCTATGATATCTGGCTGGTCTCAAAGCTCTTTTTTTTGATGGGAGTCTTTTGTTACAAGCCCTTGAGAATATCTTCGAGCGGCGACGTACAACTTTTCCGGTATCAACACCGCCTGCCTTTGTTCCTGCATTTTATGAAGATCCACAGAAGAAAGTACAGTGGAAAGCCTTTGTCAAAAGATCAAAGCCCGATATTCCTGTTGGTGAACTGTCTGTCGTTATCACTGATATAATCGTTTTTCTTGCACCTGTCATTGAAAGCCTGCAATCCCACTTACCTATGGGTAAGACATGGCTGCCTGATCGGGGATGGTGTTTCCGGTCGCAGGAACGAAGACCGGAGGAGAAAGGTTGATCCATTTTTTTTTAGGAAGGGGATAGAAGAAGAAAAAGAGCTGAGTCCCGCTAGTTTTTCGGGATTCAGCCCTTTTGTGTTTTTGGGGTGCTGGTTCGGGTCTGATTTTTTAGTATCAGAATCTGAAATTCATGCCCGCCATCCATTCGCTACCGTCGATGTCCGGCTCATCGCCCACATTCTTTTCATTGGTGAGGTTTTCAAGGCGGGTAAAAATTTCAAGATTTTTCGTGACATGGTGGGTAATGGCCAGATCCACCATGGTGTAGGCACTGCGGGTTTTTCTTATGGCCTGGGTCTGACCGTGCTGCCCGGCCATTTGTTCTTCATAATCCCGTTCCCCTGTCCAGGCCGTGGTAAGGCGGAAACGCAGGTCGGGCCGTGTCAGATGGTAATCCAGATCCAGTGTTGCCCTGTGTTCGGGCCGGTCGAGAAGGTTTTTCCCCGTATCTTTGTTTTCCGTATCCGTCCAGGTGTAGCCAAGGGTGGCGGCAAAGGATGATACGGGCCGCCAGATTATGCTGGTTTCTGCTCCCTGGGTGACTGCCTCACTGACGTTGTGGAAGGTCATGGTGCTTGCCTGGGTGTTTCTTAAGGTTTCAATGAGATCATCGATTTCATTGCGGAAGAAACCTGCCCGTACCAGAAGGCTTTCATGGATCTGATAGTCCATGCCTGCCTGATAGGAGAGGGATTTTTCAGGCTTGAGGTCTGGGTTGGCATTCATGGTCCAGTGGCCCATGCGCCAGCCATCGGCATAGAGTTTCAAAAGGGTGGGGGCCATGAAGGCCGTGCCTGCGGAAGCCCTGAGCCGGAGATTGTCCGTTGCACGGAAAAGAATGCCTGCCCTGGGATGAGCCTCTGTGCCCCACTCATCATGGTGATCCACACGGCCTCCCACAGTAAGGGAAAGCCTGCCGAAGTCCATTTCATCCTGTAGAAAAACAGCATGGGTATCCTGGGAATCTTTTGTGTAATCCTTATGCTTGTCGTCAATGGACTCGCCTGAATAGGCATAGCCTGCGCTCAGGGTGTGAAGGCCCACCATGCGGGAATACCCGGTTTCAAATTCATGGAGGGTGGACACGGAATCAAAACTTTTGTCCTTTATTTTGTGGTCATGGGAAAAATAACTGCCCCGGACCTGGATTTTTGAGAGGGCATCGGGACGGATATCCGCACTGGCATTGAGGCGGCTGCGTTCCTGAATGCGGTTGGCTTTTCCTGTAACCTCATTTGTCTGACGGGAAAAAAAGGGCTGGATGCGCAGGGCCACCTTATCTGTGGGCCGGTAATCGAGGCTTGCGGCAAGGGTTGAATTTTCCACGGTGTCTTTATCTTTATCAACGCCGGTGGTGCGGCTGTGGGAGTAATCCAGGCGCAGTCCCATGTTTTCATTGCCCGTATTCATCCCTGCCGTGGCAAGGGATCGGTTCCGGCTGCCTGCACTGAGACCGGTGCGAAAGTCTGTTCCTGTTCCTGCTTTTTTTGTGATGATGTGAATGACACCGGCCATGGCGTCGGACCCATAAAGGGCTGAGCCGGGGCCTTTTACGATTTCTATGCGCTCAATGTTTTCCACGGGGATGGAGGAAATATCCACACTGTCGTGCCCACCGGTGAAGCGCTGACCATCCACAAGGATGAGGGTCTGGTCCGGGTTCATGCCCATGAGCCGCACATTGCCGCCATCGCCCCAGGAGCCTGTGTTCTGTTTGATCTGAACGCCGGGGATATCCCTTAAAAGCCCCTGAACGCTTTTAATCTGCCGGGCTTCAATATCCGCTGCGGTGATGACATAAACCTGACTGATGGCGTCTTCCACCCGCTGCTCACTGCGGCTGGCGCTGACCACAATCTGCTCCAGTTCGCTTTCGGGTGGGTGAAAGGCCTGGGCTGGCAGGGTCAGAAGGCCTGCTGCCAGAAATGGAAAGAAGGTTTTTTTCAAACTGCTGCAATGCATTTCACATCTCCTTTGAGTCTTAAAAGTGAATCTGATACCACGCAGTCTGAGCTTTGCTGGTCATCAGAAAGGTTAAAGATTTTATGTAAAATAATTTTGCTATGCTTAATGGTTTAGTCTTGACTAAAACAGCGGCAATGACTGTTCAATGCAGGGTATGAACTTCCATGGCCGCAAGGATCACTACTCCTGCACTCAGGCCATCGCCAGGCCCAGTATCAGGGTTTTGATACCGAAAATGGCCACCACCAGACCTGCAGCCCTGGAAAAGCCTTCAATCTGCCGGGGGAGCTTCCCGGCCATGCCCGCCCCTACCCAGCCCATGGCCATGCAGGCCAGAATCAGGGGAGAAAGGCTGGTGCCAAGGGTGAAAACCATGGCAAGACCCGCACCCTTCATGGCGGAACCCGAGGCTGCCGCTGCCGCCATCATGGCCGCATAGGGCAGGCAGGGCACCAGAGGGCTTGCCAGGCCCAGCAGCAGGGGAGGGGCAGCGGCCCTTTTTCTGCTTGCACATCCGCTGCACCTTGGCCGGAACAGGAGAAAAAGTCCTGCCAGCAGGGTGAAAAGGCCGGAAGCCAGAGTCATGGACGGTGTTTCTAACCGGGCCATGGCTGCCTGCCCCAGCCCGCCGAAGATGGCACCGAGAAGTCCTGCGGTGAACAGCCTGCCGGAAATAAAGCTTAGCAGGGCCAGTATGCCGTCCGAAGGTTTCCGGCTGTTACCCAGAATGCAGGTTCCCATCAGTGGAAGACAGGAGGTGCTGCAGATGCCAAGGCCAAAGGCCAGCCCCGCGAGAAAGAGGGCTGGAAATTCCAGGGGAAGCGCAGGCAGACCACTCATGCGGCGGCCACCATGTGGGCATCCCTTGCCAGCAGGGCAGCACCGATGGCCGTTGTTATCTGCGGCCAGGCCGGGACATGGATATCCAGGGCCAGTTCATCTTCTATGGCCTTTACAAGGCCTTTATTCAGGGCAGGTCCGCCGTCAAAGGCCACGGGTTCCGTTACGCCCACCCGCCGTGCCATGCGGGAAAGTCGCCTTGCTATGGCATAATGGGCCCCTGCTGCGATTTCCGATGGGGCTTTTTTACGGGCAATGAGGGAGATTATTTCCGATTCAGCAAACACGGCACAGGTGGCATTGATTTTAAGAGGAATCTCCGCTTCCATGGAAAGGGGGCCTAAGTCTGTCATATTGATTTCCAGAATCCTTGCCACGGTTTCCAGAAAACGGCCGGTTCCTGCGGCGCACTTGTCATTCATGGCAAAGTTTTCCGTAACGCCGAAGCTGTCTACGCTAATGACCTTGCTGTCCTGACCGCCGATGTTGAGGATGGTGCGCACGGGTGTTTCAAGATCCGTGCAGCTCCAGGAGGTTCCCCGGACATTGGCCGTGATTTCACTGATCACCTCATCGGCAAAGGGAATCAGGCGGCGGCCATAGCCCGTTGCCACGGTTTTGCGGATGTCTTCCCGCTGGAGGCCGGTTTCACGGAGAAGATCCTTCAGGGCTGTTTCCACGGTGTCTCCGCAGTGTACGCCCGTGGGCTGCACCCTGCTTCCCATAAGGCCTTCGGTATCCATGAGGGCTATTTTTGTGGTGGTGGAGCCGATGTCTATGCCAAGGTAAAGATCCATATATCCTCCTTTCCCATAGGGACGCCCCAGCTTCTGACCTGAAAGCTAAAATGATCTTTTTCAGGGAAGGCGGGGGCAAAAAATTTGTCTATGCGCTTTTTCCCATGCGCATCCGTCTGCCTTTAAGGGTTTCCACAAAGGCTTCCACACGGGTGCGCAGGGGTTCCGTATCTTCGGGACTGTAGTCCGTTTCTATTTTGAGCTGTGAAACCCCTGCCGCAGCAAGCTCCGCTTCCAGGGGGCGCAGCTCCATGTCATAGGGATGACACCCCTTCAGTACATGGTGCACCACGCCTTCCACCTTGTAATCCTTTATCATTCTGAAAAGTCTGGTTTTTCGGTCTTCCCTGTCCGTGAACACGGGGCAGGTGCAGGGCAGGAGGCAGCGGTCCGCCAGAGCATCCAGCATATCGTCAAAAAGGGGTTCGTCTATGCAGGCCATGTCCCAGAGCAGCCTGCCGGAGCTGCACAATTCGTCACAGGTGAGGGTGCCACCAGCATTTTCAATGAGATCCGGTATTTTCCAGTTGGGAAAAATCACAGGGGAGCCGGTGAGCAGAATGCGGGGGGCCGCCTTCGGAGCTGTGCCAAGGCCTTTTTTCTTTCTTTCCAGAAGCTCTTCATTGAGATTTTTTGCAGCAAGGGTCCAGTCCGCCGCATCCATATAAAACCAGGCATTGGCTACGGCAGCCGCATCCCTGCCCCGGATAAGGGAAAGGTCATCCATGCGCAGGGTCTGCAGCCTTCTGAATTCCTGCTGGGCCTTGTGCATCATATCCATGGCAGCCCTCAGTTTTTTTCTGGTGATGCGCTTTCCGGTAATCTTTTCCAGTGCATGCATAAGTCTGCGGATTTCTGCGTACCAGAACCTGCGGGAGCTTTCCGCAGCCTTGAATTTTGGGACAGAGAGCATCATGACCGGAACATGACGGGAGATCAGCTCCCCCAGCTTGACCTTCCAGTCGCAGGTGGTGGGAATGATGATGAGATCGCATTCCCTGTACATGGGCAGAACACCGGTGCGGGTGAAGCCCGTGGCTGCTTTGACCATGGGACAGGAGACATCGGGAAAAAGAGCTTCTCCGGCTTCTGCGGCATCGCCGCTGCCTGCACAGAGCCTTACGGGAAGGGCACCTGCGGCATAGATCAGTTCTTCAGGTACGGCCATGCAGTAGATGCCGATTTTTTTTCTGCGTGTTGGGGGCAGAATTTTTTCCGGTGCATCGGCAAAGTTTTTAAAAAGCGTGTCAAAGGGGGCCATGGATGCGGGCCGGTTTTTTTCCAGGGCAATGTTGTCAAAGATTTCCCGCACGGCCATGCCCATGTGCAGGGACAGGCGTCTGGCCACACGGTCTTCGGGAGAGATTTTTGAAGATTCCTTCGGGTCTGTTGGGACCTCAGGGGTTCCGGCAGCTTTTATTTTTCCGGAAATGGCCGATAGTTTCTGGATAAGGGCAGATTTCATCTGGAAGCACTTTCTGGGTCTGTGACGGAATCTTGCAGAACCTTGGCATCATCATGGGCCTTGGCTGCGTAAGCTGTTTTTGCCTGACGTTTAAGGAAGCCTTCGGCGGATGCGGAAAAAACGGGCAGTCCTATGATGGTGGCCGTCAGGGCCTTGTTTTCCGGGCATACTTCAATGCAGCGCATGCAGAGCATGCAGTCCTGGGTGACAATGTGTTTTTTGTCCCGCAGCTCTGCGATCTCCCGGATTTCCATGGGACAGGCCCTGAAACAGTTGCCGCAGCAGGTGCAGGCTTCCCCCTTTTTTTTAAGTCCCACAAGACCGATGCGGTCAAAGAGGGAAAGCAGGGCAGCCATGGGGCAGAAGGCGCAGATGTAGCGGCGTTTGACAAAGCCTCCCACAAGGAAAAGTCCTGCAATGAGCATGGAAAGGCTAGAGAGAATGAGCTTGGTGGCACTGGAAAAATCAATGATCAAATGGCTGGTGTCGCCTGCAAAAAGGGGAATGATGGGTTTACCCGGACAGATCTGGCAGAAGGGGACTGCCAGATCCGCTGTGAACCGGGGCAGTCCCATGAGGCTGTTTCCTATGCCCATGGGTAAAAGAATGAGCAGCACTAGAAGGGCGTATTTAACCCACTGGAAGCGGTCCCGGGTTTTCCATGCAAAGCGGGAGCCGTCAATGCCCACCCATTCCCGGATTTTTGTGATCATATCCTGAAGAAAACCCAAGGGGCATATCCAGCCGCAGAAGGTTTTGCCAAAAACTAAGGCCCAGATGAAAAAGGTGCCCAGATAGACAAGGAAGGGGATGGCAGCGCTGCCGAAGAGGCTGGCCCAGGGCATGGAAAGAAAACGCTGGAATGGATAAAGAAAACAGGAGCCTCCCCGGTTTTCCGCATAAATACAGGCCATGGTGGGAATGGCACTGCCAATGGAAAATACGCTAAGGCCGCCATATATGAGAAAAACAAAGCACAGGGTTTGAACAAAGAGTCGGATACGGTCTATGCGCATGGTTTTTTCCTCCGGACTGTCGAAAAAACGGGTGTTTCCTTGCGGATATTAGTGCTTGAGGGTGGTAGTATCAGAACCATCTTCCCCTCCTTTTTCTTCTCCGGATGGCCGTACCCAGTCCGATGGCAAGGCCCGTGAGAATGAGGGTATAAAATCCTGCGGCACGGCTTTCCCAGTCCAGGGGGGTGGGATGAACGGGCAGGGCAAGGGATGTGCGGAGAATTTCTGATTTTCCAGCAGGGTGTTCTTCACCTGTTTTAGCCCGGGCCTTTTTTATTAGCTGCCGGTGCCCTTCGTAATCACTGTTCAGTTCTGTCCTTGCATAAAAGGTGATGGGTGCTTTGTTTACACCTTTGCCATGGAACCTTTCTTTGATCAGGACGAAAGTGACCAGACCGGCCTCATCGGTGTTCAGGGTCTGTTGCCAGCCCTCTGCCGTGGTGAGGGTAACGGGAAGGTCCGGTACGGGGATGCCCCCCAGCCGGATTCTCAGGGGCAGGGTGTCGCCCGTGTATTTTCTGTGGACTCTTGCAAAGTTTTTGCCCGGATCCGGACTCAGGTCTTCCATGGAAAACCATGGCAGATGGACGTCAAGGGCAGCTTCCGGATTTTTTTCGGGGGGGTCTGTCTTTTCTCCTGTGTTGCGCATGGAAGCCGTGGTGAAAAGCCTGAATATCCTGCCCACATCGTCGGTTTTTTCCAGTGCTGCGCTGATGTGGTAGGTTCCCTGAATCAGGGCCGCATCCCGGATGCGGATGGCAGGACCTTCTTTTTCTGGTGCAAGAATCTCTCTGGAAAGGTCCGGTCTCAGGATGGCAGTCTCTGCCCTGAGAAGCTCCTTTGAGGCTTCGGCTTTAATGGCAGGCGGCCAGCCCAGAAGCAGGGTATAGTGGGCGGGGTGGGACATGGCAGCTCTTTTTTCCCGTTCTTTTTTTTCTCCTTTTTCCGGTTCAGAAGCCCTTGATCCGGGATGCCCCTTTCCCTGGGATTCCATGGGGCTTTTTTCTCCCTTTTCCTTCATTCCTGTTTTTTTGCTGCCGGAGTGTGTTTCATTTTCTGATGTATCCTGCCCCTCTTTTTTTCTCTGTGTGCCAGCACCTGAACCATGACCACCTCCATGGGCATTGCCGCCACCGGAACGTCGCATTTCAGGGCCGGGTTCAAGGAAAAGAAAGCCCGGGTCTGCAGGGCTTGTCATGGGAAGGAAAAAAAGAAGAGTAAGGAGCAGTGGAAAAAAACATGTCCCTCTGCGGGGTTCGGGTATGGGCAGAATGCATATGGCCGAGGAACGCTTCTTCATGGGTAAAAAAAACCTTTTAAAAATTATGTATAGTTTTCTGGGTGATGTTCTGAACAGTCAGGGATTTTTTTTTGTATTTTTTTAGTCCGTATTCAGCCCTGGAAAAGTGGGAGCTGAAAATCCCTGCGTTATTTCGGGAAGAGATAGTCGGGCTTTCCTGTGAAGTCAAGAATAAAATTTGCCAAGACTAAACCAGTTTATGCCTGTAAAGAATCTTTAGCAATGTAAAGATGCGCTTTACAAAATCATTGAAGGGAGAGCCGGAAGATATGGGAAAGGGGAACCCTCTACGGGTGCCCATTGAGGGCACAGAGCTTGTTTTTGGTATTTTGCTATTGTTCAGCTCATTTTATTCCGAGATTTCAACCTTGTAACTTTAACAGCTTTAAGCCGTTGCAAGTCACCTTCGCTGTTTGCAAGTGACCTTGCAATCGTTTCGGATTGCGTCACGGACAAATGGCCTGGGTGTCTTTGCATCTGCCTGACGCTTATGGTTTTTAGAAAAATGTGCTGAAAGGTTACCTTGTTTTTTTGATTCAGGTTCCCGCAGCTTAAGATGTATGGGTCAAAAAAGTTTGTCTTTGTAAAGTTTGTTTTTACAATTTAAAAACAAATTGACTTTTAAAAAACGGAAATGTAGGCATTGCTTTAGATTTTTCGTTTAAACTAAAAAAGGGAGAAAGTGATGAAGAAAAAAGCAGGAAAGATTATCACCGGTGCAATTTTGGGGTTGGGTTTACTGGTATCCCAGGTTTCTGCCCATGATCTGTGGGTGAATATGACGGAATATACTCCTGCCCTCTGGCAGCATGCCAAGTATGCGCCAACGGCAAGGGCCAAGACAGTGGTTTATTTCGGATGGGGTCACAGTTATCCCATGGCGGATTTTATTTCTGACAGGGTATGGGGAGGACTGGAGCGCATAGAGCCCGATGGCAGTCGTATTCCCATGGAAGTGGGAACGGAGGGCTTCCGGGCATTGCGTGTGGATATGCATACCCCCGGTGCCAGGGTTTTTGCGGCCCATACAAAGCCAGCTTATTATGGGCCTGTGGAAGGGAAAAAGGATTTTCACCAGATCTATTATGAAAAATATGCCAAGGCTCTGGTTTCTGTGCTGCCCCAGCGAACCCTTCCCCTGGACGGGCCGGACAGCAATCCCTTTGCAACACCCATAGGACATAAGGTGGAGATTGTGCCCATGGTTAATCCCAACCGGCTGCAGCCGGGGGACAGCCTTGAGGTCAGGGTGCTGGTGGATGGGAAGCCTGCTGCGGATTATGAACTGGCAGCCAGCAGCCTTTTTGCTGCCAATGCGAAGGAAGTGAAGACCCGGACCGATAAGTCTGGCATGGGAAGTCTTGTTCTTGAAGAATTTTACGGTCCATGGATAGTGAAGGCCAGCCGGAGTTTTCCCGCAACAGGGGAAAAGGCATTGAAATGTGAGAGTATCAGTTACACTGCCACCATGACCTTTGCTTTGCCCTATATCAGAGGTAATTAAAGGAAAAGGCCTCCTCTTTTCTCTATAAAATAAAACTGCCAGTCTCCTCAGGGGGACTGGCAGTTTTATTTTAGGTCTTATTCATATTTTTTTATATGGAGAATCCCTTTTTATGCGGCTTCCATTTCGGCATCCATGGCTTCATCCGTTTTTTTTTCAGGGGCGCGCAGCATCATGGTAAGAACACCACCCATGATACAGAGGATGCCGCAGATGGTGAAGGCCATACCAAATTTGCCCATGCCACCCAGAATACCACCCAGATTGGGGCCCAGCAGAGCGCCTGCTCCATAGGCAAGGAAGATAAGGGGGTAGTTTCTGCCCACACTCTGGGAACCGAAGGTGTCTGCCGTCAGTGTTGGAAAGAGGGCAAGACCACCGCCGAAGTTAAAGCCGATGAGGGTGGCACCGAGGTAGAGGAGGGCCGGGGTTCCGGCCATGGAGGTAAAGGCCATGACTACGGCACCCTGGGAGAAGGCAAGGATGACCATGGAGTTTTTCCGGCCCAGAACATCTGATATAATCCCCCATACTACTCGGCCTGCGGCATTGGCAATGGAGAAGAAAACCGCCATGGCGGTTCCGGCAACGGCCATGGCCGAAGCCCTGTCCATGCCATTGGCCATCAGAGCTTCCATGGGGTAAAGCTGCATAAGGCCGATGCTCATGAGACCAGCACTGGCAAGGAAGGCAAAGGTGAAAAAGATCATCCAGAATTGCGGGGTTTTTACCATTTCACCGGCACCGAATTCTGCAGCTACACTGCTGGTTCCTCCGGTAGTGCTGGTCTCAGGTGTGTATCCTGCGGGCAGCCAGCCTTCGGGGGGGAAGACCATGAACATCCCGCCTATGGTTACAAAGACGGCAAAGGTGATACCCAGAATGACAAAGGTGGTGCCCAGGCCGAAATTAGCAATGAGATTGCCCATGCTTCCTGCCAGTTTTACCCAGAGCATGGCACCGAGGCCAAAGCCAGCTACGGCAAGTCCGGTGATAAGCCCCTTTTTATCGGGAAACCAGCGCATGCCCACGGCAATGGGTACCACATAGCCCACACCAATACCGGTGCCGCCCACAATGCCGATGAAGATCAGCAGCATCCAGAAACTGGTGCCGCCGAAAAGTCCGGCAATTACATAGCCGATGCCAAGAATCAGGCCACCCAGTATGGCCATATTCCTGGGGCCTACCGTATTTAGTTTGAAGCCTGCACCCACCATGGACAGGGCATAGGAAACCAGTGCCACGGAAAAGACCACCTGGGTCTGGGCCGCTGTCCAACCGGCATCCTGCAACGCTCCCGTGAATACGGACCAGGCGTAGATTGCGCCCAGGCACATCTGAACCATGATGGCACCCATAACCACCAGCCACCGGTTCATGACCTTACCTTCAGTCATTGTACGTCCTCCTTAATATAATGCTTTGCGCCCCGGGTATGATACCGGCCGGATGAATTACCGACATCGGTATCAACGGGGATGTTTTCATGTTACGCATATCTTTAATGTTTTCGATTCTTGCTGTCAAATACAGACTGGGCATCCTGAACCCTTATTCTGATGGGTATACCATGATTTTGTTGTAAACAAAGTATTTTTTTTGATTGTTTTTTCAGGCATAAAAACAGGCTGGCCCTTTTTTTCCAAATAAAACAGGAGTGGCTGCCGCAGATTGGTGTACTGGCGGATAAAATTCACAGCCTTTCAGGTTCATCTTCAGAGCCTGGCGGAATGAATCTCCGTCATAGAATATGGCTGATCTCAGGTTTGTATGGTGTGCAAAGTATGCTTCAAAGGGGCTAGGCAAGCTGTGATTTCTGAATGCCTGGAGGGAAGAGAAAAAAATGATATGACTTTAAAGGCTGCCGGGGCTGAATATTGGCAGGGTTCAGAGGGCAGGGCCACGGGGCAGGCTGTGCTTTCCGGTTTATTTAAATGGGAATCGGAAAAAAATGTAAAATGCTTATTTGCGCGGATCCAGTTTTCTTGCCTCTTCCAATGACTTGTTAAAATCCATAAACAGAATTTCTTCTGGCAGGTCCCGGTCATGGAGGTGCACAAGCTCATCTCGAAGTGCTTCAGTCAGAACTACAAAGGATTGAATCTTTGATCCTTTAAGCCTAAGAATGGTTTCTTCTAGGGCAAAGGTGGCACTTAAGTCAATGAAGGGAATTCTGCGGCAGTCAAAAATCACCACCTTTGTACCCAGCACCTCGTCCACCTCATCCACAAGCTTGCTCGTGGAGCCGAAGAAAAAGGGTCCGTCGATTTCCAGGATACGTATGTTGCCTTCCATGGCATCGGAGCGGTTGTCATCCGGGGGATGAATGCAGAGGTTGTCTGCCGGATCATGCGATGGATGATCATGGCCATCAGGCAGCCCATGATGATCTGGATGAGTCCTGCAATGAGTACAGCAGCCATGGCCATGGAAAGATCACCGCCTACGGAAACAATAACGGAAGCAAAAACAACGGTCATGGGTCCGGTGGGACCGGATATCTGGGTACGGGTTCCACCAAAAATGGCGGCCATCATGCCCAGCATTATGGCTCCGTAAAGGCCTGCGGCTGCTCCTGCGCCGGAAGCGACTCCAAAGGCCAGGGCCAGGGGGAGGGCGACAATACCGGCGGTTAGTCCGCCGAAAAGATCTCCCCGGAGGGTGTTGATGGAAAAGACTTTAGTCATGGTATTCTCTCCGAATCCTTCATCATTGGTGTATGAGTACAGGGTGCCCGGATGAAAACCAGGATTTTTTGTTCCGTTCAGGGGAGGCGGGAATTTTACCTTTTTTCCAGTTTAATGAATAAGGGTGGAAATTCGGGCCTGACGAAGGGGGCAAAAAAGGCGGTTTTGGCTCAGGCGTGATATTGTATTGCCGGATACTTCCCTGTCGTTTTACAGGGCGGAATTCCGGAAATATAAAAACCTGTGTGGAAAGGACAGGGCCTTCGGATGGGCCAGCCCTGCGTAAAAGATGTTTTTTGCATTGCTGTAATGATCTCCTTCTTAAAAGAGTTAAAAATAAACACATACGGGCATACTTCCTCTGAAGGGAAGATGCCCATGTAATATCTGTCTATGAAATACCTTATATTTTTGAGAATAAAGAATTCATGCGACCCCTTCCGGATCAAACAGAGAAGGTCTGATAGCATGGTAATTTTTGCTTGTCCATTTTTTTTAGGAATAAGGAGTTTCGAAGGATCTGAAGTCTCACTGCCAGAATGCTTTTATTGTGTACTGTCCGGGCTGTTTTTTATTTTATGAAGGGGTGAGGTTTAAAGGAAAGGTTCCGGTGTCATGCTGGAAACATCCGTGGAGAAGAGGCCGCTGGCAATTTTTCTGACTGCCAGAACGGCTGGGTGCTTCAGCCGTCGTTCAAGGGAAATGGCAAAAAACCTGATACTTTCCCCCTCAGATTTACCAATGATCCTAACGTTATACTGCCTGACAACCTCATCGGCTGTGACCGAAGGCACGGGAAAGATTCCCAGCCCCGTGTGGCCAAAGGCTTTCAGAAGTGCAGTATCGGCAAATTCGGCCACAATCTGCGGCCGGAGCTGATTTTTTGAAAGCCACTGGCTTACTGCCGACCTCAGAGATGTGCCCTGGGAGGGCAGAAGCATAGGAGCATTATGAAGGGAGTCGGGGAAACTGCCCTTCAGTGAGCTGATCAGGGAGGGGCTGGCACAGAAGGTCACTCCGGACTGTCCCAGTTCATGGCTGTAGGCCTTGACTCCCAGTTCCCTTGGCAGGGGCTGGTCGGCAATCACCAGATCCAGACGGTGAATGGCCAGCTCTCCAAAAAGCCGTTCGGGCTTATCACTGTGGCAGACCAGCCGGATTGGTTCCGGGAGGTTCAGGGTGGCACTGAGCAGTTGATAGGCGATGGATTTTGGAACCGTATCCACGACGCCTGCCCGGAAAACAAAACCACCGCTGATGGCCCGGTCCCTCACGAGCAGTTCTATCTCATTGCCTATCTGAAAGATTTCATCCGCACGGGAGAGAGTCACTTCCCCTGCCTGGGTCAGTTCCATGCGCTTACCTACCCGCCTGAAGAGTCTTGTCCCCAGAGATGTTTCCAGCTCGCTTACCTGGTGGCTGATGGTCTGTGGCGTTATATTCAGTTGCTTTGCAGCATGTGTCACACCACCAGATTTTGCAACATTCCAAAAATAATACAGCTGTTTGTAATTTATCATCCCCGGTTCCTGTTCAACAATCATCAGTTTTTTTCGAACAATAAATCAAAATAATACGACTTTTCTTTGGTTATGGCAAGGTGTATGCCGTCTTTCTTAAGTTAAGACTGGCTGCGGCAGAGCTGTTTTAAGAATTGCACCGGGCAGCTGTCATCATGGTTTTATGTTATGAACCAAGGAAAGATCCCTTTTGGAAAGGATATGCGAACGCCATGAAAACAGCCGAAACTGAATGTCCTTTGGTTGGAATCATCATGGGATCCCGCTCGGACTGGGAAACCATGCGTCATGCGGCGGATATGCTGGATGAGCTGGGCGTTTCCCACGAGGTGGAAGTGGTATCGGCCCACAGAACACCGGATAAGCTGTTTCAGTATGCCGAATCCGCAGAGGAGAGGGGTCTTGAGCTTGTGATTGCCGGAGCCGGTGGCGCGGCCCATCTTCCGGGTATGGTTGCGGCAAAGTGCGTCCTGCCTGTTCTGGGGGTTCCCGTGCAGTCCAGGGCACTCAATGGCATGGACTCCCTTCTTTCCATTGTACAGATGCCAGCCGGTATTCCCGTTGGCACCCTTGCCATTGGCCGGGCTGGAGCCATTAACGCCGCATTGCTGGCCGCAAGTATACTGGGCATCCGCTACCCTCAGATTCGTCAGGCCGTGGCTGCCTATAGGCGCAGCCAGACGGAAAGCGTTCTGGCGCAGCCGGATCCGCGAAGGCAGACACCATGAAAATCGGGATGCTGGGAGGCGGGCAGCTGGCCCGAATGCTGGCTCTGGCCGGTATTCCCCTTGGCTGTGAATTTACCATTTTTTCCCCGGACCGGGAGGCCTGCGCTGCGCCACTGGGACGCTCATGCTGTTATGATTACAGCGATGCAGAAGCTCTCATGGATCTGGCGGCCAGCTCTGATGTTATTGGTTTTGAATTTGAAAATGTTCCTGTCCGGACACTGGATTTTCTTGCGGACCATTTACCTGTCCGTCCCGGGCCGGAAGCATTAAGGCTGGCCCAGGATCGTGTCCATGAAAAGGAACTTTTCACGGAGCTGGACATACCCTGTGCGGCCTTTTTTCCAGTGGATTCTCTGGAAGATCTTCACAGGGCAGCGGCACTCATAGGTCTGCCCGCCGTTCTCAAGGCGAGACGGCAGGGATATGACGGCAGGGGTCAGACCCTTATACGGCAGATGGATGAAATGGCTCCGGCCTGGCAGCTTCTGGGTGGGCAGCCCGCAATTCTGGAAAGTCTTGTGGATTTTGACCGGGAAATATCCGTCATTGCCGTACGTGCCGCATCCGGGGAAACGGCCTTTTATGCCCTTTCCGAAAACACCCATCACCATGGCATACTGCGCCTTGCCGTAAGTCAGCCCCATGATTCCATGCAGGCGCAGGCCGAGCGTTATGCCCAAAGGCTCCTTGACAGGCTCGATTATGTCGGGGTGCTGGCTTTGGAACTTTTTCAGGCAGGTGACCACCTGCTTGCCAATGAATATGCACCAAGGGTCCATAATTCAGGCCACTGGACCATCGAGGGAGCGGCAACAAGTCAGTTTGAAAATCATCTGCGGGCCATCATGGGACTGCCGCTGGGTTCAACTGCTCTTCGGGGGGTTGCCGCCACCATCAACCTCATCGGTACCGTGCCGGATATGGCCCGGATACTTGGAACTCCCAACACCTGTCTGCACCTTTACGGCAAGGCCTGTAAACCAGGTCGCAAGCTCGGCCACGTAACGGTATGCGCCGACAGCATGAAGCAGTTGAATCAGATCCTATCGGATCTGTCAGGACTGTTCTCATCTGAAGCGGTGTCTGCCGTGGCCGAAGCTGGCCATTATCAGAATCAGAAACAAGGAGGATGTGCATGAGAGAGTCAAGCTACAAAGTGCTTCCCGGTCCGGAGGGCTATCTGCCCCCTGCGGCCGCTACAATGGGGGTGATGCTTCCCGATCCCGGTCAGGCGATCATGGAAGGGGAGTCGGTGGACAGGGATATCGCCCTGCGGGCGGCTGCCCGGAAACTGATTGAAGCCAGAAATCCGGTTTTCTTCCCCGGTCCGCTGATCCTCTGGGACTGGAAACCCGGCGTGGCGGAAAAGGCCACAGCCCTCAAAGAGCTTGCAGAAGCCGTTGGGGCAAAGATGATTCCCATGCCGGACTACCGGCCCAAGTATCCGATGATCAACCCGGCCATTGAGGTCAACCCCAACCACCCGAATCTTACCATCTGGCACAACAAGATTGATGTCTGCCTTTTTATCGGTGTTCATTGTCACTATGCCAATCTTGCCCTGAAGATCATCCGCGGCGGAACCGACTGCTACACCATTGCCGTATGCGCCGAGGCGGGTCATGAGGAAGCCATGATTTCCCTGCGGGATGCCGGTCTTTGCGAACTGCAGCGATTGCGGGAACTTGTAATTGAACTGAAAGGTGGCAAGAACCAATGATAGATCAGAAGATTGTTGATCCGGATTATCTATTGTTTGAAGCCCCCCGCACCAGTGAGTACATCACCGGCAGCGAGGCTGTCAGGGAGGCCATAAAACGTGCCAACGTTGATATGGCCATTGCCTATCCCATTACACCCCAGTCCGAAAGCATGCATCTGGTTGGAGATATTTATGCCCAGGGGTATGTGAAGGAATATTTCCGGGGTGAAAATGAATTTGCCGTCATGTCTTCGGTTGCGGGTGCATCCATGGCCGGGGTGCGTGTTTTTACGGCCACGGGCGGTCCCGGAACCATGCGGGCCTTTGAGGTGTTCCCCACCTGGGCCGGTGCCCGTCTTCCCATTGTCTGTGCCTTCATGACCCGCGGAGTGAACTCCCCCCTGACCATCCAGCCGGACACCATTGAGATGGCCTATCTGCTGGAAACGGGCATCCTGATGCTGCATGCGGAAAATTCCCAGGATCTGCATGACATGCTCCTCATGGCCTTCATGGTGGCAGAAAAAACGGACGTGCATATTCCTGTGGGAGTCTTTGCAGACGGGTTTTTCGTGACCCATACCCGGGACAAGGTGAATATGCTCCCCGAAGACTGCAAGCTCCCCTCCTATGATCCCTATAGTGCTCCGGTTCCGGTTATGGATATGGAAAATGTACCGGTACGGCAGATGCGTGATCCCTTTGTTATGAAGAGTAACTTCATCAGCTATGCTGCCCATGCTTCCTGGCAGCAGGAGATTGATGCGGCCGCAGAACGTTCCCGCAAATATCTTAATCACTACCTTGGCGGCCTGATTGATGTGGAACACGAGGATGCGGATATCTTTATTGCAACCTCGGGTACGGCTGTGAGTCAGAGCCGTGAGGCCATTGCCATTGCCCGGGAAGAGGGAATTAATGTGGGCCTCATCAAGATTAAAAGCATCCGTCCCTTCCCCCGGGAAGAGATCTGTGCCCTGGCATCCCGGGCAAAGGGCATCATTGTACCGGAATTCAACCGCGTGGGCTGGCTTGCCAAGGAAATATGCAATGTGATTGATGAACCCCGCAAGGTTGTCCGGGGGCCCAGGGTTTTTGGCGGTATGACCATGCCACCGGAGCTTATTCTTGCAGAAATCAGGAGGATCCATCAATGAAAACCGGAATGCTGAAAATATCTCCCGGATTTGAGGATATCATGCCGCCGGAATACCGGGAGCTGGTGGATAATGGTCCCTACGGCAAAAACTACGGCATCGGTGACCTTGGATCTTACAAGGAGCTTCTGGAAGAACACCCCCTTTGTGCCGGCTGTGGTCTGGCCCTTTCCCTGCGTCTCACACTGGCATCCCTTCCCATGCCGGAAGATACGGTGATTGTCGGTTCCACCGGTTGCAGTGCGCTGGCTTTCCCCCAGGTGGCACTGCACAATATCCACTCCCTGTTCGGCAATCAGAATGCCGTTGCCTCCGGACTGAAACGGGCATTGAAACTGCGCTTCCCGGATAAGGAAAAGGATGTGGTGGTCATTGCCGGAGACGGTGCCACCGCCGACATCGGCCTTGATATGGTAATGCAGTCCTGGCTGCGCCGTGAAAAAATCACCACCATCATGCTGGACAATGAGGCCTATGCCAATACCGGTGGTCAGGAAAGCGGCATGTCCATGCAGGGTGCGGTTCTGAACATGGCACCTACGGGGAAAAAGTTTCCCAAGCTTTCTTTGCCGGAGATTGCCCAGACCTGTGGCTGCGCCTATGTGGCTGCGGCTTCACCGGCCAAACCCAAGCAGCTGGCAAAGGTTGTGAGGCGGGCCATTCTGGTGGCAAGGGAGATTGGTCCCACCTATGTGCAGCTCTACAGTCCCTGTCCCACAAACTACAAGTTCAACCCCAAAGAGACCGTATCCCTGATCAAGCAGCGGGAGAAGGATGGGCTTTATCAGAGCAAAGAGTATATTTCACAGGAAGCCAAGGCGTTTCTGGAGAGTATTGAGGTGAAAAAATGAATGCAATGGAAAGAGTCTTTATCCGGATGTCCGGCCTTGGAGGGCAGGGTGCAGTAACAGCCGCCCATATTCTTGGAAGTGCTGCCAACAAGGACGGCCTTGAAAGTACAGTCAATCCCTTTTTCGGTGCGGAAAAGCGCCTTGCGCCTGCGGAAAGCTATGTTCGTATTTCTTCAGAGAAGGTTTATGAAAAGGGGGAAGTGCTGTATCCCAACATAATTATGATCTTTCATCCCCACGTCATCACCATGGGCAAGTGCTACACCATGCCCTTTTTTGACGGACTGCAGGAAGGAGGCTCCATTCTCATAAACTCCGATGAACCCCTCATCAGTGATGAGGATCTGAAGCGTCTTTCTGATCTGAATGCAAAAATCTACTATGTACCGGGTACAAGGGTTGCCACGGAAGTCGCAGGTTCAGAGCTTTCAACCAACATTGCCATGCTCGGCGGCCTTTACGCCATGCGGAAACTCACCTCCATGGAAGCCCTGAAGGAATCCATGATAGAGCGTTTTGGTGGCGGAAAGTTTGTTGCTTCGGGAACAACGGCTGCACTGGATGATGCTGTTACGGGTAAATTTGCTAAGGTCAGTCAGATGATAGAGAAAAATATGGAACTGATTGATGCAGCCGGGGCCGCTTTGACGGAGTTCCCTCTGCCGGGAACAAAGGGAGGTGAGTGATTATGTATTTATCAGTCAGAGTGGATAAGGAAAAATGTATCGGGTGCAAAATCTGCATCACCAGTTGTCCGGAACCCAATGTATTTATTTTTTTGCCGGAGCAAAAGCTTGTGGAAGTCAATGAGAGCCGCTGCAAGGCCTGCGGACTCTGCACAACGGTCTGTGCGAAGGAAGCCCTGAAAATCGGCTGATCTGGCTGCTTTTCCTGTGTGATATTATTTGCTTTGGGGGGCAGAAATTTTGTCCTCCAAAGTGAAATGCAGAATTATTCGTCTCTGCCTTTATCAGAGCAGTGCGGGTCAGGAGACTTACAATGTGTTCAGAAAAAAAGAAGAACAGGGATACCATTGCAGAGCTGCTCCACGGTTTGCGCAATAAAGCCTTCATCACCGGCAGTGAAGCCGTTGCCGAGGCCGTTAAGCGGGCCAATGTTGATATGGCCATTGCCTATCCCATTACACCGCAGTCGGAAAGCATGCATCTGGTGGGTGAGCTTTTCGCCAAAGGGCATATCAAGGATTATTACAGGGCGGAAAACGAGTTTGCCGTCATGGCAGCGGTGCATGGTGCTGCCTTAGGTGGCGGTCGGGTCTTCACCGCCACAAGCGGACCGGGCACCCTCCGGGCCATGGAGATGTTTCCGGTATGGGCCGGTGCCAGGCAGCCCATTGTCTGTGCCTTTATGTGCCGTGGCGTTTCCCTGCCTCCATCCATTCAACCGGAAAATATTGAGATGGGGATGCTGCTGGATACGGGCATGCTGATGCTTCACGCCGAGAATGGTCAGGATTTTTTCGATATGATCCTTCAGGCCTATCTGGTGGCGGAACAGCCCGATGTTCACCTGCCCGTGGGGGTCTTTGCCGATGGTTTTTTTGTGACCCACACAAGGGAGGAAATGCTGCTGCCACCGGAGGACTGCTGTCTTCCTCCCTATGATCCGGGTTTTGCCCCGGTGCCTGTATTTGATATGGAAACCCCTCCCATGCGCATCACCCGTGATCCCCTGCTGAATAAAAGTAATTTCATCAGTGGCAACGCCAATGCCAGCTGGCATCAGGAAGTGCTGGCAGCAGCGGAGCGGGCCAGAAAGCATATCGCACATTTCATGGGCGGACTGCTGGAAGTGGAAAACCCCGGCGCAAAAATTTTCATTGCCGCATCGGGAACGGCCGTATCCCAGTCACGGGAAGCCCTGCGTATGATGCAGGCTGAGGGAATGGATGTGGGCCTTATTAAAATTAAATCCATCCGTCCCTTTCCGGGCAGCGAACTGTCTAAGGCACTGGAAGCGGCAGATCTGGTTGTGGTGCCGGAATTCAATGCAGGCGGGTGGCTTGCACGGGAAATCAGGGCAACCATCGACCGGAATCACCGTGTCATCGGTGCGCCAAGGGTTTTTGGTGGCATGACCATGCCCCCATGGCTGATTGTGGAAGAAGTCAAAAAGGCCCTTGGGGCCGGACAAAGCAGGGGAGGGTGCTGATATGTCAAAAAAGATCATTACTCCCGTAGCATCTCTGGCCCATATTCTGCCGGAGGATTACAGGGATCTGGTGGAAAAGGGTCCCCACGGAAAATCTGTGGGTATCAAAGATCTGGGCAGCTTCAAGGAAATTACCGAGGAACACCCCCACTGTGCCGGGTGCGGCGTGTCTCTGGGCGTGCGTCTGGCCCTTGCCGCACTGCCCGCCCCGGAAGATACTCTTGTGGTGGGTACTCCCGGATGTTCCTTCTTTGCCCTTTCCCAGACGGCAGTGAATTATTCCAATACCGCTTTTGGTAATCAGAATTCCGTTGCCTCAGGGTTGAAGCGCATGCTGTCCATCCGGTATCCGGATAAGGATAAGGACGTGGTGGTGATGGCCGGAGATGGTGGTATTGCCGATATCGGTCTGGACATGACCCTGCATTCCTGGTTCAGGGGGGAAAAGATAAGCACCATCATGCTGGACAATGAGGTGTACGGTAATACCGGCGGTCAGGAAAGCGGGATGTCTCCTGAAGGGCAGGTGCTGCATATGGCTCCAAAGGGAAAGAATTTTAAGAAAATTCCTGTTTTTGAAATGGCAAGAACTGCAGGTTGTGTTTATGGGGCAAGAGTTACCATTGCCAGCCCGAAGCGGCTTGGCAGGGCTGTGAACAGGGCCATTCTCCTTGCACGGGAACTGGGGCCCACCTATGTTCAGATTTACACGCCCTGTCCCACCAACATGAAATTCAGTCCTGCGGACACCATTCGGATAGCTAAGGAGGCGGGCAGCACCCATTATGCCTTTGAGGAATTCATGACGGAGGAAGCTGCTTTAAGGATAGCGGTCATGGAAGGTGAACAGGGTAAGATTCAGGACTGATTTACCTTGTACCTGCTGTCCGTAGTTCAGTTTTTTTGATTTCTCACCAGTATGCGGCTACTACACCTGCCACATTCCCGTTGCGTGCGGAGTTTTGTGCTTTCACGCATCAGTGCATTGTCTGTATCAGGCCACTTTGGATGGATCTGTGATGGTCTCCGCTGAATTTCTGAAGAAACAGGGCCATGTTTCTAAGGCCAGCGGGCAGGTTCAGACATCTCTTTTTCAGGCAGAATGACAATGCATGGGAATGTGGCAGGTGTGTGTAGTCTCTATTATTTTATCCTTTGTTTATAAATTTTTATAATTTCTGTTGCCACAGCCCTCTGACTTCAAAGGCCGGTACAAAAAAGGCCCCGCACGGAGCAGAAGGCAGAATATCCGGGTGCATATTTTGCACGATCTGCTCCGTACTTTGAAATGAGGGTTCAGAAAAAATATAAAGCGTTTATTTCTCTTTGTCTATTTTTTTTGCTTCTTCAAGTGCTTTTTCAAAATCCACAAAGAGAATTTCTTCGGGAAGATCTTTGTCGTGGAGATGCACAAGTTCATTTCTGAGTACTTCACTTAGTACAATGAAGGTTTGAATGTGCGAACTCTTAAGGCGGAGAATAATTTCTTCCAGAGCAAAAATAGCACTGAGGTCAATGAAGGGAACCTTGCGGCAATCAAAAATAATTACCTTTGTATCCAGTACCGTGTCCACTTCATCCACAAGCTTGCTCATGGAACCGAAGAAAAAGGGGCCGTTTATTTCAAGGATACGGATTCTGCCTTCCATGGCATCGGATCGGGTGTTATCCAGAGGGTAAATTTTGAAGTTGGCCTGCCGGACCATGCGGTGGATGATCATACCCATAGACATGAAAACACCTGCGCCCACGGCAATGATGAGATCCACAAAAACCGTGAGTCCGAAAACCACGGTCATAACGGAAAGGTCTGTCCGGGGAGCGGTTTTTATGAGGCGAAGAAGCTTGTAGTCCAGAATATCAACGCCGACCTTGATGAGAATACCCGCAAGAACCGCCATGGGGATGTTGGTGGCCAGGGGCGCGGCTCCCAGAAGAAGGATGAGCAGAAGGCTTGCATGGGTGACACCGCTGATTCTTGTCTGTCCGCCTGCTTTGATGTTGACCACCGTGCGCATGGTGGCGCCTGCGCCGGGAAGGCCACCCACAAAGGAACACATCATATTTCCCAGGCCCTGACCGATCAGTTCCCGGTTGGGTTTATGGCGGGTGCCTGTGACCGAGTCTGCCACAAGGGAAGTGAGCAGGGAGTCAATGCTTCCCAGAAGGGCAAGGGTGATGCCCAGAACAAGGATGGTGGTCCATGCCTGGAGACAGAAGGCTGGCATGATAAATTCCGGAAGTCCAAGGGGAATTTCACCGATGACGGGAACCTTGAAGCCCAGCCCCATAGAGAGAAGGGTTATGGCGATCAGGGCAATCAGAGGGGATGGAATTATCCGGCTGATGCGCATGGGAGTAAAAAAAACGATGAGCAGGGTCAGCCCACCTAGTATCAGTGCCTGAAAATTAACGGCCATAAGGGTGGAGGGCAGTGTCATGATGGCAAGGAAGGGTGAGGTTTTGGGAGATGTTCCCATTAGAGGGGCTATCTGCAGCAGAATGATTATAATGCCGATGCCGCTCATAAAACCGGATATCACAGGGTAGGGGATAAAGCGCACGAGGCCGCCAACCTTTACGCAGCCCATGATGATCTGGATAAGTCCCGCAATGAGCACAGCAGACATTGCAGTGGCAAGGTCACTGCCTACAGCCACGAGAATGGATGCAAATACAACGGTCATGGGTCCGGTGGGACCGGATATCTGGGTACGGGTACCGCCGAAAATGGCGGCCATCATACCCAGCATGATGGCTCCGTAAAGGCCTGCGGCGGCTCCTGCACCGGAAGCGACGCCAAAGGCAAGGGCAAGGGGCAGGGCGACAATACCGGCGGTGAGTCCGCCGAAAAGATCTCCCCGGAGGGTTTTGATGGAAAAGGTGTTAGTCATGGTGTTCTCTCCGAATCCTTCATCAATATTGTATGAGTACAGGGTGCCCGGATGAAAACCAGGATTTTTTGTTCCGTTCAGGGGAGGCGGGAATTTTGATCCTATTTTGCACAGTGGCATGAAAGGGATAAATTCGGGCCTGACGAAAGGGGCAAAAAAGGCGGTTTTGGCTCAGGCATGAATGATTAAATTACCGAAAGACATTTCTTGGGTTTTAGGAAATGGCATTTCGGGAATACAAATATTTCTGTGAAAAGAATTGCGCCCTTGTGTGGGGGAGGTTTGGTTTAAAAAGATTTTTCCCATAGATATCAAGGTTTCCTTTTGAAAAAAGTTGAAATAAAATACATACAGGCATGCTTCCTCTGAAGGAAAGATGCCTATAGTTCATCTGTATATGAAGCGTCTTATCTTTCTATATTTAATTTGATAAGAACATTTCATGATCAGGTAGGAAAATCTGATAGCACGGAAAAATAAGGAAGTCTATTTTTTTTATAAATGCTGTTCAGAACAGGCGAATGGGGTTTTGTCTTTGAGGGCTAAGGGTATTGCAGTATTCATTTTTATCGACACGGCCCGGGCTGTAAAGGTGGATGGTGCATGAAACAGGCATGTTTCATTATGTCTTTGAGGAATGTATGACGGAGAAAATCGCAGGAAGGGAAGCAGGAAAAAATGCGGAAAACTCCAGTAAAAAACCAGGACAGTGCAAAAATTGTATTTTGAGTTGCTTCGGCCTGTTTCGATAAATCAGTGCCGTTTCTTGAGCAATGCCTCAGGTACTCAAGAAACGGCAGGTCTGAAGATTAGTTTTCCTGATGCTGCAGTCCTGTACCTTGGGAAGTCCGGGGAGATATAAGTCTTTCTTCTGCCTGACGAATACGCTCTTCCTGGCTGATCTTGCGCCTTCGGGCTGCCTTGATTTTATCCAGAAGTTCTGAAAATTCTGCGGGTTTAAGGAGGTAGTCAAAGGCTCCCATGCGCATACCCTGAACGGCACTTTCTTCGCTTCCGTGGCCTGTGAGAAGAATAACCTCTACGGAGGGAAACTCTTTTTTCAACTCTGCCAGTACCTCAAGTCCGCCCATCCCGGGCATACGGAGATCCAGTACAACCACATCCTGTGGTTTTTCCCTAAGAAGGTTCAGTCCTTCCCTGCCGTCGTGGGTAAGGGAAATAATGTGTCCCCTTTCTTCAAGGCGCAGAGCAAGCATTTCCGTGAAGTCCTTTTCATCATCCACCAGCAGAATACGGGCACCGGGGACCAGAGCTTTGGGGCTTTTTTCAGGCTGCGTAAAGATTTCTGCTTCCATGAGTGCACTTTTAAGGTCCGGAAATATTATTTGGGATGGAAGTCCTTCATGGTTCAGATTAATGAGCTGTGCCCTGATCTGCGGGGGCATGACCACAAGGGATGTGATTTTTGAGGCTTTGAGCCGTTCAATGGTTTCCTCCAGCGCAAAAACGGCACTCAGGTCAATGAAGGGGATGCGACTGCAGTTGAAAATGATGACCTTTGTGCCCAGTACCTGATCCACATTGTCCGTAAGGCGACTGGTGGATCCGAAGAAAAAAGCCCCCTGAATTTCAAGTACCCTTACTTGTCCCTGCATATGGCTGGTGGCACTCTCGTCATCGGGCCAGATGCTGACGCGGGCCTGATTGCTGACCCTTTTGGTGATCAGTGCCATGGAAAAGAGAACCCCCACTCCTACGGCAATGATGAGATCCACAAAAACCGTGAGTACAAAGACGGCGGTCATGACCATGAGATCATCTTTGGGGGCTGTTTTAAGAAGCTTGATAAAACGGTAGTCCAGAATATCCAGTCCTACTTTGATGAGGATGCCTGCAAGAACGGCCAGAGGAATGTTCTGGGCCAGAGGGGCGGCACCCAGAAGAAGAATCAGAAGAAAAACCGCATGGGTGACGCCGCTGATGCGTGTACTTCCCCCTGCTTTGATATTCACGACTGTGCGCATGGTGGCTCCGGCTCCGGGAATCCCCCCCACAAAGGCGCAGAGGCTGTTGCCAAGGCCCTGCCCTACAAGCTCCCGGTTGGAGTTGTGCCGGGTACCCGTTACGGAGTCCGCCACAAGGGAGGTGAGAAGGCTGTCTATGCTGCCGAGAAGGGCAAGGGTAACGCCTGCAACAATCACGGGCTTCAGTGTTTCCATACTGAAGAGAGGCAGGGTGAGATCCGGCAGCCCCATGGGAATTTCTCCTATGACAGGCACCTTGAAGCCCGCAATAATGGAGATGAGGGTTACGCTGATGAGGGCCATCAGGGGAGAGGGGAGAATACGGCTGATGCTCATGGGAGTGAGGAAAACAATGAGCAGGGTAAGGAGGGACAGAAAGGCCGCCTGAAAATTAATGGACATTAAAGTCGCAGGTATGGCAAAAATTGCACCCGTGGGTGAAGCCTGTGAGGGTGCGCCCAGCAGTGGGGCAATCTGAAGAAGGATAATGATCAGTCCGATGCCGCTCATGAAACCCGATACCACCGGGTAGGGAATAAATCTGACAAGGGCTCCGGTCTTGCTGAGGCCTAGCAGGATCTGTACCACACCACAGACAAGAACGGCACCCATGACCATGGCAATGTTTCCCTCCATGGATATGAGAATGGCTGCAAAAACCACGGTCATGGGGCCGGTTGGTCCGGAGATCTGCATTTTCGTCCCGCCCGCCAGAGCTGCAATTAGGCCCAGCATGATGGCTCCGTATAAGCCTGCCGCAGCTCCGGCTCCCGAAGCCACACCAAAGGCCAGTGCCAGGGGAAGGGCCACAACTCCTGCGGTCAGCCCTCCGAAAAGATCACCCCGGATGCGGGGCATGGATAAGGTGGAAGTCATAAATCCTCCGGTTATTTCGTTATTCAGGGGATAAGAAAACCTCCCTGTGTTTTTTTGATGGTGAGGTTTGTCAGGTGGATGCAGTTTTTGGCAGTACTCCGGGAAGGGTGAGGATAAAGGAGGCTCCTTCTCCGGGCCGACTGGAAACCACAATATCTCCGCCCAGCTGATGGGCCAGATCCCTACAGAGGTAAAGGCCAAGGCCCGTACCCTTACCCTGGGGCTTTGTGGTGTAAAAGGGGTCAAATATTCGCTTTTTAACGCTTTCAGGGATGCCGGGGCCTGTGTCTTTAACCTCTATGGAAATTCTTTCCTTTTCCGGTGAAAAGGCGGAAAGGCTGATGCAACCCCCCTTGGGCGTGGCCTGTATGGCATTTTCCACAAGATTCACAAGGATCTGCCGAAGTCTGTGCGGATCGGTGAAAAGGGTAAGATCAGGGCTTTCTTCCACCACAATGGAAATTTCATTTTCAGGATGGATGGTGCGGCTCAGGGAGGCCACTTCCTGAAGAAAAGCCGGCATGTCACAGGCCCCTGGTGCTTCCGCCTCCCTGCGGACCATGCCCAGAAGCTGATGGGTGATGCGCCTTGCCCTTTCCACGGCCGTCTGTATGATATCCGAGGCCCGTTTCAGGCTGGCTTTTTCCGGAAGATCCTGCATGGAAGGCCTGTCCATCACCTGGGCTATCCATCCTGCCGCCTCATTGATTATGGCAAGGGGATTGTTGATCTCATGGGCAACTCCCGTGGCAAGGGTGCCCACTGTGGCAAGCTTTTCCGCCTGAAGGGCCCTTTCTTCAAGTTCTTTGCGGATTTCGCCTTCAGCCTTTCTTTCCCTGCGGCGGCGTACCGCAGCCGCAGCCTGAAAGATCTTGCTTTCTATGTGGTCTATCTCCACAGGCTTGGTGATGTAGTCAAAAGCTCCGGCCCTTATGCCCTCAACACCCTCGCGGATGTCTCCCTGACCCGTGAGAAGAATCACCTCCATGTCCGGATAAAGCTCCCGGATACGGTTCATGAGGCTGAGGCCGTTTTCCTCGGGCATGCGTATGTCGGAAACCACCACGTCGGCATTTTCCTTTTCCAGCAGGGCCATGGCCTCACGGGCGGAACCCGTGGGGTAAACCTTCAGTTCACGTTTTTCAAGGCGTTTGGCCAGGGCTTCGCGGAAGGCCTGTTCATCGTCCACCAGCACAAGGGAAATATCATGGTAGCGTCTTCCGGTGTTGGGCATGGAGCTATCCCCTTATTTCAAGGATTCTGTTGATGGCTTCCAGCATGGTTTCCAGTTCACAGGGTTTGGTCAGGTAGTCCGAGGCCCCTGTCTTCAGGGCTTCCATTTTGGCTTCTTCGCTGCCGTGGCCGGTCAGCATTATGACAGCGGTTTCCGGGGCCATGCGCCGGAAAATTTTAAGAACATCCATGCCGTCCATATCTTCCATCTTCAGATCCAGTATGGCCACATCCGCAGTATCATGGCGGAGAAGACGTATGGCATCAGCACCGCTGGTGGCCCGAAGCACGGAAAAGCCCCTTTTTTCCAGCCGGTTGCCCAGAACACGGACATAGCCGGTTTCATCGTCCACAAGGAGCAGGCGGCGGTTTTCTGGCATCAGTCCCCCCTCTGGTTGGCGATGGACATGGCCTTGGCAGTCACGATTTTTTCTTCATGGGCCTGCTTTTTGAGGGAGGCCTCATCCACCTTGGCTGTGAGGACATCAATGTCACAGGGTTTCATGAGATAATCAAAGGCACCTTTTTTCATGCCGTCTATGGCTGTTTCCACCGTGGCATGGCCTGTGAGCATTATTACTTCCACCAGGGGAAATTCCAGCTTGATGCGGCTTAGGGTCTCAATGCCGTCCATGCCGGGCATTTTTACATCCAGAATGACCACATCCACCCATGGATTTTCCGCCAGGGTTCTTAGGGCCTCATCTCCCGAAAAGGCCGCAACCAGTCGGAAATCTCTTTTTTCAAGGCGCTTGGAAAGGGTTTCCACAAAACCGGTTTCATCATCTGTGAGAAGAACTTTTCTTTTAGCCATGGTTTCACTCCTTGCCTGATGCGTTAAAGGTCTTGATTCTGTTTATGGTCCGTGAAGGACTGCTCTTCACTCTCTTTTATTTCCTGTATGGCAGGCAGAAGAATCCGGAAGGTTGTGCCTGCACCCATCATGCTTTCCACCTCAAGCTTTCCGCCCATGGTGGCAATGATGCCGTAACAGATGGAAAGGCCCAGACCCGTTCCCTTGCCCACGGGTTTGGTGGTGAAAAAGGGATCAAAGATGCGTTTCAGGTTGGCTTCTGGTATGCCGGGACCCGTATCTGTTATGAGTATTTCCAGAAAATCATCGTGATTCACCGTTTCAAAGCAAAGGCTGCCCCCTTCGTTTTCCATGGCATCAATGGCATTGTTGGCAAGGTTCAGTATTACCTGCTGTACCTCAGTTCTTGAAGCCATGACCCTGTGCAGATCCGGAGCAAGCCGGGTTTCTATGCTCACCTGGGCATAGCGGGCCCTTGGTTCGCAGAGGGGAAGCACTTCCCGGATCATCTCGTTGACCAGAAGGGCTTCGTTGCTGGATTCTGATTTGCGGGCAAAGGTGAGGAGCTTGCGGGTAATCTCCTTGCATCTCTGGCCCTGGGTGCGGATCTGGTTCAGGGAGGTGCGGAATTCATGCATGTTTTTGATTTGTTCGGGATTTTCTTCCGCGAGGAGATCGTCTATCCATCCGGCTTCTTCCACCATAATGGCCACTGGATTATTGATTTCATGGGCAATACCCGCAGCCAGCTCACCGATGGATGCCAGTTTGCCCGTTTCAATGACCTGTCGGTTCATCAGCTGTTTTTCCGTTTCCTTTCTCTGGAGGGCATGCACCAGTTTTTTGGAAAAACGGATGGCCAGAAAGGCAATGACAAGAGCGCAGCCAAGGAAGAGGAAGATTCCAAGTTTTCTGGTCCGGATAAGATGGTAAAAGGCCTCGGATTCGGGCTGCTGGGAAATCAGCATCCAGTCTCCGTTTTTTAAAAAGCCTGCCACATAAATCTGCTTATGCCCGTTTTTATCTTTGCCCTGATGAAAAATAAGGGCATCCCCGGAGCGGGTACTTAAAAGTTTCTGGTAAACCTGGGTATGGGGAGAAATATCCTGAAGGGGCCGGGTCTGTAGTTCTCCCTGGCGGTTAAGGATTGTTACAAAGCCGCGTTCGCCTATTCTGAGATTGCGGACAATGGTGTTAAAGGATTCAAAATCGATGGTGGCCCGGAGTATCCATGGTTTGCCTTCACTGTCATTGGCTTTTACCATGACAATGAAGTGGGGCATGCCCCTCAGGCCAAGGAAGACATCGCTTGCCGCATGGGTTTTATTGCTCTTAAGAAATTCCAGGTACCATTCTGCCTGACTGTAATCCGCAGCGCCCAGCCTGAAGGGGCCTGCATAACTCACAAGGCGGCCCGTGGTGGCGGAGACCAGTCCCATATCTTCAAAAACGGGGCCATATACCCGCCGCATTCTGCGGAGATGGGATTCCAGAACCTCGGGTTTCTGAAGCTCTTCCGGGGGGGACAAAAGAACGAGGCTCTGGAGGTTGGAAGTTTTCTCATTTAGAAAAGCATCAATTTCCGACCGGTTATGCTCCACAATTGCACTGAGGTTATTGGATATTTTTTCCCTTGTGGTGCTGTCATACTGGTTCAGGGTAATGGCCAGCACAAGGAGAAGGGGGGCAAGGCCTATGAAAAGGGAGGTGATGACCATGCGCCGGGCAAGCTTTGAATAGGCATCATGGGGTTTTGTGGCATCTCCATGTGCAGAGGGCAGGGGAACAAAGGAAAGGTTATTATGTTTTATTTTTTTCATATTTTAATGGTCCCCCTGCCATTGTATGCGGGTTTCAATGAGTCTGCGGATACGGATGTGGCTGCTGCTGTTTTTTTCCATGAAAATCAGAAGGGGCGGCAGGGGTATATCCATACGGTGCCTTTGCCCTGCATGGAGGGAGTGCAGCACCAGCGGTGTTGCGGGAAGCTGCATGTGCAGGGCAGCCAGCAGGTCTTCTCTGCGGATATCCGCCAGATCCGGATCCAGTACCACAAGATCCGGTATGGTGCCTTTTCTGGTATCCTGCTGAATTCTTTCCATGAGTGCATATCCTGTACAGAAGGTTAGTGCCCTGCAGGGAAGCATGCGGAGCTCCCGCTGCAGAAGCTGGCATATATGGGGATTGGGGTCCGCAAAAAGAATGTATAGGCACGGGCTCATGGTTTTTCCTTCCTTTGGCTGGGGAGGCTGTCCCACGGCCCCCCGCACAGCTCATCTGTATCCTGTGCAAATACGGGGCCGGAGTCTTATGTCTTAGGCTTGTGGCTGTAAAAATAAGAATTTTTTATATGTTATCAAAAGAAGGGTGGCATGTTTTTTTACAGGGTGCTGGTTTCTTTTCCGGGCTTCTTTTACAGGGTGTTAAAAAAAATGACAGGGATTCCGGTTTTTTTGGATGGAACGGGCAGTCTTTGTCTGAGGCCTGCATTTGCAAGGGGAGTGCCATGGCTTATTTTACTTTTTTAGGCTTTAAAACAAAGGGTTTCGGGTGTTTGGAGAATGCGGGAACTGTCCGCTCACTTGGCAATATGCAGGGTCGGGTGTAAGGGCATTGTTCAGGGATGCTCCGGTGTGGGAGCAGAAATGTTTTTCCCTTTTTCATCCCATACCCTGACCCGCAGCCCTTCCTCCCACCATGGCCACCAGTTCCTGTACCATGGATTTCATCTGTTCGGCTTGGGCGCTCATTTCCTCGGATGCGGATGCTGATTCTTCGGCATTGGCCGCATTCTGCTGAACTACCTTGTCCATTTCTGCAACGGCTTTGTTAATTTGCTCTATGCCCTGGGCCTGTTCCCTGGATGCTGCAGCAATTTCTTCCACAAGCTGCCCCACCCTGGAAGAACTTGAGGATACCTCGGTAAAGGCTTCGTTGGTGCGTGTAACAAGTTCATTCCCATGGGTCACTTTTTTTACGGTTCCCTCAATCATCTCTGCCGTGTTTTTTGCCGCTTCCGCAGCCCGCAAGGCAAGGTTTCTCACCTCGTCTGCCACCACGGCAAATCCGGCGCCAGCTTCCCCGGCTCGGGCCGCTTCAACGGCGGCATTGAGGGCCAGAAGATTGGTCTGGAAGGCAATCTCATCAATGGTTTTTATGATTTTTGATGTTTCCTCGCTGGCTCTGGAGATCTCTGTCATGGAGCGGGTGAGTTCATTCATGGATGTATTGGCACTTTCAACAACCTGACGGGACTGGCCCGTAAGCGTGTTGGCTTCTCCTGCATTATCCGCATTCTGCCTGATCATGGAAGACATTTCTTCCATGGAAGAAGAGGTTTCTTCAAGGGAAGCCGCCTGCTCACTGGCACCCTCGGCAAGGGAAATACTGGCCGAAGAGATCTGGCCTGCGGCAGAAGCCACCTGAGCAGCACCATCGCTGAGGCCTGTAATGACCCGGCTTAAGTTCCTGTTGATACTCCGGGTGATGATAAGGCCAAGGCCGATGGCCGTCACTACGGCAAAAATTGCAGAAATGCTTATAATGGTAGAAGCAAGGCTCAGTTGTTGGGTCACGGAAAGGGCGGCCTGGCCTGTGTCGGCAATGCCTGCGGCAGCCGTAGCTGAAGCCGCCTGCAGCACCTGTTCCGCAGCCCTGTTGCTCTGTTCCCCCAGCGCTTCCCGCTCCAGCCACGCCTTAAGAAAAGTCTCCATGTTTTCATGGTAGTCCGAAGCTGCCCTGAGGCAGGTCTGGAGCAGCCTCAGGTTGTGCTCCTGCCGGGTTACCCGTATCAGATCTTCAAGGCTGCGGTTGAGTCCGTCAAAGCGCTCCATGGTCTGCCTGAACCGCTGCACGTCCCTGCCCGCAATGGCCCGCCATGTGTCTGTGATGATGGCGGTTCCCAGATCCAGAATGTCGTTGCCGGCCTTTATTCTGATGGTGCGTATCCACACCTCGTCACGGATGAAGCGGCGGCCTTCTTCGCTCATGGACCTTTCTGCCGTAGAAAGGTTTTGTTCAAGAAAGCTTTCCATGGCCCTTTCCTGCACCCCGAGATAGGCTTCCATGCTCTGCACGAACTGTTCTGCTGCCCCATCGGCACTTAAGACAGCCCTGCCAATGATTTCCGTCTGCTGTACCGTCTGGTCCAGAAGCTGGCCGTAGGCTGTCGTGGCCCTTGCCGCCCTGTCCGAATTGTCTGAAAGAAAGGCCATGTTTCTTGCGGAGGCATGGGCACTGGCTTCCCTGATGTGTTCCATGGTGAGGGCAAGGCTCTCCCTTGCGATGCCAAGGAATTCCCTGTTTTCCGTATAGGCGTATCCGCGGGAGGCATACATGGTCATCATGGCCATGCGTTCCACATCGTTTGCCACGGCTACGGCGGGTACGCTGCTTTGGGCAAGGTTTTCTGCCACACCGGATACGCGGAACATGCTGACAAAACTGACAAGACCCACAAAGAGGGTAATGAGGGAAACGGAAAGGAAAGCCGTGATGAGTTTTTTTCCTATGGTCCAGGATTTTTTCATGGAATTTTCCCTTTTTGAAAGAGTTGACAGAAGTCTTCCGGGTCCAGACTCCCTCTTTTAAGACGTAAAAATCATTGATCTTTACGGCCTTTCAGAGTTTTTCTCTGCGGGAGCCACGGGCACATCAGAGGGTGTTATACTCCGCATGGTCATTCTTGATACATGGGGCAATCTTGAAACGATATTGTAGGGGCAGGCCCCCGTGCCTGCCCTGGTTTTGGGCAACCACAGGGGGTTGCCCCTACAGAAAACCCATTAATGTTTCACGGTTGACCGCTTGGAGTATATACGGAGGCAGGGTATGCAAATTCCGGTCCTGTCAACACTTGGGGTAGGGGAGAAAGCCCCGGATTTCACCGGAAAGCTCCCCGGTTTTGACAATATGCAGGCTGCCGCCAAAGGTTTCTATGACTCTGTGGGCCACAACAGGTGCAAGTCCCAGCTCCTGGGCCTGGGATGCGCCCCGGACGGGGGAGGGGAGATCAAAAAAAGACGCTGCCTGATTCTGGCTGAGCCTCATTGTGTTCATGGGTAATGTCAGCCCTATGCCATTTTCCGTATCGGTGACAGAAATTTTTACACATTGTCGATTTTTTGAAAAAGAGGTGGCAAGGAGAATCAGGGTTCCCATGGTTTTTTTCAGAAGCTCCCTGTCCATATTCAGAAGACCTGGGGAAAGGTTGCCGGAAAGCTCTATATCCATGGAAATCTTTGGCAGAAAAGCCTGCACTTCTATCATGAGTTCCGGGAACAGAAAGCCTTCTTTGCCGTTGCAGACGGCCATGTCCATGGAAACGATGAGTTCTGCATCCTCAATCAGGTTTCTCATGCGCTGGTATTCAGACTTATTAAGATCGTCAGCAGATCCCGATAAAGCCATGACCCGTTCAGGGTTGATGGTTTCCGCAAGAAGCTCTGTTTGTACCAGCAGGCGGTCAAGATAATTCTCTTCGGCGAGTTGAATTTTCCACCATGTGAGCAGAAGGGTTCCTGCAAGAAGGAGGATCAGCAGTGCAGCAATGGCGGGCTGCCTTATCAGGGGAGTATGTGTTTTCTGTTCCGGCAGAGTGATAATCATAGCTCAACCATTCTGTTTCATGTTTTTTCAATCCCAGTATTGCAGGAAGTGAAAAGCTTGGTGTCTGATCCGGTTTGTGCGCAATGATGTTCTGTCAAGACAAAGATTTTTCCGCATTGACTTTGCGGGCTGTGATCTTTATTGTTTAGACAGTCTAGCTTGATCATGTGGCTTTAACAAGGGTAAGTAGGTGACATTATGATTGAAAATTACTGGCAGCTCCAGGACGCAAAAAACAAATTCAGCCATCTTGTAGAGACTGCTCAAAAAAAAGGGCCTCAGATTGTAACCAGACATGGAAAGGAAGCCGTTGTTGTGCTTTCAGTTGAAGAGTACAAAAGCCTTACAAAACCCAAAACGAGTCTGGTGCAGTTCTTTAAAAATTCACCACTGGCAGATGCAGATATTGATTTATCAAGGAGCAAGGATATTTCAAGGGATATGGACCTATGAATTATCTTCTGGATACATGTGTTATTTCGGAGCTGATCAAAAAGCATCCGGATTCCAAAGTAGTTCAATGGATCTCCAGTGTTGAAGAAATACAATTATTCATCAGTGTTTTGACCATTGGTGAACTGTACAGAGGTATTGAAAAGCTGCCAGAAGGCAAAAAGCGAAACGATCTTCACTGGTGGGTCTCCTTTGATTTGAAAAAAAGATTTCAGCATAAAATAATAAATTTTGACTTAAAGACCGCAGCCATCTGGGGTAAAATTCAGGCAAAGGCAGAAAGGTCGGGACAAAAACTGCCCGTCATGGATTCTCTTATCGCTGCTACCGGGATATCCCATGATCTTGTTGTGGTGACAAGAAATATAAAGGATATGGAAAACAGCGGTGTAGAATTGCTTAATCCCTGGGACTGAGGGCGGTTTTCCGGGCCAGAACACTGGCATGGGCGATGGTTTTTTCCAGCATCATGTTGCTGCTGCGGAGTTCCGCCTCGGTTTCCTTGTGGCCTGTGATGTCAAAGAGGGTCAGGAGAACATGGTTGCTGCCGTCCAGAAAGAGGGGCGCTGCGCTGATCTGAAAAAAGAAATTTTCCGTTCTTCCGTGTATGCTGAGGGTATGGGCGCTTTCCACGGCCCGTATTTCCTTGCGGGCGTCAAGGGCGCACTCAAGGGCTGCCCGGATACGGCACTGGCCGCAGGGGCCTTCTTTTCTGTATCCGCAGCCCTTTGCCGGTAAATGGGCATGGATGCAGTTCAGAAATTCCCCAATCTGCCTGAACATTCCGGAACTTCCCGGCATGCCTGTTATGCCTGAAACAACGGGGTTGATATGGCGGACTTTTCCTTCCCCATTGAGAAGAATCATTCCTACTGGTGCCGTATCAAAAATTGCCTGAAGATTGGCTCTTCTGCGTTCAAGATCCTGATGGGCATTCCACCTCTGCCGGGCTGCTTCATTCCTTGCTTTATGGCTCAGTATAAAAAGAAAAATGGATATTCCCGTACCCAGCAGGAGGGAAAAGATGGCACCTTTCTGCAGGATGCCTGCAATGCCAAGGCTGCGTTCCACCATGGCGGATGTGTTGGCTATATTGTTGTCCGTAAGGGCATCGAATGTCAGGTATATGGTATTGGACAGGGGCAGGGTCTCTGCCGTTAGTTCCATGTACTGGCGGTGGAGTTCATTATACTGGCTATGATTTTCGGGGTCTGTCAGCTTCAGGAGAATGCTGTCCATGCGTTTATGGGCATTGCGCCAGGCATTGTAATCGCTTTCTGCCTGTTGAAGGAGTTCCTTTCCCCTGTCCGACTGCCTGGGGTTGGCCCGTAAGGCTATCCAGGCTTCATCAATGTTTTTCCACGCCTGTTGCTGATGCTTTCGGATATCGGCAAAGGCTTCTGCCGGACCCTCCTGATGCAGGAGAAGGCTGACAGCAAAGGTCTCGCCGCGGATGACCATGCGATGCTGGTTCAAAATGGCCAGGGCCTTTAAATCCGGTATGCGGTTTTCTCCAAAATTTTTTAAGGATGTCTGCAGCATGGAAACAGCCCCAAAACCAGCCATGCCCACACAGAGAATAATGCTGACCATGGCAATAAAGGAGAGGGTTGTTTTGAAATCCACGGCCCAGATGGCGTGGGAAGACCGGTCGGACAGGGGTTTCATTGGCTTTTCCTTTCATTACCCGTTTCAGATGCTGGAAAAGGAGGTTTCCGGTGATTCTTTCAGGAATCCTGCCATGGCTCCCGTATGTCGCAGCAGAAGATGATGCTGTATCCGGATTCGTCATTGCTGATCATTCTCGAAAGGGTGACACAGAGTCCGTCCTGAAAAAATGATCGGTAAGGACGGGTCCGGCAGGTTTTTCCAGGATAGCGCAGGGCATTTTTCAGGTAGGGCCGGAAAAGATTGTCCCTGGCTTTGCCGGGAATCAGGGGCATTAGGGAGGGAGGCGGAGCCTTGGATGCAGCTTCTGGGAATGCAGGTTCTCCCAGAAGGTGTCCCTCGGAAGTGAGGCAGAAACAGCGAAGCACATCGGGGTGATCAAGGAGATTTTTGCATGCATCCATAAGACTGCTTCCTTTGGCAATGGCATCACAGCCTTTACTGAAGGCTTCCCCCAGCAGGGCATACCTGTCGTGGTTTTTTTCTTCTGACAAGGCGTTATTTTTATGATGGTTTCTGTAAAGATTTCCCCAGCCTTTGAAATCAAAGGATGGGATTGATGCAGGCCTTTCAAAATAATAGCCCTGGACCAGATCCGCTCCTGCCTCAAGGACGATGACAGCCTCTTCTTCGCATTCAACTCCTTCTACCAGCACAAGGCTTCCACTCTGCTGGAGCAGGGAAACCATACCGCAGAAGATATGCCTTATGCGGGAATTTTCCCTTGCATGGGCGATGAGATTTCTGTCTAGCTTAACTATCTGGGGGTTAATACGCCATACCCGGTCAAAATGGGACCGGCCCGCACCGAAATCATCCAGAGCAATGTTGCAGCCGGTTTCCCGGTAAAAGGCCATGGCTGAATCAAGGAGAAGCGGGTCTTCTACTGGGTGTTCCATGATCTCAAGGACAATATTCTCGGGCCGGATGGCAAGTTTTGAGAACACTTCTTTAAGAAAGGGTCCATAACTGCGGCCATGGACAGCCACTTCATGGGCGATGTTGACGGATAACCAGAAATTATCCCTTTTCAGGCAAAGATAATTTTTTGCATGGAGCAGGCGGCAGATACGGTCTGCCAGCACAATGCGTTTCCGGTTTTTTCCTGCAAAAAGCTGGGGAGGAGGAATGTGGTTGCCCTGACTGTTCTGTACACGCACCAGGGCTTCCATGCCCACGCAGGCCTGATGGGCAGGACTGAAAACGGGCTGAAAAACCGATGACAGGGTGAAGCCTTCAAAACGGGCATACCAGCGGTCATCCCTTTCATAAAGGAAGGGTTCTATATCCACCAGCTCAAAGGAGTCTTTATCGACATAGTCATTGTCCAGCTGTACGATATTCATGGCGGTACGCTCACTCTTTTTAATATGCCTGTCCGCATCCGGATTTTCCGTTTCAGGATGTTCTGAAACGCCCCACCATGGCCTTCAGGGATTCTGCAAGGCCTGCCAGTTCTTCGGCTCCTTTTTTTACTCCGTGGCTGCCGGATTCCATGCGGGTGGCGGCCTGGGCCACCTCTGTGGTTTCATGGCTGGAGTCCTTGATGCGCTCTGCGGAGCTTCCCACCTTTTTATTGACCTCGGAGATGCCCGCAGCGGCTTCGGCAATGTTGGAGGCCACCTCCTGCATGGTAAAGGCCTGTTCTTCCACGGCGGCGGCAATGCTGGTCACAATATCCTCAATCTCGTTGATGATTTTTGTGATGCCGATGATTTCCTGCTCTGAGTTTCTGCTGCTTTCCTGAATGTCTTCAATGCGGGATTTGATTTCCTGGGTTGATTCTCCGGTCTGTCTGGCCAGTTCTTTTATTTCATTGGCAACAACGGCAAAGCCCCTGCCTGCCTCTCCTGCCCGGGCAGCCTCAATGGTGGCGTTCAGGGCCAGAAGGTTGATCTGGGCGGAAATGGCTTCAATGGCTTCGGTAACCTTGTCGATGCTTCGGGCAGAGGCTCCGAGGCTGGCCATGCGTTCCGAGGCGGAAGCACCCTCAATGGCGGCTTTTTTGGCAATGTCACTGGCACTGGAAGCGTTTCTGGCGATTTCTGAAATGCTGGCCGTCATTTCCTCGCTGGCTGCAGCAATGGTGGAAAGGTTACCCGAAGCCTGGGATACGGCGGCGGCCACATCCTGCATGTCCCGGCTGGTGCTGGAAAGGGAGATTTCCGTATTTTTTGAAAGGCTGCGGGTATGCACGGACTCTTCATCCATGCTGGCGGAAAGCCTTGTCAGTTCTTTAGCCGTGGTGCTGAGGTCCGCTGATTTATGGCTGATCTGCTGAACCATTTTACGGATATTTTCCGCAAAACGGTTGAACCATTCTGCCATTTCTCCCATTTCATCACGGGTTTTCACCTCAAGTCTTTTTGTAAGATCACCTTCGCCTTCCGCAATATTTTTAAGCAGAAGGGATGTTTCCCGGATGGGCCTTGTGATGGCCCTGATGATGAGGAAGGTGAGGATGATGGCCAGCGCAAGCCCTGCCGCAGCCATTTGTATGAGGGTTTTCATGGAACCCTGCACAATGCGGTTGGTCTGCCCGCCGCCTTCCATGGCATGTCCATGGGCTTCTTTCGAAAGTGCCGTGGCAAGGCTGAGAAGTTCCTGATAGGCAAGGGTCTGGGACTTTGCCGTTTCTACGGCTCCCTGCCGCAGGCGTATCAGGCTTTCAACGGAGCTGACATTGGTATCCAGAGCACCCATGGCAGTCCTGAGCTGTTTGAGGTTCTGGGGCTGGCGGGTTACTTCCACAAGTTTCGTCATGGTTTGGTGCAGTCTTCGGATTTCGGGGAGAAGGGCATAAAGGGCCTCGCTGTCTCTGCGGGATTCCGCCTTCCAGAGGGCCGCATACAGGGCATTGCCGCTGCTTAAGATATTGCTGCCCGCCTGAATGCGGTCATGGCGGATCTGCAGTTCCTCTTCGGAAGCCAGATCCAGGCCCGCCCGGACCATGCCCCTGTCACCAAAGGCTGAGGAAAGTTGCTGCACCATGGCTTCTTTCTGCATGCTGTTGTATGCGGTGATGTTTTCAATGAAAAGGTGGGCGGATCTTGCAACGGCCTTATGGTTTTCACTGATGCTTTCCGCAGCACTCCGGGAGCGCTTCATTAAATCCTGATATCGGGAAAGAATGCTTTCCATCTCCTGCATTTTTTTTGAAAATTCAGGATTTTTTCTTTCAAGGCCGGTTTTTCTTCCTTCCAGGACGGTTTTCATGGCCAGATCCGAGGCATTAACCGCAGCCTTGAAATCGTTTTCATTGCCGCTCAGTTCATAGGCGGCCATGTGATAGCCGGTGGCTGTCACCTCGGCATAGATGCTGTTGGCAGAGGACCACTGGGGGAGATTGTCATGGATGAGTTTGTCTGTCTGGGAGCGGATATTTCCAAGATTGACGGCCGCACCAAGGCTCATCAGGAAAAGGATGAACGTAAGAATGCCAAAGCCTGCAAAAAGTCTGGTGCGTAATTTCAATGTTTTTAGCATCACTGCCTCCTCTGGGGAAAAAACAAGGTTATCTGCCTCCTTAAAGGAAGCTTCTATGAAGACTTAGCAATAAGTATTCCACAGAGAAGAAGCACAAGATGCCTTTGATGGCGGGGGAATACGCTGTTCAGGGTTGTGGTTTTTGCGGGGGGAGTCAGTTTTTTTTACATGGTGTAAGGGGGGCTGATTGCAGGGGGGCACCCTGCAATCAGCAGTGACCTGATGAATAAAAATGTGCGCCGCAGCACGGCGTGGGTTGCTGTTCTGACCGGACATGGCTCTTTCCAGAGTGGACAGGATTATATCTGGCCAGTGGCTGCTTCTTCAGCATAACGGCAGACCCGGTTTCTGCCCGAAGCCTTGGCTGTATACAGGCCCCTGTCCGCAGCACGTATCAGCCCTTCTGGATCATCTGCATCATAGGGATACACGGCAAGGCCCATGGAAACGGTGATGGATATTTTCCTGCCATCTTCCGTTTCTGTGGGTCTGAGGGCAACCTCTCTGCGGATTTCTTCGGCCCTTTTAAGGGCTGAGTCCGGGCAGAGGCCCGGCAGGATGAGGAGGAATTCCTCGCCGCCGATGCGGCAGGCCACGTCATCTGCCCTCACATCCTGTTTCAGAAGGGAGGCGAGATGCATGAGTACAAGATCGCCGGTTTCATGGCCATGGGTATCATTGACCTTTTTAAAATGATCCGCATCCAGCAGAAGAAGGCTGAGGCAGCAGTTTTTTCGATGGCAGCGTAAAAATTCCCGGCGCAGGGTTTCTTCCATGTATCTGCGGTTATAAAGGCCTGTGAGGGCATCGGTAATGGATTCCATGCGGAGTTTTTCCATAAGATGCAGGGCATTGAGGCTGGCGGTAAGGTGGTCCGCCACGTTTCTGGCAAGGGCTGCACCTGCGGCCTGCCTCTGCATGGGAAAGCCGTGGCGGAATCTGATTGCCAAGAAGGCTGAGAGTCCTTCCTGGGGCTGAATTAAGTGAAAAAAGATCCCCTTTGTGTCCGCATCCCTTTGTTTGTTTTTTTTCTTGCTGCCAAGGCCTGCAATGTCCGGTGGTTTTTTCCCCCAGGCCTTTTGCCACAGGGGAGCGCCATCCCCGTCCATGAGGGTTACTATGCCGGATTCTTCATAAAAAAGCCTTCTGCACCCTTCAAGGGTGAATTCTGCCGCAGCCTCGGGTGTGGGAGCTTTCTGAAGTTTTTCCGCAAGGAGGCTGAGCTGGTTCATTTCCCTTCTCTGTTTTTCAAGGTGGGCCACCTGAACATAAAGAATAAAAAGGATGCAGATCCCTATAAATCCTGAAGGTACAAGAATTTTTACAAAACCGTCGGCAATGGTGCGGGTGCGGTTTCCACCCTGCATGGCATTTTCATGGGCCTGGTCCGCAATGCTGGCTGCAAGGCGGAACAGCTCGCCATAGGCTGCATTGTGATCATGCAGGGTTTTTGATACATTTTTTCTGATTTCAATGAGGTTTTTTATGGCAAGGCTGGTATCTTCCATGGATGCCATGGCCCTGTTCAGCAGCTCCGTATTATGGCGCTGCCGCGTGACAAGCAGGAGTTCTGCCATGCTCTGCTGCAGTACAGGGATGCGGGGAAGAAGGTGAGCCAGAAGGGAAGGGCTGCGGTGGACTTCGCCTTTCCACAACTCGTTTTCTATCATCCGGCCCATGTCCAGAATGCGGGAGCCTGCAAGAAGGCGCTGCTGGCGGATGACCAGCTCTTCTTCCGTGGAAAGGTTCAGTCCTTCCCGCAGCAGGGGTGTCCCTGTGAAAACCGATTCTATCTGTCTGTCCAGTTCTGCCCACTGCATGTCCATGTAGGCATGGATGTTCTGGACAAAGGTCTGTGAAGCTTTTTGGGCTGCAAGATGGTTTTTCTCTATGCTTTCCATGGCATGTCCGATGTCGGAGAGGGCCTGGCTGTAGTTGTTCAGGGCCTTTTCCATTTCAAGGATCTGCCTTTGAAATGCATGGAGATTTTTTTGGTGGGACAGGGTCTTTCCATTTTCAAGAATCAGTTCGCAGGCAAGGATGGATTGCCGGACCCTTTCCCATGCATCCGCATCTGCGTGAAGAATGTAGTTGAGTATATGGTAACCGGTGTGGGAGACTTCCTGATGGATCTGATGGCCGATCTGAAGCTGGGGCAGATTCTGTTTCATCAGAATTTCCGCATGGCTGCGGACCTGCATGAGGTTGAAAAATGCCATGCCCCCTGTCACCATGGCAAGGATGGCCAGGGCGGCAATACCCGTGAAAATACGCTGGCGCATTTCTGGTCCCGGCAGCATGGGGGGCTTCCTTTCAATTATGGTAATTGTTCAGCACAATTTTAGGTTTAATAGCTGTCAGACAGGTGCACAGGCACCCAAGCTATTTGCCCGTGACGCACTCCGGCACTCAAGTTTCAAAAGCCCATTGTTTTCATCGCAGGCTTTGGGTTTTTGGCTTGAGTGCCGGAATCCGAAACGATTGCAATGTCACTTGCAAATAGCCAGGATGCCTTGCAGCGGTACGAAGCTGTTGAAATTACAGCGGTGGAAATTCTGAATAAGCTAAAACCGCATGCTCTTTTCCAGTTTGTCCAGCCGGGATCGCTCTTCGGCCCTCCGGATACGGGCTTTCCTTGCCCTTTTGATTTCTGCGGCCTCTTTTATTTTTTCCACCAGATCCTTGAAGTCATAGGGCTTCAGGGCATAGTCAAAGGCACCCCGCTTCATGCCTTCCACAGCGGTTTCCGTGGAGCCGTGGCCCGTCAGAAGGATCACTTCCGTTGAGATATGATCGGTCTTGATCTGCCGTAGCACCTGAAGTCCGTCCATGCCGGGCATGCGGATATCCAGAATCAGCACGTCATAGGGCCGGGTATCCAACATTTTCAGGCCGTCCTGACCACTATGGACTTCGTCGGCCTGAAAGCCTGCGGCGTTGAGTCTCATGCAGAGTATTTCCGTAAAGTCCTTTTCATCGTCCACCACAAGGATGCGGATGGGTTCCATGGATGTCTCCTTTCTGTGCAGCCCTTTGGGCTGTCTGTTTTTAAGGCTGCTTCAGAGATTAAATGTGACTTTAAATTGAATCTTCACCCCGGCTGCCGGTTTTGAAAATCTCAGCCACCGGGAGATAAGGGGGGGCAGTAGCTGGCCTTAGAAAGCCTGCGTTTTATCCAGCGGAGCCTGAGGCAAAAAAATCCCAGATCAGTGGATAAAGATAATAAAGAATCATCAGAATGGCCACACTGAGGGGCCAGAACCATGATTTTTTAATGATTGCAGGGTTCCATGTGTTTTTACCCCTGGGCAGATGATGCAGGGGACGGAGGAGATCATAGAGGTGATCTGCCTCGCTTTTAATTTTCTCATCATTTTTCTTTTCGTCATCTGAAAAATCTTTCAAGTTTTTTTCTGCATCTCTGCCCATGGGTAAGCTCCTTTTTTATCAGTGTATGCCGATCAAAGGCCAGTAGAGAAGGGCCGCTGCCACGGATACAAGAAGCAGGATCAGGCACCAGGGTACGGCCACCTTGATGAAGTCGATCTGGGTGAAATAGCCTGAGCTGTAGGCAATGATGGTTGGAGGACAGCCGATGACCAGCATAATGAAGGAGGTGGTCACAGGGGCCAGCAGGGCTACGGCCACAGGAGACATGTTCAGCATGTCCGCCATGGGCAGGGTGATGGGCAGGGTCAGTGCCACCGCTGCGGAGTTGCTCATAAGGCTGGAGAGGAAGGAGCCGAAAAGTCCAAGGCCATAGAAAATGGTGAAGCTGCTTTTTCCTTCCAGCATGGGCAGAAGGCTTTCCGCAAGGAACTGGCCTGCTCCTGTCTGCAGCATGGCCATACCAAGAGAAACCCCGGCACCGAAGACAATCCAGGATTCCCAGGGGAATTTGTCGCAGATGGTTTTAAAGGAGACCCATCCGGGACCACAGAAACCAACCATGGCAATACAGGCGGCAACACTGACATGCCAGCCCGTAAAGTCTCCCAGAAACCAGAGGACAAAGGTCAGAACAAAAACAATGCTGACCCCCAGTTCCGCCCTGCTCATGGGACCGGGGTCGTCCAGTTCAATGCCTTTGAGTTCCTTTTCTTCGGGTCTGAAAAGAAAATATACCACGGCCCAGGTGGCAACGGCCGTAAAGATACTGATGGGCATCTGGATGATGAGGTACTCCATAAAGCCGATAACTTTTCCCACGCCCGTGGTTTCCTCGGTATATCGGTAGAGGACTTCCAGGGCCAGCGGGTTACGACCGCCACCGATCATGGTGCCAAAGCCTCCTGCGGATGCGGCCATGGGAATGAGCATGAGAAAGAATTTTGGAAGTTTGTGCCCGCTGCCCGGTTTCATGCCCATGGCCATAAAAACAGGAACAAAGGCAAACACCATGATAACGGTGACCGTTGCATCGTGGAGAACCGTTGCCGTAAGGGTGCATCCTACAGCAAGAATAAAGCTTAATTTTTTGACATTGGTTCCTGCAAATTTCAGCAGATGATACATAAGCCGTCTGGCAAGGCCCACCTCGTTCAGAATGACACCAAACATGATGATCATGAGAACAAACATTACCGCAGGGTTGGCATAGGGTGTCCATGCATCGTTTCTGCCCACAATGTCAAAGGCTATCATGCCGCCCCCGACACAGAGGGCTGTGACACCTATGGGCAGGGCTTCTGTGGTCCATAGAACAAGAATGGTGACCAGAAGGGCCAGCAGTCTGTGGCCTTCGGGAGAGAGATTTTCCGGTGTGGGAAGAAGATAGACAAAGATACCCAGAGCAACGGCAATGGTGCATTTGATGATGATGCTCATGCCGGACTGCGGGGGACTTTGGGGTTCCTCATGGTGGTCAACGAGGCGGTTGGGGGGCGGGGTCGCATGATCCTGGGCTCCCATGGTATAAACTCCTTTCACACAATCTTCTGTTTTATTTATGCTTCCCTGAACAGGGAAGGATGGTTGAAGAAAGGCCTGAATTCTTGAAGCTTTTTTATTTCAGGCCGCTTTTTAAGGTTTTTTGTGCAAGGATGATACCGGAAGGAGCTTTTCTGGCTTTTTTTAAAAGCAGTAAAGTTGTTTACATTTCTTTTTTTGAATTGGGATTCCCTGAAGGTGGCGAAGATGGGGATTTTTATGGTTTGAAGGATCTGACATTATTTTTTTGGGAAGGAAAAGCAAGGGGTATAAAGATGGGAGAAGGCAGGGGCTGAATTGAAAAGAAAGCCGACACTTTTTTTGGGGCCTTGTCAGCACTTTTTACACTTTCTGATGACTACTCTGACCCAGCCACAGTCTGCTGGTCCAGTTGTTGTCTGGCCCATGGTGGGGGCTTTCATACGACTCTGTGATGTAGGGGTACCCTTTACGGGTGCTAAGCCAACAATCATAAAATCTGGTCATGTAATCTCCATGACTTAAAGTTCCTATGGCTGAAAGACAGTGGTAATCAGATTACTTTATGGGAGAATCATGCATGGGAAGCTTTGATGAATGCGGATGGATGTGAAGCTAAGAAAATAAAGTATCAAGTGTTTTTATGGGTATGTACATTCTGATTTTTTGATTATGGTCGCATAGTTTCTCAAAACCGTATTTTGTATAAAAGCTTTGGGAAGATTCATTAAGGCAATCTACAATAACGGCATAGGCAGGAAGGTATGCATTTGCTTTCCATAAATATTCCAAGGCTTTTATCAGCGTTATTTTTCCTAACCCATAACCATGACATTCTTTGTGAACTGCAAGTTGAGCAATCAAAAATACAGGAACAGGATAAAGTGGTAATTTTTTAGCATGATTGACAGGCAGGGTTTCACGAGAGATCGTGTTAGGAGAAACCGTGAAAAAAGAACAGATCAGATGCTTTTGATTTGCTAAAATATCCTTTGCAGGGAGTACCATTGTACGGCTGATACCTGCTTTCATGTGTTTGGCAGCGTGGTTTTTTATAAAATAATTCAGCTCTTCTTCCCCACAATCAAAAGAAAGCCGATCATGTGAATTCTTGTTCAGTTCTTTAAAAATCTTATTACAGAGCATCAAAACCCTTTTTCTCTGGCAAAGACAGCAGCCTTTGATAAAGCCTCATTGGGTTTTTGAGCTTTCTCACAAGCAGAAATAAAATTATCAAAAATATTATCTTCTACAATGATACTTTTGTGCTGTTCCAAGACCTGTGTGGCATTTTCATCCATTATTTTGACAATATATTCTGTAAGGTTTTTTAAACCTAAAAGAGTGGATGCCTTTTCTGCTTTTCTTTTTATTTTTTCATCAAGTCTTATGTCTAATCTTGCCGTTGGCATTTCAGTCTCCTTTTTTATGTACGGATTATTTCCGTACATAAAGATAGCTCACTATTTACTGCTCTGCAATAGAAAAATCTGTAAGTCAGTAAGGCGCAGGCTTTTGCCGGTCTGCGGTAAGGTTTCCGGATTTTTTACTGGAAGGGTTTTTACGGCTCTGTGATGTAGGGCACCCTTTACGGATGCCCTCAGGCAGGTGTAAAAGCTGCCCTTGCAATGTTAATGATTTGAAGTTCGCATGGCTGAAAGAAGGAGGTAATCAGATTGATTTATGTACGGAACTGCTCAACAAGCTTTTTGATGGATTCAGAGAGACCGGATAAATCACTGGCACTGGCACTTACCTGACTGCCGCTCTTCTGCATTTCTCCCATGACATGGCTGATTCCGGCAATATCTCTGGCTACCTGTTCAACTACCAGGCTGTTTTCACTTGCATTTTCGTGTACCAGCTCAATGCTTCTCGATACCTGCCCAACATTATCCGCAATTTCTTCCGCAGCAGCAGACTGTTCTTCTACGGCAGCGGCAATGCCTCCCACAACATCGCTGACATCATTAATTACGGATGTAATTGCTGCCACATCCTTTACTGATGCCGAGGTTGTTTCCTGTATTTTCTGAATTTTATCACTTATGTCCCGGGCTGCTTCGGCGGTTTGAGTGGCAAGCTGTTTTATTTCATTGGCAACTACGGCAAAGCCCTTGCCCGCATCTCCGGCTCTGGCTGCCTCTATGGTGGCATTCAGGGCCAGCAGGTTTACCTGTGCGGAAATATCTGTGATGGTTTCAATGACACGGCCGATGCCTCCTGCGGCTTTTTCAAGATTATCCATACTTATTGATACCCTGGAAGCACGGCCTGCTGCATCCTGGGATATGGCTCTGGCTTTGCCGGAATTTTGGGCGATTTCCCTTATGGTTGCAGACATTTCTTCCGTTGCCGTTGCCAGAAGACTGGTGTTGTGGGAAGACTGCTGCAGGGCTTCCGTGGATTGGGCCGTATTGGCGCTCATTTCTTCTGAAGCTGCGGCAACGCTTCCGGCTCTGCCGGATACATCCTGCACCCTTTCCTGAGTTTCCTGGGCAATGGCCGCAAGCTGTACGGAAGAAGCCGTGAGACTGTGGATATTGTTGCCTATGTTTCCGATAATACCCTGGAGCTTTTCCACAAAGGTGTTGAACCAGAGGGCCAGCTCTCCGGCCTCATCCTTTGTGCTGACCTCAAGGCGCATGGTAAGATCCCCATCCCCTTCGGCAATGTCCCTGAGACCTGCCACAGCTTTTTTAACAGGACTTACAATGGAACGACTGACAAAGCCAATGGCGGCAGAGGCTGCGGCAATGGAAATCAGCATGACCAGTATCAGGGCTTTTCGTATATCTCTGGCATTGGAAAGATACTCTTCTTCATTCTGAGCCATGAAAATATACCATCCGGTACTGTTTATGGGTGCAAATCCCCCCATGCGGGTTATTCCCTGAAAGACATAGGGAGAAGCACCGGGTCTGCCCTTCAGCATTTCTTCGCCAATTCCCCTCATTCCTTCAAAATCCCTGATATTGGCTTCCAGTACCAGAGAAGAGTCGGGATGGGCCAGAAACTGCCCGTTTCCATCCAGCATGAATCCATAGCCCGTTTAGCCAAAGGTACGTTGGGAAACAATCTGTGTCAGGTAGTCCGCCTTGATAATGATGGAAAAGGCTCCTATAAATTGGCCATTTTCCGAAACGATGGGAGATATGACCGGAAGGATCAGTTCCCCCGTTGCTGCGGATCTGAGCAGTTTTCCAGCAAAGCTTTCTCCGGTCTGTTTTGTGCGGATGAAGTCCGGATTGGTGGCGATGCTTATGCCTCTGTACTCCCTGCCATCGGCCAGAATACCGGTAAAGATGTTTCCTTGCTGATCCGCCATGAAAATTCCCTGATAATTGCTGCCCATGCGCTCAAACTGTTTTTTGAGGCTTTCAAAAACCCTTTTTCTGGATATTTCCACGGACTGACTGTCATTGTCTGCAAGTGCCCTGGCAAGATCCACAGTGGTTTCATCTGCTGCATAGATTGCTGTGAGCCGGATTTCAGCAGTGAGCATATTGTCCACAAGGGAAGCAAGGTCTCTGGCAACATCCCGTGTATTTTCTGCTGCTGCATGGGTAAAAGCGGAAGTGGATCTTGAAACGGCCAGTATGCCGATGGCAAGAAGGGGAATGGTTACAGACAGCAGGGCAATGCAGATAAGCCTGAAAGAAATGGAGTGAATGTTCAGTTTCATGGAGTTTCTCCTTATTCGGACTTAAACATTAAATAGATATTTCATTCATATGTCTGAGAAAATGTTTTTGCAAGATCAATAGATTGGTGAAAATGAATGGTTGCTCATGATTCTGTGTATAAGTCCATTGAAAACGGGATCTTCCTTAAAATAAAAAATTTTGTCTTCCAGTAAGGATCAGGCCCATGCCGGTCTGTGGTAAAGATTTCGGGCTTTTCTCTGGAAAGATATTGGGTTTCGGCAAAAGCTTTGGGACTGCAGGCCCCTCTATCACTGAATTGAAAAGAAAGCCGACACTTTTTTTGGGGCATTGTCAGCGGTTTTTACACTTTTAGCTGTCATCAGCAGGCAGGTCATAAGGAAAGGCTTTGTTCTGGCAAGGGAGTGTTTATTTTTCGCATTATATCCACCCAAAGAAAAAGGACACCGGAAAACCGGTGTCCTTAATCAAGGGGAGTATGGGGGGAGGTTCCCGTCCGGGGGGGCGGGACCCCGCTGAATCTGGAGGATTGTATGATCCCTTTCCGGAGGGGGTGGAAAGGAACCTGCGGGGTTGGACGGGAACTCCCCGTTCGGGGCCTGTTCAATAGGTATTCAATAAATATTTAAATGCAACAAGCAGGCCATTGGCCTTTTAAAAACGCATGTGTTTTTCCAGTCTGTCGAGGCGGGAGCGTTCCTCCGCCTTTATGATCCGCTCTTCCCTTTCATTTTTGACCATGCGGGCTTCCTTGATTTTATCTAAGAGATCCTCAAAGTCGTAGGGCTTCAGGGCATAGTCAAAGGCACCTTTTTTCATGCCTTCCACGGCGGTTTCCGTTGAACCATGACCTGTGAGCAGGATCACTTCCGTTGAAATATGGTCTGTTTTAATCTGTCTGAGAACCTGCAGTCCGTCCATGCCGGGCATGCGGATATCCAGAATCAGAACGTCAAAGGGCTTTTCATCCAGTTTTTTGAGGCAGGACTGGCCGTCATGCACAGCTTCTGCGCTGTGTCCTGCCTCAGTCAGCCGCAGGCAGAGCATTTCCGTAAAATCCTTTTCATCGTCCACCACCAGAATGCGTATGGGTTCCATGGGGTTTGTCTCCTTTTTTTATGAACCGGACCTGAAGAGGCCCGGTTTTTTTGACGGTGTTGTTGCTTGAAAACAGGCCCTTAGCCTCCATACACTCCGATCATGGGCCAGTATAAAAGGGCTGCTGCCACGGAAATCACCAGCAGGGTTATACACCATGGTACGGCCACCTTAATGAAGTCCACCTGGGTGAAGTAGCCAGCACTGTAGGCGATGATGGTGGGAGGGCAGCCGATGACCAGCATGATGAAGGAGGTGGTGATGGGCGCCAGCAGGGCTACAGCCACAGGGGACATGTTCAGCATGTCCGCCATGGGCAGGGTGATGGGCAGGGTCAGTGCCACCGCTGCGGAGTTGCTCATGAGACTGGAGAGGAAAGAGCCGAAGAAACCAAGGCCAAAGAAGGTGACAAAGGAGCCTTGACCTTCAAGGAGGGGCAGGCAGGATTCGGCCAGAAACTGTCCGGCTCCGGTTTTCAGCATGGCAAGGCCTAAGGAAACACCGGCACCGAATACAATCCAGGATTCCCAGGGAAATTTGTCGCATATGGTTTTAAAGGAGACCCATCCCGGGGCGCAGAAGCCCACCATGGCCATGGCAGCCACCACACTCACATGCCAGCCAGTGATATCTCCAAGGAACCAGAGAACAAAGGCACCAAGGAAAACAAGGCCCACGCCCAGCTCCGCCGTGCTCATGGGACCGGGATCTTCCAGCTTCACACCCACAAGCTCCTTTTCCTCGGGCCTGAAGAGAAGGTAAACCACAGCCCAGGTGGCAACACCTGTGAAAAGGCTGATGGGAAACTGTATGATGAGATATTCCATAAATCCGATAACTTTACCGACTCCCGTTGTTTCATTGGTGTAGCGGTAGAGAATTTCCAGGGCCAGAGGGTTTCGGCCGCCACCGATCATGGTGCCAAAGCCCCCTGCGGATGCGGCCATGGGAATGAGCATTAGGAAAAACTTGGGCAATTTATGCCCCTGTCCCGGTTTCATGCCCATGGCCATGAACACAGGCACAAAGGCGAATACCATGACCACGGTGACAGTGGCATCGTGGAGGATGGTGGCCAGGGTGGTGCAGCCCACGGCAAGGATGAAGCTCAGTTTTTTAACGTTGGTTCCGGCAAGCTTTAAAAGGTGATACATCATGCGCTTGGCAAGGCCGACCTCATTTAAGACTACGCCGAACATTATGATCATGAGAACGAACATGACCGCAGGGTTGGCATAGGGGGTCCAGGCGTCGTTTCTTCCCACAATTTTTAAGGCGATCATGCCTGCACCCACGCAGAGGGCCGTGACACCAATGGGTATGGCTTCGGAGATCCAGAGAACAAGAACTGTTACCAGAAGGGCCAGGAGTTTGTGGCCTTCGGGGGAAAGGTTGTCCGGTGTGGGAAGGATATAAACAAAAATCCCTAAGGCAAGGGCAATGGCACATTTGATGATGATGCTCATGCCGGACTGGGGAGGTGTTTCCGGATGCTCATCAATCACCAGTTCATTGGGGCCGGGTTTTTTCAGCTCCTGTGTGTTTTCAGCCATGTTTCAGTCTCCTTGTAATAAAAGAATGAATTTAAAAAGCGGACAGTTTTATCTGTCGTTAAATTTTACAGGCTTTGATCTGTCTCTGGATTTCCCGGTACACATCGGAAAAACGCAGAACACCGGCCACCATTGGCCCGTCCATGGCAAATATGGCGTCATGGCCGAAAATCACAAAGGCGTGAAGGGCATCATTGAGGCTGGCATCTGCGGCAATGATCTGGGAGCGGGGTGTGCTTTTGATAAAATCTCTGACCCGTATGTCCTTTGCCTTGAGACAGAGATCGTCAACGGGCTTTGACCATAGCTGGGTCTGCTTTTTCATGGATTCAATGACGTAATTGACATTGGAGATAAAGGCACCTGCCTCCTTGTCCACTACCTTGTCAAAATTGGGTTCCAGCCCCCGGACAATATCAATGGGGGTGAGTTTGCCCACAATTTTACCGGCTTCATCATAGACAAGAATGATGCGCTGTTCCTGTCTGCCCGCAAGAAAAGCTTCCTGGGATGCCTCAAGGGCCAGTACGGCTTCGGTGAAGGTGGCGTTGTCCTGAATGGTGGGGAATTTTTCCGTGGGGACCATGAAATCTCTGACAAATTGTTGCATGGGCTTTTTCTCCTCCCGCTGGGGTTCATGGACACGGGCTTTTTTAAGCCCGGGTGTTTGCTGGAAGGAGTTATTGCAAGGGAAGTGCCAGATGTTTTTTTCTTGTTATGGCCTTGAAATTATTTGATTTTTTTTAGGATGGGAAAGAGGGGCGTGTCCGGACTGTTTCCAGCCTGTCCAGGGGGGTGTAAGGTCTCTGGACGGTGGAGGGGATCAGTCTTCGGGTTCAACCCGTATGGAGGTTTCCATTTTCAGGTTGTACTTATCAATGCGGGCGTGGAGGGTGGGCCGTGACATGCCAAGCAGCCTTGCGGCCTGAGACCTGTTGCCACCAGTGAACTTAAGGGCTTCGCTGACCATAAGCCTGGCGCAGGTATCAATGGTTTCATCAAAAAAAGAGCTGCTTTCTCCCTTTTCCAGACCGGCGCGTATCCACTGGCGGATACCCGACTCCAGATCCGGCACCTTTTTTTCCGGAGCAGCTGCAGGCATGCTGCCCATATCCAGATCCTCGGCGGCAACGGGCATGCCCCGGTTGAAGATGATGGCCTTGTGCAGGATATTGCCGAACTCCCGGATATTGCCGGGCCAGTCATACAGCTCAAGTCTGTCACGGGCTTCATCACTGATTCCAGGATTTTCCATGCCCGACTCCATGGCAAAACGATGGAGGAAATAATCCGTTAAAAGGGCAATGTCTCCCTTTCTTTCCCTTAGGGGCGGCAGGGTGAGGCTGACTACATTGAGGCGATAGTAGAGGTCTTCCCGGAATATACCTTCTTCTATGGCCTGCTCCAGATTGCGGTTGGTGGCGGCAATGATGCGAACATCCACAGGAATGGTGTCCCTTCCGCCAATGCGTTCAATGCTGCGTTCCTGCAGCAGCCTCAGCAGCTTGGACTGCAGGGAAAGGGGCATGTCTCCGATTTCATCGAGAAACACAGTACCGCCGTTGGCTTGTTCGATTTTCCCCATGCGCCGCTGTACGGCACCGGTAAAGGCTCCCTTTTCATAGCCGAAGAGCTCGGATTCCAGAAGGGTTTCCGGTATGGCAACACAGTTGATGATCTGAAAGGGTTTTTTGGATCTGCTGCTGTGCTGGTAAATGGCGCTGGCCACAAGTTCCTTGCCCGTGCCGGATTCTCCCCGGATAAGTACTGTGGCCTCGGTGGCCGTAACCCTGCCGATGGCCTTGTAAACCTGCTGCATGGCAGGGCTGCGGCCGATGATGGCCTCGTTTACGATGACAGGGGTTTCGCTGTCTTCACCCTGAGAAATCTGGGTTTTCATAAATTTTCCCGCATCCAGGGCTTTTCCTATGAGCGTCAGCATATCCGGAATATCAAAGGGTTTTAAAATGTAATCAAAGGCTCCGGCCTTGGTGGCTTCTATGGCGGATTCTGTGGTGCCAAAGGCGGTCATTATGATGACGGGCAGACGGGGATGGTTTGCGTGGATGATGGCAAAGATTTCAAGGCCGTTTTTGCCGGGCATCTGTATGTCCACAATGACCAGATCCGGTATCTTTTCTCCCATAAGCCTCAGGCCCGCCTCTCCGGATGCGGCGGTGCTGACCTGAAAGCCTTCTTTGGTGAGCAGGCGCTGAAAGCTGGTTCTGAGCTGATCATCGTCATCAATGATGAGAATATGGGCCATCAGGCCTCTCCTTTTTTCTGTTCCATGGGGGGCAGCAGGATATCGAAAGAGGTGCCATTTCCAGGCAGTGACATAACCTCTATGGAGCCACCGTGGTTTTCAATGATGCGACTTGCAATACTCAGGCCAAGGCCCGTGCCATCCTCCTTGGTGGTGACAAAGGGATCAAAGATCCGGGGGAGCATTTCTTCAGGAATTCCAGGACCTGAGTCATGGATACGAATGCGGGTCATGGGCTTCTCATGGGTTTCAAGGCTTTCGGTTATTTCTATGTGCCCCGGCCTTCCTTCCATGGCCTGACAACTGTTTTCAATGAGGTTGACCAGCACCTCCTTGAGCTGTTCCGGATCTCCTGCGATATGGGGCAGGTTTTCTCTGCGTTTCACTGTGACGGTGACATCATAGGAGGCCAGTCTGTGTTTCAGCAGAGTCAGGGCCTGATCCACCACATCCGAGGGGCAGATGGACTGGATTTTTAGTTTCGGAGGTCTTGAAAACTCCAGAAAATGCTGGACAATTGTATCAATATGGTTGATTTCGTTTGATATAACATCAAAATCCTCCCTCTGGTCCTCATCCAGTTTCAGGGAGCGGGACAGGGAAAAAAGACGCATTTTGACGGAGGTGAGGGGATTGCGTATGGAGTGGGCCATGCCAGCGGCAAGCCTTGCCACAATGACCATTCGTTCGGCCTGTTCCAGATTTTCCCGGCTGCGCTCCAGTTTGCGGGAGGCTTCCCCTGCATTGCGGATCAGGCCCTGAACGCCCCTGCTGACAGCGTTGACCTCGTTGCCCCTTTGATAGTGCATGGCTCCCGTGGCCTGGGCCAGTTTCCTTAAGGGCCTTAGAATCTGTCTTGATATTTCTATGCCAAGGACGAAAACAAAGGCTGATGTGATGAGGAGAATGGAAAGGGTGAGGTTTCTGACCTGCCGGGTTTCCTTTCTTACATTTTCCTGAAGGTCTCTGAGGGCAGTGGCCTGAAGGGTTTTAAAGTCTTCGCAGAGCTGTATGATACGGAAAAAAAGAACACGGATTTCCGGGTGCTGTTCCTGCCCCTCCTGAAGGCGGCCTGAAACATAATGGTCAATGACAGCGTCTTTCATGAGAATATAGCGCTGGTAATTTTTGTCGATTTCCCTGATCAGGTCTTTCTGGGCCGGTGTTCTGGCCCGGCTTTTCGCATCTTCCAGTTTTTCCCTGAAGATGCGTCGGTATTCTCCCAGCCTCCGCAGCCATTCCGGGTCTTTGTCCTGCATATAATAAGTGACAAAGCCCTTTTGATTTATCATGGCAGTTTCCAGGGCCTCTGCGGACTGGAAAGCCGCAATGCTGCGGGGAATGTCCTCGTTCACCAGATTTTCAAGGGTCCGGGTGTACCAGGCCATGATGCCCGTTCCCGCACTCATCAGCAGAAGAATACCACCCAGAGAAAGATAAAGACGGCTCCTTAAGCTTAGGATGCCGTCTTCTTTTTTTGATGCGGTGCAGGCTGGAGATTCCATATAAGATCCTTGGAAAAGACAGGGGACGATGCTGTCCGTCCCCTGTTTTGTGTATCGAAGCTATTATCCCAGCATAGAAACGGGCATACCCATCAGGGGCCAGATAACCAGAATGAAGAGACTGAGTACAGCCAGTAGCAGAATACTGGCAATAATACCAAATTTAAAGAACTCTCCTGTGGTGAACTGGCCTGAGTTGTAGGCAATGGCGTTGGGTGCGGCACCCACCAGCAGGAGGAAGGGCATACCTGCGGTGACAAGGGCTGCAAAGGTGATAACCTCGGGAGCCACGTTGAGGTAGGGCGCAATGACCAGGGCCACCGGCATGGAAATGGCAATGGCAGCCACGTTCATGATGAAGTTGGTCATGGCCAGAACAAAGACAGCCATGCCCATGACAAATACAAACCAGTGGGCTTTCTCAAAGAGGGTCAGCCAGTGCACGGCCATCCACTGGGCTGCTCCGGTCTGCCAGAGGCAGAAGCCTATGCTCATGGCACCGCCGAAAAGAAGAATGATGTTCCAGGGTACGGATTCCAGATCCTCTATGGTGAGGATGCGGGTGGTGAAGAAAATCAGGGTGGTTATGAGGATGAGGCCGGTTTTATCCAGCTTGCCCAGTGCGGGGATGAAGCTTCCTAAGGACATGATGGCAATACAGGTGATAACTACGGAAGCGGCAATGATTTCCTTGGATGTGATGCCACCCTGCTGTGCAGCCAGTTCCGCAGCCCTTTCACGGACACCGTCAATTTTCTTTTTTTCCGGGGGAAGGAGAAGTATCATCATGCCCCAGATGAGAAAGGCCATGAGCCAGCCTATTGGTGCCATGTAGTAGGTCAGCTCGAAAAAGGAAATTTCACGACCCACAATGTCTTTGTAAAAACCCAGAGCTACAGGCGCACGGGCAGCACCCAGAAGGGTGACTATACTTCCGGCACCGGCCACATAGGCCATGCCTATGAAAAGGCCTTTTCCGAAATTGGTGGGCTTGGAAGGATCGTCGGAGTACATGGCATAAACGGCCAGCAGCAGGGGATACATGGTGGCTGCAACGGCGGTGTGGGCCATGAAATGGGTGAGGGCTACTGTGATGAGAAAACAGCCCAGCATGATGAGATGGGTTTTTTCACCCACAATGGCGAGCATTTTGTAGGCAATGCGTTTGGTAAGTCCTGTTTTGGTGAATACAATGCCTATGATGAGGGAGGCAAAGATGAACATGACCGAAGGGGTCATGAAGTCTTTAAAGGCATCATTGGCGGAACGCACATGGAACATTACCTGCATGACACCGATGAGGATACTGGTGATGCCGATGGGCACAACTTCAAAGACCCACCAGGTGCCCGCCAGAAGGAAGATGGCAATGGCACCCTTGGCCTGGGGGGAGAGGCTGAAGGAAGCTCCCATGGGATCTATGGCGTCGGGGAAGGGGGGAGCCCAGTAAACGATGCAGAAAAGAAAAAGCCCCAGAAACATGAAAAAGAGGCGCTTGTAGTCAACCTGAGCCTTTTGAACGGCAGCAGAGGCACTCATAATGACAACTCCTTGAATAATATTGGAAGATGGATTTTTGTTTTCAGGAAAGCCCCGATTGCATGGGTTCTTTCCCCAATGAAAAAATTACCAGCCTTTATGCTGGATGATGTTATCCGTTTCCGCTTTTTGAATACGGTCTTCATGGCTGGCCTTGACGGCGGCAGCTTCTTTAATTTTTAAGGTAAGGGTTTCGGCATCTGTGGGCTTGATGAGAAAATCATGGGCCCCCTGTTTCATGCCTTCAATGGCCGTCTCCACCGTTGCCTGCCCGGAAAGAAGAACAACCTGCATCATGGGATTGATGGCCTTGATCTGTTTTAGGACTTCAATGCCGCTGAGGCCGGGCATGAGGATGTCCAGCACCACAACATCGGTTTCATGGGGGTTTTCGGCAATGGCTTCCAGGCACTGGCTTCCGTTGTAAGCTTTGCTTACGATGAAATCCCGCATGGTAAGCCTCTGGGCGAGGGTATCCACAAAGGGAGCCTCGTCATCCACGAGCATGACTCTGATTTTCATTTTTTCTCCTTGGCGCCTGTAGGAAATATTCCACCATAAAGGTTTCGGGGACCCTTAGGGGCTGCTTTGTTCCACAAGGCTGTCTGTGGGAAGATATCCCTGTAATTTATGTGTTGCCTATATTTTTTATGGTCAATGTCCATAAGAATCCTTGAATGGTTCCTTATATATTATGGTGTTTCCCGCCTTTTCAGGATACGGGCATGGGCTTTGTTTATGGTTGCCTTCAGCTCATTGATATCCGCAGGCTTCTGCAGGCAGGCAAAGGCCCCCATGTCCATGCAGCGCTGCCGGTCAGTCTCCGAGCCATGGCCTGAAAGAATGATGATTTCTATGTCCGGGTATTTCTGCCTTGTCCTGCGGAGTACTTCAAAACCGTTAATACCGGGCATCATGAGATCAAGAACCATGACATCCGGTGCATCTGTTTCCAGCAGGTCAAGGGCTTCTTTTCCGGAAAAAACGGCATGACTTGGATACTCCCTCATGCGGAGGCGCTCCGAGAGGGTCTGGACAAACTCCTTCTCATCATCCACCAGAAGAACCTTGCAAGCCACGGCAGCATCATATCTGTGGTAGTTTCTGGCATCGGTGGATACGGGACCGATGCAGATTTCCACTTCCTGTACACCGGGGGATGCGGATACTATGCTGTGCAGTTCGTTTGCCAGTTTTGAAGGATGGGGGAATTTTTTTTCTATGGTGAGGCGTACTCTGCCCTGAAATACATCCACCTCCACATCGTGTCCTGCCAGATTGAGCTCCAGTTCAACCCTTGTCCGAAGACGGAAATCCTCCATAATCCAGCGGCCTTCTTTTGTAATCTGGTGCCGGGGCTGCGTCATGGTTTCAAGGATTTCTTCCAGGGGATTTTCTGCCTTGTCCATGGTCAGAATCATATGGAAGTGGTCTTTATCCATGGACGGTTTTTTCCAGAGGTGGCGGGTCCATAGGGCGGTGATGGTGTCGTGACGGCGGATGTCTTCTTCGGCTTCTTTTTCCGTGGTACCCATGGCTTTCGCCTGCATGATCCGCCATCTGCGGCCTGCTGTGATATGGATTCTCAGAACGTGGCTCAGGGAGAAGGGGAGAAGCAGGGCCGTGTGACCTGTAAAAATCTGGCCCTCGGTTTCCAGGAGGTCAGCGAGTGTGGCCCTTAGGCAGGCGGTGGCATATTCTTTTTCGTGGGTGAAATTATTGAATACGCTGGTTCCTGAGTAGAGGGCTTTTTTAAGAATCGCAGGTTTTATGTGGTGTCTGAGGGAGCAGCGTTCGATAATGTCCGTATCCCGAAAGATTCGGGAGCGGGTTTTCTGGCAGAGATCATCCACCAGAGATTCGCTTCCTGCATATCGAACACTGAAAAGGGAAAGGATGGTCATGGATGCTCCTGATGCGTTCAAAAGATGCTGCTGTCCTGTTTTCGGATCATTATCCTGTTGCAAAGGCGGGGCCAAAGGTCAGAAAATTTCAGTCTCTGTGATGCTTTGGTTTTTAAAGGTCTTGATTTTAAGTTGTATTTTGTTTTTGCTGGCGGGGGTGTTTTTTTTGGCGGCAGGGATGGCTAGGGGAAAAGGTCTGTCCTTGAACCCATGTGAAACAAAAAGACACGCTGTCTGTTGGGCCTTTTGAAACATTATGAATCAGAATTGTGTTTTATGCGGATACTGCTCGCATCTCCTGTCAGGTGAAAGTTACCGGACAGCTTTCTTGGATTCAGTTCAGAAAAAAGGCCCGATCCATGGAAGCATACCTCCGGTCCTTCTGTGAAGGATACAGAAATGAGGCTGTCTTCGGGAAGATTTAAACAAAGCTCCAGTGCCTGAAAGAGGGCTGCATAAAAATAAAATTTTGATGCCCTGATATGAATGATTTTTTCTTTGGTTTCGGGTGCAAGGGTGATACGCCGGAGTCTGCAAAGGCGCTCCGTCAGCTTAAAAAAATCAACGGCCGCCTCCTGAATATCTATACTTTCTTCCGGGTGGTCTGAACTGTGGGCAAAGCTGTTGAGGTGGTCAATGAGCTGGCTTCCCCTCTGGACCTGATCTGAAATGGCTTTAAAACCGTTCTGGATGCGTTCTTCTTTGTCGGTTTCTTTTTCCTGACCCTGCAGAGCCATAATATCCTGCATCAGTCCGCTGGTTTCCCGGATCACGGCCAGAACGTTGCGAAGCTCGTGGGTGACGGATGCTGTGATTTTTCCTGCAAAACGGATTTCCTCAAAATTACTCATTGTAAATTATCCCCTCTTGTAAATTATCCCCTCTAAGGCTGCTTTGCATCCGGTATGGCTTCCTGTATTTTCCGGATCAGCTCTTCAATGTTTAAAGGTTTCATAAGGTAATCAAAGGCGCCCAGCCGCATTCCCTCCATGCCTTCTCTGGTAGAACCGTGGCCCGTTAGCAGGATAACCGGAACGGAAGGCTGAATTTCCTTGAGCCTTGCCAGCACTTCCAGACCGCCTATACCGGGCATCATGAGATCCAGGAGCACAATATCAAAGGTGTCTGGTGTGAATATGGAAAGGGCCGTTTCCCCGTCTTCGGCAATGGTGGGTGAAAATCCACGGATTTCCAGCCTTTCTGCCAGAGTAACCACAAATTCCTCTTCATCATCCACAAGGAGGATGCTTAAATGGTATTTCATTCCTTTTCCCTTTCATCCGCAGGATTTTCTGCTTCACTACTTCTGCTGTCTCCCTTCAGGGGCAGGGAAATGGTGAAGATGCTGCCTTCTCCCTCTTTACTGCTGACCTGTATGGTACCGCCCAGTTTTTTAATTATACCGTAGGTGATGGAAAGCCCGAGACCTGTACCGCTGCCCTTTTTGGTGGAAAAGAAGGGGTCGAAAATATGTTTCCGGGTTTCCTCAGTCATGCCACAGCCATTGTCTTCTATGGAGACCAAAACCTTTTTTTTGCGAATTTCAAACCGGGTACGTATTTTTATGCAGCCGCCGTTTTCCACGGCGGCAAAGGCGTTGGTGAGAATATTGAGAAAAACCTGCTGCAGCTGGCCCTTGTCCGAAACAATGGGCGGCAGTTCCGGAGACAGAAGCAGTTGCATGTCAATCTGGCGGTAGCTGGCTTCCCTTTCAAGGAAGCCCAGTGTATCCCTTAGAATGCCGTTGAGCTCCAGCTTTTCAAACTGCACGTCAATGCGCCTTGCAAAACCAAGTAGTCTGTGGGTGATGGTCCGGCATCGTTCCACGGACTGCAGGATATTATCCGTAAGGGCCATGAAACGATTTTGATGTTCAAAGGGTTCTGAGAGGCCCACAAGATCCTGCATCAGCCCTGCTTTTTCATTGATGATGGCCAGGGGGTTATTGATTTCATGGGCCACACCTGCGGCCAGACGGCCAATGGAGGAAAGCTTCTGGGTATGCTGCAGCTCCTGTATGGCTGTGGCCCTTCTTTCATCGGAGTTGCGGATTCGCTGCACCAGTACGTCGGCAACGCCCACCACGGCAAGGATAATGGCCACAACGCCAACGCCGAAAATGATGAGCATTTCCACCTTCAGTGCATAAAAACTGCGCAGCAGCACAGAGAGTGGTTTGACCAGTACCAGCGTGTAATTGGTGCGTACCGGGGCAAAGGCCACAAGTACTTCCTTGCCCGCAGGATCTCTGGTTTTAATGGTGTAGGTGCCGTGGATGCCCGGCGGAATATCAAAGGGGGATTTTTCCAGTATTTTTCCGTAGAAACGGGCATTGGTCTGGAGAATGCCCTCGGGATTGACCAGAAAGGCATCAAATTCCGGCCGCAGGGCCATGCTGGCAATGAGGGCTTCGTAACGGCCCGTATCCAGAGTGGCCCGGATAAACCATATGCTGCCGTCTTCTGCCATGCGCTGTACCACAATGACCACATGGGGAAATTTTCTGTATCCCATGAAAACATCGGAAATATAGACGCCCCGGACGGAAACTTCCTGAAAGGAAGGCTGCTGGGAATAATCTTTTCCAAGAAGATTGTAGGGACCTGCATAGCTCACAAGGGCTCCCTGCTCATTAATGAGTCCCAGATCCACAAAGCCCACAAACTCCGAGCGCATGGTCCGCAGTACCCGCTGCAGGGTCTGTTCATTCTGCAGTTCTTCGTGGGTGTATGCGTGGGCAATGAAGCGGACTGTGGAGAGGCGTTCTTCTATGAAAAGCTCAAAGGAGTGGCGGGTGTCTTCGGCCATTACGTGTATGGGCCTCAGGATTTCGCTTTCAAGGTTGGCTCTGTAGAGGCTGTAGTTTATGCCCGCCATCAGGGCCAGGGGAATGATGCAGACAAGGCACATGATGAGGATGATATTGCGTTTTAAAATGACATAACGGTGGGGGGAGATGCTGTCTTCGGGAAAGGTCAGCATGGAATTGACGGCTTTATGCCAGAGTTTTCTAAGAAACATCTTTCCCCTCCATACGTCGTTTATGAAGGTTTTCACCTGCTTTGAGCCGGTTTTCCATGAAGAGTTCCGCAGCCTTCTGCCAGGGCCCCATCACGGAATCCAGAATCTTTACCTTTTTCCATGAGAGGTACTGAAAATATTCTTCTTCAATGCCGCCACATATCAGGGTAGCGATGCCATCGCTGAGGATGAGATGGCAGAGCTGTTCCGCAGAAGCCTGGGGCAGTACCATCATGCGTTCTTCCGGTGTGGGATTGCCCACTTCCCGGATAAGAATCACAACTTCTGTAGCCAGATCAAAACGGGGGGCTATGTCTTGACCGTAAATGGGGATCAGTATTTTTTCCATGCCATATCCCTCATGCGTCAATGCCGTACTGCTTGATTTTTCGCCAAAGGGTGCTGCGGCCCCATCCAAGGAGGGTGGCTGCCTTGCTCTTTCTGCCCCCAGCCTGGATCAGGGCATTGAGGATCATTTGCCTTTCCACGGTATTCCATGAGGCTTCCGGGTTTCCCTGATGCAGCATCACGGAAGGCTTTTTATCCTGTGTGGTTTCCTGGCCGGATACGGTGCAGGTCAGATAGGCGGGCAGGTGGCAGGTATTTATGGTGCTGCCGGCGCAGACATTCATTGCATATTCCACAATATTTCTCAGCTCCCGCACATTGCCCTCAAAGGAGTATGCCAGAAGAATTCCCAGGGCTTCCGGTGCATAGCCCCTGATGCTTTTTTTTAGCTGACGGTTGAAGGTGGTTAAAAAATGATCCAGCAGCAGACGGACGTCATCCTCCCTCTCCCGCAGGGGCGGCAGGTGAACCCTTGCCACATTGAGCCGGAAAAGAAGATCCTGACGAAAAGTTTTTTCCCGGACCATGTTTTCAAGATTTCTGTGGGTGGCGGCAACAATGCGGACATTGGCTGGAAAGCCTCTGGTGCTGCCCAAAGGAAAGATGATGCGGTCATCTAGAAAGGTTAAGAGTTTTACCTGAAGGCTTAGGGGCAGATCCCCGATTTCCGTAAGAAAGAGGGTGCCGCCATGTGCAAGGCGGAAGCGTCCGGGTTTGTTTTCCTGGGCACCGGTAAAGGCACCTTTCATATGCCCGAAAAGCTCCGACTCCAGAAGGGTTTCCGGCAGGGCACCGCAGTTCACCTTGACAAAAGGCCCCCTTGCTCTTTCTGAGCTTTGATGCAGGGCTTCGGCCACCAGATCCTTGCCCGTGCCCGTTTCTCCGGTAATGAGAACAGAGGCATCGCTCTGGGCCAGAACCGGAAGAATCTGAAATATTTTTTCCATCTGGGGACTGCGGCCGATGAGGCTGGAAAAGCTGAAGGCCTTGTTCTGCTTTTCTCCCAGCTGCTTAAGGGGCCTTAAGTCTTCCAGGGTTTCAAGGAATCCTCTGGTTTTTCCATGGGAGTCGCAGAGGGGGGCTGCGGTTATGCGGACGGGAATGCGCTGGCGGTCCCTTGAGATGATGTCCGTTTCAATGCTCTGGGATTCCCCCGTTTCCATGGCCTTTTTTACGGGGCAGTGCAGCATGCACTGGCGGCTGCGGAGGATGTCCCGGCAGGGAAGGCCCAAGGCCTGATCCGAAGAAAATCCCGTAAGGGCCTCAAATCCGTGGTTGACACAGATAATGCGTTTTTCCCTGTCCGTGACAAAGACACCCATGGGAATGTGGTTCAGAAATTTCTGAAAATCCAGATCCGTCTGAAAAAGATGGTTGATATGGGCTGTGGGCATGTCAGACTCCGCCCTTTATGAAAGCGTTGGGTTTCCTGATGATATTCTTATGGGCTACCTATTATAAAGAAGGTCTTTTTTGCAAGGATTCTTTTTTTATACCATCAGGCTCCCGTTGGGTTCATGGGAGGGCTGGGGGTTGTCGGCAAAGACCTCAAGGATTAGTTCTTTCAGGATCTGTCCGTTTTCCGCGCTGCGGATACGGGCGTGCATGCGGTGTCCGAAGGGATAGACGGCCATGGCATAGGGAAGGATTTTTTTAAAAAGCCTTAAGCCCCGGATTTCACCGAAATGACGGCAGCAGCTTTCGTGTATGGAAAGGAGGACTTCTGCCGTATCCGGTGGTCCTGCAAGTTTTCCCGTCCACAGGGCAAAGAGCCAGGGCCTTGCGGCGGCCATGCGGCCGATGCTGAGACCATCACAGCCTGTTTCTTCCAGCATTTTCAACCCGTCTTCCGGGGTAAAGACATTGCCATTGCCGAAAACCGGTATGGATACGGCTTCTTTAACGGCTTTGATGTATTCCCACCTTGGCCTTCTGGATCTGCGGTCCGGTGCTACTCTGGGGTGGAAGGTGAGAAGGTCGCAGCCTGCATCTTCCAGCCGACGGGCCAGTTCAAGGGCTTTCTCCGGTTTGTCCTCCCAGCCTGTGCGGAATTTTACAGACAGGGGGATGGAAACGGCGGCCCGGACTTCTTTTACGATGGCAAGGGCCTGATCCGGATTTCTGAGGAGTGCCGCACCGGCTCCATGCTTGCAGATGGCTGAAACAGAACAGCCGAAATTCAGATCCACACCAAAAAAACCTTCCTTTTCTATCCTTTGGGCAGCCCTTGCCATGGTAATGGGTTCTGCACCGAAAATCTGGCAGACCAGGCTGTTCAGTTCTTCCGGATGCCAGCGGAAAACTTCGGAGATGGCAGGGTTTTCGTGGGGCAGGGCCTTTGCGCTGCACATTTCAGTGAAAAGAAGGCCACAGCCGCCGAAACTTCTTATGCTCTCCCGGAATGCCAGATGATTAATACCGGCCATGGGTGCCAGAAATATACGGGAGGATACGGTTCTTCCTCTGATATCTATGGGTGTGGTAAGTTTCTGTGCCAGTGTCTCGTATGGCGGGGTGTAAGAGGAAGAAGGGGGAAGATGCATGTTGCTTGACGCTTTCGGGTTCGGGAGGTTAGAGTAAGGAATTTTATATTAAACTATCAGAAAAGGTCTGATACTATACCTTGGATTGATTTTTTGGGAACGGTATTTTTTCTGTGTTCCTTTCAGAAGTACCTGACTTCTGAGTAACTTCACAAGTTACCTTATGACAAAAGGCCGTAACATGGCGTGGGTTGCTGTTCAGCACAGTTTGTTCCGACACTCCAATGCTGAAATTGCAGCAGCTTCGGTGTTATTGCAAGGCGCTCTGGCTGTTTGCAAGTGACGTTGCAATCGTTTCGGATCAGAGCTTTGCAGGCCTGTGCGAAAGAAGCGGCAAACTGTCTGAGCCGCCACAAAGGCAGCGTACCAAGGCTTGCTATGGTAATCAAAAAGCCTATCCTGCCTGTGGCGGGGAGTTTTTGCCGCTTCCGCACAGGGCAAGAAGCTCTAAGAATAAGATTGCGTCACGGGCAAACAGCCTGGGTGCCGTGCATCTGTTTGGTACTAATAAGATCATAACACACTCGACATTAAGCTAAAATATACTGGGTGTCTTGTGCTCTAAAAAAACTGGCAACTCTTACGGTTTTCTTTTGCAATGATCTCAAGATGGAGAAGACCTTTTTTCTGAGGTCTTCCGGGCCTGAAACAACCATTTTTCCAATCTTGTGATGTTTCAGGTATCCCCATACCATTTCATCCGGATTCAAATGAGGGGAGTATGGAGGCAGGAAGAACAAGCGGAGCTTTCCTGCCGTTTCTTCAACAAACTTATTGACCTTGCCTGATTTATGGACAGGATGCCCGTCCACAATGAGGAAGATGGGAGAATCAGCCTTGTAAATCAGACGTTTCAGAAATGAGATAAACTTATCGGAATTCATTTTTCCGTCAATGGTCATGAATCGGAGTTCCCCCGAGGGAGAGATGGCCGAAACCATGTTGATACCAAAGCGAGCCCCCGTTTTTTCAACGACTGGGGTGACTCCTGTGGGAGCCCAGGTCGTCCCGCTGTGGTAGTCTGATCTTACGGTTGATTCATCGGCAAAAAAGATTTTTGCATTCTCTTTTTCAGCCTGTTTCTTTATTTCCGGGAACTCATTTTCAACCCATTCCTTTACCCGGTCTTCGTCCCTCTGCCAGGCTTTTTTTAAAGGCTTCTGTGGCGAAAAACCAATTTTTTTCAAAAGACGACCGACAGTGGCATTACTTATGGAAACATCGAACTCCTTTTTGATAAACTCCCGAATCATTTCACGGGTCCACAGAGCAAATGGAAATCCGTAGTCCATAGGATTTTTATCCGCAATCTTCCAGAAAAGCTCATCAAAATCTTTGGTATGGAACTTAACGGGCCGACCTGGAATCGGTTTCGTCTTTAAAGCGTCAAGGCCGCCTTTGCGGTATTTGGCTATCCACTGGTAAATTGCGGATCGATGGTAACCCAGAGCCCTGGCGATAACCTCTGGGCTTTCACCCGATTCGATCTGCTGGACAGCGCGTATACGGATAGCCTCACGGGTCTTATGATCGAGTTTTCTAGCGTCTTGTTTTTTCATAAGCAGCAATATACATCATGTCGAGTTGGTTTTGAACTTTTTAGTAGCTGTGGTACTTGGAAAACTGTGCTGAACAATTACAGGAGTACTTGCTTTTACTCATCCACTCAGGAGGTGACAGGGTGCGTTTCTTTTTTGCAGGATTATTCATTCTGTTTTTTCTTCTCACGGTCAATGCCTTTTCTGCTGAAAAAGGTCCGGAAATTACCGTGCTGGAGTTTCACAAGGAAAAGATCTCCTTTGTCAGCAAGGCTCTTTCCGCCAGAACTTCGGAGATTAAAAGTCTGGATCCCAATTTCCCCGGAAATACGCTTCATTCATTTCATGGAGCTTTTATTGGCGATCTGGTGAGCAAAGACGTGGAAAACCTGACTCTGCTCAGTGCAGATCAGTATATGGCTTTTTTCCCCATGGATTTTATCCGTGAAAAAGGGGCCATGCTGGCCTGGTCCGAGAATGGAAGGGGGATTCCCCGGACCCGTGGTGGTCCCCTGAAGCTTATTTTTGAAAAAAAAGACAGTCTGCATCCATCTGCCAATGCATGGTATGTGACGGCTCTTATTCCCGGAAAAGGTCAGGGCGTTCCCCTGCGTCTTGTTAAGGGGGATGTGGTGCATCTTGTATCCGGAGAGGAGTATTTGGAACCGGGCGCAGTTTTACTTGATATGCTGGTTCCGGTTCCCAAGGGCTATCGCCATACGCCCCTCGGCAGTGTCGGAAAACAGGAGGTCCGGGGTTTTATTGTGGAGGATCTTTTAAAAAGAAAAGGCCTTTCCTTTGATACCATGATTTTAAAATCTCTGGCAGGACGGGATCTGCACCTTGAGCGCAGGGATATCGAAGGAAAAGAAATTTTTCTTTTTTCCCATAAAGATGGTGTTCCCCTGTCTGTTCCCTGCGGAGGTCCATGGTTTCTCTGGGTACCACCACAGCAATATCCCCAGCTGGCAGAAAAGCTGCCCAATCCGGATTCACTTTTTTTCATCCATGAGATTGTTCTGGAATAAAGGGGGAAGAACGGATGAGGCATAAGCCCAGTTTACGGAGCAGAATTATTTTAATTGTGACCCTGCTGATTTCTATTCAGATTTTTTTTCTGGGTATTTTTATTTCCCAGAAGGCTGGGAAAGCCTTGCGGGAAACCAGCTATGGGCGAATTCATTTTGTTGTAAATGAAATTTCCCGCCGCAGCGGTCAGCTTTTATACCATGCCAACTGGGCCAATCTGGCGGTGAATCTCAGCCATGATTTTTTCAATGATCCGGACCTCATCTATTTTTTTGTTACAGATCCCCAAGGGATAATTCTCCTTGCCCAGAATGATGCCCTGATGGATATGGCGGAAGATTCCGCACTGCCTCTGGAACCTCAAAGTTTTAAGCTTGCGGATGAAAGGGATCTGCACCTTTTTCCATATGGTGGAAAAGAATCTTTTCAGATCAGCCACGCCCGCCTGAATCAGTCTGTCGTGTACATGGGCGGGGAACGGGGAAGGGCCGGAGAACCCGTTCTGGATGTTATCCGCCCCATACATTATACTGGAGAGCTCATGGGCTATCTGCGCATGGGTTTTTCCACGGAAAAGCTGCGTCAGCAGCTCACTGGTCTCTACCTCATGACCGGTTTGGGGGGGCTTTTTCTTTTGCTGACCCTTGTGGGTACGATAGCCATGGCCCTGAACCGCCATCTTCGCCCCCTCTCCGAGATTACCCGGGAGCTGGCCCGCCTGGAAGGGGCGGACTCTCCACTGATGCTGCGTCAGCGTCTTGAAGAAATGAGGCCTGAGGATGTGAAGGTGACCACCCGTGAGATGGAAGCTCTTCAGGATATTTTTGTAAGGATAGGCAGGCACCTTGCGGATAATTTTATCCAGCTGGAACATCTCATGGAAAAAACCCGCATTCTTGCTTCCCAGGCCCATTCGGCCAGTGAGGCCAAAGGGCAGTTTCTTGCAAATATGAGCCATGAGATCCGTACTCCCATGAACGGGGTCATTGGCATGGCTGAGCTGCTTCTGGAAACAAAGATGGACCCTGTGCAGAGAAACTATGCTGAAATGATACGTTCTTCGGGGGAGGGTTTGCTGGAAATCATCACAAGGGTTCTGGATTATTCCAAAATGGAGGCCGGATGCGAGAATCTCAGTCAGGAGTCTTTTTCCCTGAGAGATCTGATGGAAGAAAGCCTTGATGTGCTGGCCATTTCTGCGGCTACCCGGAAAATTGGCCTCACCGGGTGGATCAGCCGGGAGATTCCGGATGCCCTTGAAGGAGATGCCCTGCGGCTGAAACAGGTTTTGGTCAATCTCTTGGGCAATGCGGTCAAGTTTACGGAAAAAGGCGAAGTCTGTCTCAAAATTGCTATGGAAAGTGAATCTGAAAAGAACCTTATGCTTCGCTTTGAGGTTTCGGATACGGGGATAGGTATTCCCGAGGATGCAGGGGACGCCTTGTTTCAGCCCTTTTTTCAGGGGGATTCTTCCATGAGCCGACGCTATGGTGGTACAGGGCTGGGGCTTGTGATTTCAAAGCAGCTTGTGAATCTCATGGGTGGAGAGATGGGTTTTGTCGCCAGAGAAACCGGAGGCAGTATGTTCTGGTTCACGGCTGTGCTGGCTAAGGGGACTAAGGACGAAGAGAGGGTTTCCCGTTTTCTGGCTGGCAGGAGGGTTGTGCTTGTGATGTCCCATCCCCTGCTCAGCTCTCAGCTGGAAGGCTATTTTCAGGAGTGGGGAGGAACTGTCAGGCGTTTTGTTTCCCTTAAAGAGATTCAGGTTCTTCCGGCTGGTGAAATGAAAGACTTTTCTCTGATTCTGGTGGATGAGGATGCGGAGGATTTCGGGCTTCTGTCTCTGGAGGATTTCCCTGCAAAGAATGGGATCCCGCCCTGGGGACTTTTATCTTCCCGGATGTTCTGTCCGGGCAGCGGCACTGTTGGAGGGGATTTTGCTTTCTGCCTTCCAAGGCCTGTGAAATATGCACAGCTGCGTCAGGCTGTGTTGGATCTGATCAAGCGGGAGACGTGATGAAAACAGTTTTTCATGTGGTTTTTTTTCTTTTAATTCCTGTGATTTTATGTGGTTGTGACCGGGTTCGCATGGAAACTTTTTCCGGTAATACCATGGGAACCACCTGGCAGGTTAAGGGTCTGTTGCCCTCATCTGTGGGAAGGGAAGCCATCGAGAGCCTTCTGAATGAGCGTCTTGGGGAAGTGAACCGGTCCCTTTCCGTTTACCAGCCGGACAGCACTGTTTCCAGATTCAATGCCATGAAAGCCGGAGAAACAATGCAGCCGGATTATTATCTGCAGAGGGTTCTGGAATCTGCCTACAGGGCATATACCCTGACGGAAGGCGCTTTGGATCCAACGGTTTTACCCCTCGTAAATATATGGGGTTTTGGGCCTGCAGGCTATGATGGGAGTGTTCCCGATGAAGAGGTCCTTTCCGGGGCAAAGGCGCTGGTGGGATTTGACAGGATTCTTTTTTATGGGGATGGCAGTATAGGAAAAGAAAAAGACGGCGTGAGTCTGGACCTCGGCGCCATTGCCAAGGGTTATGGTGTTGATCTGCTGGCCGAAGTGCTGGAAAAGGCCGGAGTTAAACAATATCTGGTGGAGATTGGCGGAGAGATCCGGGTGTCGGGATGCAGGCCCGATGGCAGTCCATGGGTTCTGGGCATCACCCGGCCTGTGCCCGGAGCCCTGCCTTCGGAACTTGTCATGCGCCTTGAAATCTGTAAGGGTTGCCTTGCCACCAGCGGAGATTATCGTAATTTCTTTGAATCCGGCGGCAGACGTTTTTCCCATATTCTGGACCCGGTTTCGGGAAAGCCTGTGGATACAAAAATAATCAGTGCTTCGGTGCGCCATGAAAACTGCATGATGGCCGATGCTTTTGCTACGGCCATACCGGTTATGGGTATGGAAAGGGCAAAGAAAATGATTCTGGGGCTTGATGGTGTGGAAGCCTTTATTATAAAGGAAAAGGAAGATGGCTTTGCGGAAAGCTGGATGAGTCCGGGTTTTATGGAAAATCTGCGTTGACGCATGGTGAATCGGATATTAAAGAAGTGGGAAGTGGGAAGTGGGAAGTGGGAAGTGGGAATCTTTCAGATCTTGTAACTGTTCAGCACAGTTTATTCTGAACTGCCAATGCTGTAATTACAGCAGCATCGTACTGTTGCAAGGCTCCGTGGCTATTTGCAAGTGACATTGCAATCGTTTCGGATCAGAGTTTTGCAGGCCTGTGCGAAAGAAGCGGCAAACTGTCTGAGCCGCCACAAAAGCAGCGTGCTTAAGCCTGCCATGGTAATCAAAAAGCTTATCCTGCCTGTGGCGGGGAGTTTTTGCCGCTTCCACACAGGGCAAGAAGCTCCCGAATAAGATTGCGTCACGGGCAAATAGCCGGGGCCTGTGCATCTGTCTTGCAGGTATGGTACTTGGAAAACGGTGCTGAATAATTACCAGATCTTAAACCTTTACATTAAAAATAAAGAAAAGAGGATGAAGCATGACGGAGAGCAGCTATTATCTTGTGGAAAAAAAAGGTGAAGTGGCATGGGTTTATCTGAACAGACCGGAAAAGAAAAATGCCATGCATATGCCTGCATGGCAGGATGCTCCGGCAATTTATGCGGATCTGGATGCAGATCCTGATATCCGTGTCATTGTTGTGGCAGCCAAGGGGCCTTCCTTCTGTGCTGGTATTGATCTCATGGGAATGATGGGGGCCATGCCCGAGCTGATGGAAGAGCAGAAGGGCGGAGTGAAGTGGCGCTTTATTCCTAAGATCAAGATGCTGCAGGAGACCATGAGCTGCATAGAAAAATGCCGTAAGCCTGTGATTGCTGCGGTGCATGGTCACTGCATCGGTGCCGGGCTTGACATGATCAGTGCCTGTGACATCCGTCTCTGTTCCGCAGATGCTGTTTTCTGCCTCAAGGAGGCTGCCGTGGGATTTGTGGCGGATGTGGGGTCATTGCAGCGGGTTCCCCGCATTGTGGGCGAAGGTATTGCCCGTGAGCTGGCCTTTACGGCAAAAACCATTGATGCCCGCCGTGCCAGAGAAATTCTGCTGGTCAATGAGGTGTATGCGGATCAGGAGAGCCTGATGGCTGCCGCAGAAGCCATGGCCCTTGAAATTGCGGCTAATTCTCCGCTGGCCGTGCAGGCATCCAAGGACGTTCTCAATTTTGGTGCAGGCCGCACCGTTGGAGAGGGCCTTGACTATGTAGCTTCGGTGAGCGCCAATATTGTGCCCTCCGATGATCTCATTGAGGCTTTTACGGCCTTTGCCGAGCGCAGGGCGCCGAAGTTTACCGGGAAATAATTTTTTTTTGGTAATTATTCAGTAAAAGGGCCTTGGGGCATCCTTTACGGGTGCCTGCGGGCAATTTACCGATCTTGAATCGGAAATGGGTTTTCTGTAGGGGCACCCCCCCCGTGGGGGGCCAAAACCAAGGCAGACTTTTTATGGTTGAAAGCTTGTGGTAATCAGATTTTTTTTAAAACATGGATTGTTCATGTTTTTTACTGGGGGCCCGCGCCGGTGTCACGGCGTGGGCATTGAAATTTGCAGGGGGCGGCTGAGCTTTTTATGAAATGCTATATTGAAACTCTGGGCTGTGCCCGAAATCAGGTGGACAGTGAAGTTCTTGCGGGGCATCTGTCCTTGGCCGGTTTCCCCGGTGTAGACAATCCTGAAAGTGCTGAAATTATTATCATTAATACCTGTGGGTTCATACAGGATGCCATTGATAATTCCATTGATACCATTCTGGAGCTGGCCGCATACCGCAGGGAAGGCTCCTGCCGTTATCTCATTGTGGGGGGCTGTCTGCCCGAGCGTTTTCAGGAAGATATTCTGGAATCCCTTCCTGAGGTGGATTTTTTTGCAGGCACCGCCGCCTATTTTTCCATTCTCTCCTTTTTAGAAAAAGGAGAAGCCTTTATCCGTGAAAAGGGAAGCCTTTTCTGCCCGGATCCCGTGACAGCTCCCCTGCAGACCTCAGAAATGGAAAGGCACAGAACTCAGGTTCATACGGCCTATCTTAAGGTGGCGGAAGGCTGTTCCCGGCACTGCACTTACTGTATTATTCCCATGCTAAGGGGAGTGCAGCGCAGCCGTTCCTTGGAGGACATTGTGGCGGAAGCCCGCAATCTTACGGAAAGCGGGGTTCGGGAGCTGGTGCTGGTGGCCCAGGAAACCACGGACTGGGGAAAGGATCTTGCAAGGGATCAGACTATCTGCGACCTTGTACGGGCTGTCTGCGATACGGTGGGTGATGGTGTCTGGGTACGGCTTCTCTACGGGCATCCTGAGAGTTTAAGTGATGACCTTCTGGATCTCATGGCGGAAAAAAAGAATTTTTGCTCCTATCTGGATTTGCCTGTGCAGCATGCTTCGGATACGGTGCTGAGGCGCATGGGAAGGCATTATACCCGCTCGGATCTTTATTCCCTTTTTTCCCGTATACGGGAAAAGGTCAAGGATGTGGTTCTGCGCACCACGCTGATTACGGGTTTTCCCGGTGAAAGCGAAGAAGATTTTCTGGAGCTGCTTGAATTTGTAAGAACCATGCGTTTTGATCATCTGGGGGTTTTCACCTATTCGGATATGGAAGATCTGCCATCCCATCATTTGAAAAAACATGTCCCGCCGGAGATTGCCGCCGCTCGCAGGGATGCCGTGATGGAGGTACAGGCTGGTATTTCATGGGAAAAAAACAGGCAGAGACTTGGGGAAAGATACCCTGTACTGATAGAAAAACTTTCCGAAGGGGAGCTGGCTGAGGGAAGGACGCCTTTTCAGGCACCGGAGGTGGATGGTATCACCTATGTGGACGGCAGCGGGTTTCAGGTGGGGGATGTGGTGCTCCTTGAGATCACCGATGCCTTTGATTATGATCTTGCGGGAAATGTGGTGGACGGATGGGAAGTCTGAAGGAAAAAATAGTCGGAGCCGTGGCCGGAGATCTTTCAGCCATAGAAAAAAGGCTGGAGGCCAATCTTGCGCCGGAGCTGGATCTGGTCCGGGAGATTGCGGGGCATATTCTTTTTTCCGGGGGCAAGCGCCTGCGTCCTCTGCTCTGTTTGCTAATGCACAGGGCCTTTGGAGGAAAGCATGATCTTGTACTGGACGTGGCAGGGATTTTTGAGTTTCTCCACGCAGCTACCCTCATCCATGATGATGTGGTGGACGGGGCTGTGCTGAGGAGGGGGAAGTCTGCCGCCCATACCCTTTTCGGGCCTGCGGAAGCCGTGCTGACGGGGGATTTTCTTCTGGCTCGCTCCCTGAACCTTGCGGCGGCTACGGCAAATCCTGAAATCATATCGGTGATTGCCAGGATCACGGAGCAGATGGCTCAGGGGGAAATTGAGCAGCTTCGCAACAAGGGAAATCTGGATCTTACGGAAGCGGCCTATGACCGGGTGATAGAGAGAAAAACCGCAGTACTCATCGAAGGAGCCTGTAAAACCGGTGCGCTTCTGGCGGGCGTGAACAGAGAAGATGCGGATGCTGCGGCCCTTTATGGATGGGAGCTGGGCATGGCCTTTCAGATGGCCGATGATCTTTTGGATTATACGGAGGATGAAAAGGGCTTAGGCAAGCTTCCGGGGGCGGATCTTCGTGAAGGTAAGGCCACTTTGCCCCTGATATGTGCCCTGCGCTCTGCCGATACAGAGACGGCGGCTTTTATAAGAAATATTGCAGGCACAGAATTTTTGGCGCAGGATTTTGACTTTGTAAAAAGAGCCGTGGAAAAAGCCGGAGGCATGGAGATGACCCGGCAGAGGGCCATGGATCATGTGGCTTCTGCAAAAAAAGCCATAGAAGTATTGCCTGCCGGGGCGGAAAAGGATCTTCTGGGAATGCTGGCGGAATATGCCCTTGTGCGGAAACAGTAGGATTTTATCTGATACTGACAGGAAATGACTATGATCAGAATTATGCTGTGTGGTATTTTGCTTTTTCTCTGTTTTCAGACTTCATGGGCAAAAGAGAGGGAAGGCTTTCTTGTTATGGATGCTGTGCCTGCTCAGGGTGTGGATGCCCGGGAGGCAAGAAACCGTGCTGAAAGGGCTGTGCTGGCCCGGGCTGTGGAACGCTTTGTTCTGGAAAGTCTTCCGGAAGCCCGCATATCATCGGCCCTAAGAACTCTTGCGCCTTTGCTGGAGGAGAATCCCAAAAATTATGTCAGGGATTTCAGGATTCTTGCCACCATCGAGGAAAAGGGAAGCTACCGAATGGTGGCCAGGGTTTCGCCGGATGCTGAGTCTATAAAACGACGCATGAAAGAGCTTGGCATGGATTTTTCACGGCTTCCTGCAATCCTGTTTATGGTGTCGGAGCAGGGGCTGGAGGACGCATCTCCATTGAAATGGTGGGTGCCGGGTGCTGAAATGGTGTTTTTTGGCGGACGCAGTACGGAAGCCATGGCATCGGTGATGGGGGGAGCAGGATTTGATCTGGTGGTTCCCGATGGCCGGAATCTTTCTGGTGGCGGGGTGTCAGGGCCTGTTTTGGATATGCGTGAGGCAAGGCGGATTGGCATTCTTTTTGAGGCAGCTGTGGTGATGGCCGGACGGGTCCGGGTGACACCAGGGGGCAATGTTATGGGAGACCGGAAGCAGTCTTTCCGTGCGGATGTGCTTCTTATTGCTCTGGATACGGATACCGGTGATGTGCTGGCTGAGGTTGAGGACTCTTTTGTGGTGGTCAGTGAGACGGCTGCGGCCGGAGAGAGGGAGGCTCTGTCTGAGGCTGGAAGAAAGGCTGCATCCCGTATTGTGCCGGATTTGCAGGCAGCATGGTTGCGTAAGGCTGAAAAAGATGCAGAGGTGCGGGAAATCCGCATGGATATTGCCGGGGAGAATTACCTGGCCCGTTTTACCCATTTCCGAAGGATTCTGGGTGAGATTGAGGGGCTTGTTTCCATTGAAAGGCGGGAAATAACAGGGCAGGGTATGGATGTCCGTGTCCGGTATCGGGGAACGGCCGAAGAGCTTGCCGGTCTTCTGATGGGAAAGAATTATGATCGTTTTGGTGTTCGTATTTCCGATGTGGAGGATAACAGGATGCGTGTGACTCTGGTTTCTTCGCCTTGAGATTTTTTTTATTATAAAGGAAGGAGGCATGTTTTGACACAGACGGCAAAAAAGCAGCGGAGTTACGGATTGCGGCTGGCAGCTTTTGCAGCAATTCTTTTCTGGATGCTGATGATTTCTGCCGCTGCTGCGGCAGAACGTCTTACGGTGGAAAGACCGACTCTGAATGTTCGCTCGGGACCGGGGACACAATATAGTGTTCTCTGGCAGGCGGAAGCCAATTATCCGGTGGAAGTCCTTGAAAAAAAGGATGGATGGGTTCGTTTCAGGGATTTTGAAGGTTATGAGGGCTGGGTTTCCGGACGGCTGCTTGGCCGTACACCCTCTGTGGTTGTTAAAAATCCAAGGGCCAATGTCCGTTCCGGGCCAGGCACCGGTCATTCCATTGTGTTTACCGTTGAAAAAGGAGTGCCTTTCCGGGTGCTGGGCCGTCAGGGAGACTGGATTCAGATTCGGCATGCGGATGGGGATGAGGGCTGGATTCATGGGAATCTTGTCTGGTGATGGGGGATGGTTTTTTTAATGAAAGGCAGGGAACATGGATCTGAGAGGTCGCATAAGGGCCCGTGGGAAAAAAGTGCTGGGCGTGGGTTCGGCCCTTACGGATATTCTGGTGCAGACTTCCGATGAGGTGCTGCGCAGTATAAGTGATATCAAGGGCGGGATGACACTGGTGGAGTCGGAGTTTCTGGATGGGTGCCTGCCAAAGGTTCCGCAGGATAAGGAGATTGTGCCCGGAGGTGCTGCCTGTAATACCATACAGGGGCTTGCCAGGCTGGGAGGCGATACAGTCTTTGTTGGAAAACGGGGAAATGATGCCACGGGTGAGGCCTTTGAATCTTCCCTTCGGATTTCGGGGGTGAAACCTGTTCTGTCAACATCTTTAACCCCGTCGGGTCGAGTCCTCTCCATTATCACCCCTGATGCCCAGCGTTCCATGTTCACTTTTCTGGGGGCTTCTTCGGAACTGAGGCCTGCTGATCTGCCTGAAGATTTATTTTCCAGGGCGGCCATTGTGTTTATGGAAGGGTATCTTTTTTTCAACCCGGATCTGGGGCTTGCCGTTCTGGAAAAGGCAAGGGCTGCGGGTGCTGTTACTGCCATGGATCTTGCCAGTTTTACCGTGGTTGAGGCTGCTCCGGATCTTCTGCACAGGGTTATTCCTGAATATGTGGACATTCTCATTGCCAATGAGGATGAGGCACAGGCCTACACAGGATATTCAGATCCTGAAAAAGCGCTGGAGGCAATGGCATCGGAGGTTGACCTTGCGGTTCTGAAGCTGGGCAGTGAGGGGAGCCGCATTCGTATGGGCCATGAAAGCTGGGTCATTGATGCCTGTGCAGGGCAAGGGGTAAGGGATACAACAGGAGCCGGAGATCTTTGGGCGGCAGGATTCTTGCATGGACTCGTCGAGGACTGGCCCATGGAGCGCTGCGGTAATCTGGCTTCAGCCTGTGGGTATGAGGTCTGTTGTGTGGTGGGGGCGCAGATCCCGGAGGCCGGATGGTCACGGATCGCATCCCGTTTTTTATCCCCCGGGGGCAGCCTGCCCCCTTCCGGTTCCTGAGGAGAAGTGTCGATGGAAGAAAAAAATACCAATGTACCAAGAATTCCCCTTGATATGATTCATGATGATCCCATGGCCCGGTTTTTTACCCGGGTCTGGGATTTCTGTCATGTACACACAAAATTACTGGTGCTGACAGGGATCGCGCTGCTTGTAACCGTATCTGCAGGTCTTGGATACTGGGGTTGGAAGGTGAGTGCGGAAAGGGATGCTTCTGCCAGGCTGGGAATAGTACTGCAGACAGCAGGGCTGACAGAAAATGGCAGCTCGCCAGCCCTGATTCAGGAGATCAGAGATATCCGGGAATCCAGGTCTGCTACCCTTGCCGGACGTATTGCCCATATTTATGAGGCCCGTATGCTTTTTGATGGCGGAGATGCGGCCGCAGCTCTGGAAGCCTATAATTCGGCATTCTCTGTGCTCGGAAAGGACAGAATTCTGGGTCGTCTTGTTGTATGGGAACGGGCCCATGTGCATCTGGTGCTGGGGGATAAGGTTTCTGCCCTTGCTGATTTTAAAAGGGTTTCTTCGGAGAAGGATTTCTTTTTGCAGGAATCCGCCCTTTTCCATGTGGCTCGCCTGGAAGCCGAAATGGGTGCCATGGATAAAAGCCGGGCCGCCTATGAAAGTATGCTGGATCAGTACCCTGATTCCCCCTACAGAGAGACACGGCTTTTTTAAGAGCTTGATTTTCTAGATTTAAATGACCTGTGGTTGTCCGGCACTTTTTTATTTGCTGACGGTCATATCTGTTATTAGGGTGTCTTGCATCGTAATCCGTTCAGAATGAAGCTTGTCTGTCAGCGGCCTGTCTGTTTTTGAGAATAAGAAAGCGGACCGGGGTCAGTCGGTCCGCTTTTCTGGGAGAATGGCTGTTTGTTGATTGTTAATATAGCAAAAGCCGTGCCATGTTTTGTGGCGCGGTTTTTTTGTTTTTATTCAATTACTTATCTTTTTGCTGGAGGGGTGGGGGCTGGCTGTTGGAGGAGGCTGTGTTCATAAAAATGAACTGTCATTTTTATTTTCTTGGAGTGATGTCTTTCATGTCTCTGATATATCTAGTTTTTTTGGCCGGTTCATTTTTTTGAACTTTTTTAAGGAGTGGTATGCATGTGCAAAACCCAATTCTGATGAAGGCCTGAAAAGCAGGGTTTGCAGTCCTTGCTTCTGTCTGCTGCCATCTCTGAAGGGTGTTCTTGCTTGTCACCCGCACCCATGTAAATGTTTTGTTGGGAGCTTATTCTGTATCCAGAGGTCTGGTCAGGTCTATCTTGTATTTTTTTATTTTCTGGTGCAATCCGCTTTTGGTGATGCCCAGACGGGCAGCGGCATGGGCCTGAACGTGGGAAGTTGCTTTCAGTGCCCGTTCTATCAGCTCTTTTTCAACCTGAGCAAGGGTTTCACTGAGGGTTCCTTCCTTAAATATCAGGGTTATACCAGCCTGTCTGCTGGATTCACGGATTTCTGCAGGGAGATCTTCTGGCTGGATATGGGGTCCGGCAGACAGTAGTACGGCCCTTTCCATAACATTTTCCAACTGGCGTACATTCCCGGGCCATGGGTATGCAAGAAGGTGTTTTCTGCAGTCATGGCTGATGCCGGAAATGGACTGGCTGTCTGTGCGCTGATCAGCAAATTTTTGCAGAAAGGCCTGGGCCAGCAGAAGAATATCGTTATCCCTTTCCCGTAGAGGAGGTATCTGAAGGTGGACCACGTTTAGTCGATAATACAGGTCTTCCCTGAAGGTTCCTTTGATGACTTCACTTTTCAGGGTTTTGTTGGTTGCGGCCATCAGGCGGAAGTCTACGGAAATGGCTTTGCTGCCGCCTACCCGTTCTATGGATTTTTCCTGAAGTACCCGAAGGAGTTTTACCTGCATAGGCAGGCTGATTTCTCCTATTTCATCGAGAAACAGAGTGCCGCCATGGGCCAGTTCAAAGCGGCCTTTTTTCATGGTGGCTGCTCCGGTAAAGGCCCCCTTTTCATGGCCGAAAAGCTCTGATTCCAGAAGATTTTCTGCAAGGGCTGCGCAATTGACAGCCACAAAGGGCTTATCTTTTCTGGGGCTGTTGAAGTGCAGGGCCCTTGCCACCAGCTCTTTACCTGTGCCGGAATCTCCCTCAATAAGTATGGTAGCCGTTGACGGTGCCACTTTTCGGATGGTGGTGTAGATTTTCTGCATGGCTTCGCTTTTGCCGATGAGCTTTGAAAAGGAAAAACGGTCTGCCACCATATCCCGCAGTCTCCGGTTTTCCAGTACTACCCGGTAGAGATCCATGGCTTTGGAAACATGTTGTATCAGTGTTTTATTTTCAAAGGGTTTCAGAATATAGGTGTAGGCACCCAGCTGCATGGCCTCCACTGCTTTTTCCACGGTTCCGTGGGCTGTCATCATGATTACGGGAAGGTCAGTCTGTTTTTCCTTGATGGCGCGGAGCAGGGCTATGCCGTCCATGCCGGGCATCCGCATATCCGTCAGTACAAGGTCAATGCCGGATTCTCCCAGAAGGCCCAGAGCCTCTTCTCCGGAATGGGCTCTAAGGGTTTCATAGCCCTCTTCTTCAAGTATCGCGCTGAGGATGAGGGGATAATTTTTCTCATCATCCACAATTAGTATGGTTTCCATGCTGTGTTCCTCTCAGGCGGTTTCCGCAGGTTCTGTTGTGGGAAGGGATACTTTGACCCGGACTCCGCCTTCCTGCCGGTTACTGATTTCCATTTTGCCACCATGGGCGGCAATGATTTTTTCCACAATGCCCAGTCCCAGACCTGTTCCTTTTTCCTTTGTCGTGAAAAAAGGCTCCTTTATTTTTTCGAGAATATGATCCTTAATTCCCGGTCCCCTGTCTTCAAAGACAATATGGACTCTGCCGGGTCCGTTCAGAATGGAAATGTTTATTCTGCCTCCTTCTGGCATGGCCTGCATGGCATTGAGGATCAGATTTAAAAAGGCCTGATAGAGCATGTCTGGATCTGCAATGATCTCTGGTACTTTTGGTGCACAGTAAATGTGAAGATCAAAGCTGCCCGATTTAAGTTCATTGCTTAAAAACAACTTGTTTTTGCTTATAATATCAAATATATGGCAAGGGATTGGAGACATGATTCTGGGGCGGGCGTAGGTCAGAAAATCTGTAATGATGGCATTCATTCTTGTGGATTCTTCAACAATGATGTCTGCAATGGTGTTGCCGGGCTCCAGTCGGTTCATCTTTGTCTGCAGCAGTTCCGCAGAACTCCGTATTATGCCAAGGGGGTTTCTGATTTCATGGGAGATGGCAGCTGTCATTTCACCAAGGGCTGAAAGATGACGATTACGGTTAACTTCTTCTTTCAGTCGGAGCTGCTCTTCGTTTCTTTCTTCGAGGATACGTTCACCGTGTTTTACAATGCTTCTCAGGATAATAAAAAGAAAACCCATGACAAGGGAACTTGTCAGTATTACAATGATTTGCAATCGAAAGATTTTTTTATAGTCATCAGAAACATTTTGAACAATTTCCACAACACCGATGATGGGGCCGGAAAGGGAAGAGGTGGAATCCTCCATGCGCAGGGGGGCAAAGGTGGTTATTCGTGTAATTCTTGGAATGCGGAAAAGCATTTCCCACTGATTGCCAATCTGTATGAAGGAAGTGGTGGATTCTCCCTGCATGGCTTTTTCATATCCGGCACCACCAATGTCTTTTTCTCCAATAATTTCAGGATTAAAGCTGTAGGATATGACATTGTCCAGATCATAGATGTTGACCATGTCCGTATGGAAGCTGTGCAGGGTGTTCCGGACCACATTGTCCATACGCTGGAACTGATCCGGATCCTTGAGCTGAATCTGTCCGAACTGAAAGTAAACTGGTAGCAGAAACTGCATGAAAATCTGATGATTGAGGTTTTCTATCAGAAGATTCCCATATTCTTCACTTTTTTCAATCAAAAGATTGCGTACCAGATGGGTATGCAGGGTGGAGAGTATGATGGCACCGCTGAACATTAGAATCAGGCTGCTCAAGGTAAAATATTTCACCAGGGTAAAGGATTGCCCGGGCGAAGATTTTTTGTGGGGGGATGGGGGTTCCGGGGCGGAAATGAGTTTAAAGCTGTTCATGTATTCCTGTTTTTGTATGGGGTTGAAACTGCGAATGATAGCGGGAGAAGTGTAAAAGATTTTTAAGGGAAGCTCAAGGGGTGTTGTTGTCGATTTTTGTCATAAAAATACAAAATATGTCAGCTGTGGATGGGTCAGGTCCTGCAATGGTGGAAAGGGCAAGGTTGATTGATATGTCCGCTAACACTAAGAATCCTAAGATTCCGAAGAAGTTTTTATGGGTCTGTCTTCATATTTGGTCCGATATTTGCTGTTATTCACTCGTTTTGGCTGTAGGGATCTTTTTATGTTTTTAATTTCTTCGGGGGCGGGATTATTTTTTTCCAAGACCTTGTTTCTACTGCCTCTTGCCATGGAAGGTTCCTTGGAAAAGAAGCGGAAAACATAAAAAATATTGACTTGAACGCTGTTTTATCTGAAAAATACAGAACAATCATTGTTGTTGCTTGTATATCTGGGTTCGGTCGGCAGGTTTCTCCGCAGTTGTCAAAGGCCTTGTCTCTGAAGGTTTTTCCCTGAGTACAGGACTTGAACATTGCAATTATTTTGTAAAAATTCGGATAAGAAAGGCTGCCATGCTGTTTTCAAAGAAAAATCATCTTGTGGGGCTGGATATAGGCTCATCCATGGTCAAGGCGGCGGAAGTACTTGATTCTAAAAAGGGAAGAATACTGAAACGTTTTGGGATGATTCCTTTAAAAGCCGGGGCCATTGAAGATGGTCTCATCCGGGATCCGGAATATGTGGCTGGCGTGATCCGGGAGCTTTTTTCCCTTCACGGAATCCGTAATGAGAGGGTTGCGCTTTCCATTGGCGGGTATTCTGCCATTGTGAAAAAAATTACCATGCCTGCCATGGCAGAAGAGGCACTGCAGAAAAGTATCCTTGTGGAGGCGGAACAATATATACCCTTTGATATTAAGGATATACGTATGGATTTTCAGGTTATGGGTCCCAGTACCCAGAATCCTGAGCATCTGAATATTCTGCTGGTGGCGGCAAAAAAAGAGCTTGTGAATCAGTATGTGGACGTTGCTGAACTTGCTGGGCTGACTCCCTGTATTGTGGATGTGGATGCCCTGGCGGTTCAGAATATTTATGAGGCTGTCTATGGGATAACTTCGGAAGAGGTGGTCCTTTTGAATGTGGGCGCAGCCAAGATGTCCTTAAATATAATAAAAAATGGGGATTCCGTTTTTATGCGGGATGTTTCCCTGGGTTGCAGGCAGATCAATTCTAGGATTCGGGCTTCTACGGGGTGCAGCGAAGAGGAGGCAGAGGCTCTGAAGCTTGCATCGGGGGGAGAAAATATGCCGGAGGATGAGTATTTGGGTGCTGTGGGGCAGGTGGTCGGTCAATGGTGTACGGAAATTGGAAGAGCCCTGGACTTCTTTTACTCAACCTATCCGGGAGAGCGGGTGGAAAAGATGGTGCTTTCCGGTGGGGGAGCCCATCTGCAAACCTTTATGGATGCCCTCTCCGTGCAGACCGGGTCTGAGGTCTTGCTGCTGGATCCTTTTAATGGTTTTCAGATGGAGCCCGGTAGGCTGGATATGGATGATCTTCGCAAGATGGCTCCGCAGGCAGCCGTTGCCATGGGGCTGGCGTTGAGAAAGGTGGAAGACAAATGATAAAAATCAATCTTCTGCCCTTCAGATCCGCAAGAAAGAAAGAGAACATCCGCAGGCAGGTTTCTGTTTTCATGCTGTCTCTGGTGCTGGTTTTTCTTGTTATGGGGATTGTATATAAGCGTATGGATACCCAGGTGAATGAAGGGCGCGAAAATCTTGCAAGGCTTCAGACAGAGGCAAGGAATCTGGAAAATCAGGCAAAAGAGGTTGGTGTGATCCGCCGGGAGCTTGAGATTCTGGAACAGAAGCTGGGAGTCCTTGAGTCTTTGGAAACAGGCCGTAGGGGATCTGTGGAAATTTTTGAGGCATTGACGGAAGCAGTGGTTCCCCAGCGGATGTGGCTGCTGAATTATAAGGAAGATGGCGGGAGTGTCCGTATGAACGGCCTGGCACTGGATGATAAGACCGTTGCGGATTTTATGACAAACCTTGAAAAGAGCGGTTTTTTTTCATCTGTTAGTCTTGACAGCGTGAGGCAGCAGATGCAGGGAAATATTGCCCTGCGGTCTTTTTCTCTGGTGTGTCAGAAATGAGAGGGGGCTACGTGTCCATAAAAAAGGTAAGCAGCCATGACAGATGATCAGAAAAAGAAAATAGGGGGAGGACTGAAGGAGCAGGTTCAGGCCCTGTCTGCCCAACTGGAACCGCTTATGGCAAAGATCAATGCCCTGACTCGTCCCCAGCGTATCCTGGTGGTTGCCATCACCATAACCCTCCTCTGTGGGAGTTTTGTTTATTTTGTCTATCTCCCTAAAATGCAGGAGCTTACAAAAATAGCTGAGGATACCCGCAGGGTTGAGGGCCGCATCCAGAAGGCAAGATCGGATCTGCGTCAGTTAAAACCATTGCAGGAGCAAAAGGCAGAAAAGGAGCTGGTCTTCAAAGAAGCCATGCGGGCACTTCCGGAAAGACGCGAAATTCCACTTTTTTTGGCTACTATTTCTGCATACGGCAGGGATGCGGGCCTTGAGTTTTTACTGTTCAAGCCGGAGTCAGAGGTTCGCCGGGATTTTTATGCAGAAATCCCCGTGTCCGTTGAAATGGTGGGTGGTTTCCATGAAACGGTGACCTTCCTTGATATTCTGGCCCGTATGCATCGTGTGGTGAATGTACGGGGTGTGGATCTGCAGAGCCAGGCTGACAGGGACAGGGGGCAGATCATTCGTACCCGCTGCCAGATTGTGACCTATCGTTTTGTGGAACCGGAACCTGAATCGGGACAGCCCGCACAGAGAGGCCGCAGAAAATGATACGATTTGATAAGAAATCAGGTTGTCGGGGCACAGCGTGGCTGTTTTTTATGCTTGTGCTTCTCGTTTTGTCTTTTGGATGCGGGCAGGAGCCTCCGCCACCCCCTGCACCTGAAAAGGCTGAGATACTCAGAAGATCCATTATTTTTCAGGAAGCTGAGAAGGATATCAGGTCTGGAGATTCCTTATACGGAAAAACAGAGACAGAAACTGAATATTCGAAGGAAACTTCCGATGACGGAGATCTGGAAAAGCTTCTTGTTTCAAATGAACAGAAGGCTTTGAATGGTGTCAAGACTGTAAGGCTTCCATCGGAAGAAGTTTCTGAAAAGAAGGTGGTTTCATTGGAGCCAGTGGAAGAAGCCAAGGCTTTGGTTGAGCCTTCTGATACAGATCCGGTAAAAGCTTCTGATGTGTCTGAAATGGATGCGGATGCTTTGGCTCTCCTTGAGAAAAAAAGAAAACAGGAGAGCAAGGATTTTTTTCCGGTAAAAGATACGGTTTCCCCCTCTGTGGATAATGAAAAAAAACCTGCAGAAGCTCCTGAAGCAGGTGACATCTCCCTTGTTTCAGAAGAAGATGGTGTTTTATCAGGGGATTTTGAAGAAATTGTTTCAGGGGAAGAAGTTTTAGATGACAAAATGCTGGTGGCAGTTCCAGAACAACCTGTGTATAAGCCCGAAGGTCGCATTGATCCCTTCAGGCCCTTAATTCAGGAAAGACCAAGAGTGCAGCAGCAACAGAGAAGTGAGGAGAGACCTGAGAGGCGTATTCCCCAGACCCCCCTTGAAAAGGTGGATTTAAGTCAGTTGAAGCTTGTGGGTATTGTCCGTTCTCCCATGGGACCCCGGGCCATGGTGGAAGAGTCCAGCGGCCGCGGATATGTGGTAACGGAAGGAACCTATATGGGGCTGCACGGCGGAAGGGTGACGGCCATAGAGCGGGAGAGGTTGGTAGTTACGGAAATTGTGGAAAATCTTGCCGGTGAATTCCGGGAGGAAGAACGTGAAATGAGACTCCAGAAGCCAACCGGAGAATAGATAATTCAGGGGGTATAATGCGAATATTCAAAAAATGGCAGATGGCGGGGATTCTCGTGGCTGGTTTGCTGGTGGCCTGTACACCCAGGTCGGGCGCAGAAAAGGAGATCAGTCAGGGGGAGGTCAATTCTGTTCAAAACCGGATAGAAAAAATTTATCTGGATGTTCAAGATGAAAAAACCCTTCTTTTTGTGCAATCCAAAGGTCACCTTGCCTATACGGCAGTCAAAGAGCATGATCCACCCGGGGTAAGGCTGTATTTTCCGGATACCCTTCTGGCTTCAGACGCTTTGCCGTTAAAAGGCTCTGCCGGGTCTGTTTTGTCTGTCTCTGCTGAAAGCATATCAGAGACAGAGGTACGCCTGTCAATGATTCTGGCGGAAGATATGCCCTATGAGGTCAAATCCCAAGGGGATTCGGGTATACGAATTGCCGTGGGTGGAGTTTCTTCAGATGGAAGAGGGGATGGAGCTGGCAGTCAGGGCCGTATACGTGTTCATAATATCAGTCGTGGAGATAACGGGGTTTTACGCCTTTTGGAAGTGAAGTCTGAAATAAAAGATGATGGCGTAAGGGTTGGGATAATGGCCAGCAGCTCCCTTAAAGATGTACATACCTTCACCCTGGAAAATCCCCCCAGAATTGTTCTGGATATTGCAGGTCTTGTTTCTCCCTTTACCGGTGAGCAGCGATTTGCTGTGGACAGCCCCCATGTCCGCTCAGTCCGTCACTATGCCTATCCGGATAAGGTCAGGGTGGTGCTGGATACGGATGTGAAGGGTCTTGGGGCATTTGAAGGCAGTTCGGTTACAGAAGGATATGAAATCTTTGTTGCAAAGGCTCCGTCTCTTTTACATACAGCGCAGGTAAAAAAAAGAGAGGATAAAGCCCTTGTAGTTTCTGAAAAGCCAGCCCTTGTAAAGGATATGGGATTTACCCAATTGCCCGAGGGACGTTCACAGCTTTTTATTGAAACGGACAGGCCAGTTGTCCATGAGGTGATTTCTGAAGGAAAAAACCGTGTCCGGCTTTCCCTTGCAAATACCCGGCTTCCCGAAAGATACCAGAGGCCTTTGATAACAACTCGCTTTGAAAGTGCCTTGGATCAGGTGATGCCGCAGCAGGGAGCTTCTGGTGCAACATTTTTGTTGATTGATATGCGCGAGCCGGTTGCTTATGTTGTCAATCCTCAGGGGAATCGCTTGGAAGTCCGTTTTGAAGCCAGCTCCGTAGGCCCGAGACCCATTGAGGGAGCTTTTGCCTATGGGGAAAAAGAGGCTGTGGAAGTTGCTTCACAAAGTATTGCTATTTCGTATGTAAATAATAATGTGTCTGCACCTGCAGTGATTCCAGCTGTGCCTTCGACTGGACAGTCTGAAGTGGTAGTAGAGCCGAAAGTCGGTCTTCCTAAGCCACCTTTATCATCTGTGGCGGTTTTCACGGGGACTCCCATATCCATAGATTTTTTTGATACAGATATTAAAAATGTTTTCCGTATTCTTCAGCACATCAGTGGTAAGAACTTTGCCATAGATAAGGATGTTGCTGGTAAGGTGACCATGAGTCTGGAGCATCCGGTACCATGGGACCAGATCATGGATCTGGTCCTGCGCATGAATGGACTGGGTATGGTGCATGAAGGTAATATTATCCGTATTGCCACCATGACCACCCTGCGCAGGGAAGAAAGCCTCAGGCAGGAGGTTCTCAGGGCAAGGCAGGAAAATGAGCAGAGGGAGAGTGATTTGGCTCCCCTTGTGACGGAATATATTCTCATTAATTATTCCAATGTATCTTCCGAGATTATCCCCCATATCCAGAATGTTCTTACGGAAAGAGGGCGTGTCAGTGCAGACAACCGTAACAATCAGTTGATAATAAGGGATACGGCGGAAGTCATTGCCAGTGCAAGAACGATTATTGAAAAAATCGATAAAATTACCCCCCAGGTTGTTATAGAAGCCAGAATAGTGGAGGCCAGTGATTCATTTGCCAGGGCTTTAGGGGCGGAATGGCAGGGAAGCAGTCGTGGTAGCGTTGATGGCAGTGACTATGCGACAATTAACAGGAAAGAGATCGGCGGAAAGTATGGATACAATGTTTCCATGAATACCCCTACGGGAACAGGAAGCATAGGTTTGCATTTTGCCCGAATTGCGGGAACGCAATTGGCTCTGAATGCCCGTTTGAATCTAAGTGAGCAAAGAGGTGAGACAAAAATAGTCTCTTCTCCCCGTATTGTTACCTTGGATAATAAAAAGGCTACCATCAAACAGGGTTTTCAGTATCCTTATCAAAGCGTTGATAAAGACGGAAATCCTGTAACGGAGTTTAAGGATATCAATCTGGAACTTGAGGTAACACCCCATGTAACTGCTGATAATCGTGTTGCCATGGCTATAAAAATTTTGAAAGATGATCTTTATATGCCTACATCCGATGGCTGGGCTCTTCAGACAAAAGAGGTTCAAACAGAGCTTCTGGTTAATGATGGGGATACTATTGTTATTGGTGGCGTGGTTCAGACTTCGACCAGTTTTTCCCAAAATAGAATTCCTTTTTTTCACAGAATCCCCCTTTTAGGGTGGCTTTTTAAGAGTGCGGACAGGAGCGAGCGTAAAGATGAACTTCTTATTTTTTTAACCCCGAGGATTGTGCAGTTGGAAAATTCAATGCAATGAAAGTTTAAGGCTATTATCGTATTTGCTTTTGTGTCGGCGTAGTTGTCATTTTAGCTTGATTAAACATAGAATTTAGATTTTTGTATATAAAAATTAGTTTTTTATATAGGAGGGGATAAACCTTGAAGGTTTTTCCCCTTCTTTGTTTGAAAGTCTCAATCTTTTAAGCGTTAATATTGTGCAGGCTATGGCGGGTTAGATGTTGCTGCACCATGTAACAAGGATTTGTTCAATTTTTGCTCGTTTTTGAGCATCAAATGCATAATGTCTTAAAAGCTCAGCCGTATACTCTATGTTCTTGCCTATTTCTAATACTCCTTTTTATTTAAGATTCTTAAGGCTAATTTCCCGTCTGCTATCTCTGCCTTTTTCCCCTCTGGCACACATCCTGCTAAAGGCCCTGTTTCGGTTCCCCGTGAACAGGGATGCCCTTATTTTTACCCATCCTTCCGCAAGACCCGGGTCTTACAATATTTTAAGGCCCCGCCATAAAAGGAGAAAAAAAGCCCATGCAGAGAATACTGGATTGCCGCCTTCCCCTGCTTGCCTGTCTGCCCCAGAAAGTTTTCAACCTCCGCTACATGGAAAGCCTGCACAGGGCAGGGGTCCTTCCGGTTCTGGATGCGGAGTTCATGGACACAGAAACTATTCTGGAGGCAGGCAGGACGCTGGATGAAAAAAATATCCTCTTTGCCATCCGGGTTCCCCTTTCCCGAAAAGACCTTCTGGAAAAGCTTAAAAAAAATCCCCCCCGATATCTGGAAGCCCTCATTTTTTCCTATGATTTTGAAGATGCCCTAAATAATCTGGATTTGAAAGCTTGGCCCGTCAAGCGCCTTCTGGAGCTGAAACACACGGGCCATGGCCCAGAGCTTTCCCGCATGGGCATCCATGGGCTGGTACTGAAGGGACTTGAGGCCGGAGGTTCCGTTTCCCGGCACACGGCCCTCATTCTCATGCAGGAATATCTTGAGACAAGTGATCTTCCCCTTTTCATCCACGGGGGTGTGGGCATGCACACGGCAGCGGGGTTTTTCAGTGCAGGAGCCAGCGGCCTTGTGCTGGATGCCCAGCTCTGGCTCTGCCGGGAATCCCCCCTTGGGGAGAATTTCCGCAAGCTTTTGAACGGCATTGAGGATCTCGACACCCTGCTGCTGGAAGGCCCGGAAGGCTCCCGTTACCGTTTTTTTGCAAGGCTCGGCACCCGTGTGGCCCAGGATCTGAAAAAGCTGGAGCCCCGCTTTGTGCTGGGTGCGGATCAAAAAAGCGAAGAAGCCCGCATCCTTTCTGAAACCCTGAAGGAAAAAATGGCCGATCTTTCCGATGGGGCTGCGGAAAGTGTGCAGAGTCTTTTCTATCTGGGTCAGGATGCCGTGTTCGCAAGGCATTTCCTTCGCAGGGGCGAGGGTGTGGAAGCCATGATCCACGGGCTTTTTGAGGAAGTGAGAAAAAGCCTTGCCGTTTTAGAAACGGCCGACCCCTTACGGGCCGGAAGTCCCCTGGCAAAAGAGCACGGGGTGAGGTACCCCATCATGCAGGGCCCCATGGCCAACATCAGTGATAACGTGGACTTTGCCGAGAAGGTGGCAGAGGCCGGAGGCCTTCCCTTTTTTGCCATGGGCAGCCTGCCTGTTCCCTTGGCGGAAACTATGCTGGAAAAGGCTTCGGAAAAGGGCATTCCCTGCGGTGCGGGGCTCATCGGCATTGAGGCCTTCAACCGCCGCCTTCCCGAGCACATGGATCTTACCCGCAAATTCAACATTCCCTTTGCCCTCATTGCAGGGGGAAGCCCCGCCCAGGTGCGGGAGCTGGAAGCCTCCGGTATCCGCACCTACCTGCATACCCCCGCCACCCGCATGCTGGAAAATGCCCTTGTCGGCGGGGTGTCCCGTTTCATTCTGGAAGGTACGGAGTGCGGCGGGCATGTGGGCTCCCTCACAAGTCTTGTGCTCTGGGAAATGGGCACGGAGCTTTTGTCTCAGCTGGATGACGCTGCATTGCAGGAAAAAACCCTTGTGTATGCAGGGGGCATTTCCACGGAAGCCGCCTCCCATTTCATCTCCGGTATGGCAGCAGGCCTTTGCCAAAGGGGTCTTAAGATAGGCATTCAGGTGGGAACGGCCTATCTTTTCACCCGTGAGATTGTGGAAACGGGTGCTCTCCATACCCGGTACCAGAAGGAAGTGCTGCACCAGAAGGAAACTCAGGTGATTGGCCGCACCGTAGGCCTTCCCTGCCGCACCGTGGAAAGCCCCTTTTCCGTCAGGATGCGGGAGCTGGAGCACAGCCGCATGGAAAAGGGCGATCCCCTTTCCGGCCGCAAGGATGCCTTTGAAAAGGACAACATGGGCTCCCTTCTCATTGCGGCCAAGGGCATGGTGCCGGATTTTTCCGGAAAAAGTGTCGAATGCCGGATGCTGGAAGAAGAGGACATCTTTGAAAAGGGCAACTTCTGCGTGGGCGATTCCCTGGTCTTTTTCAAAGACACCTGCACGGTGAAGTCCATCCACGGCCGTCTTTTTGACAACAAGACGGCCCTGCGGCGGCATCTTGATACCCTGGAACGGCTTACCCGTCCCGATGGAGAAATATTTGATGAAATTGCCGTGGTGGGCATGGGCTGCGTGCTGCCGGATGCTCCTTCGCCGGAGGCTTTCTGGGAGAATATCTTACACCGCCATGTTTCCATCCGGAAGATGGAGGAAAGCCGCCTGCCTTCCCTCTATGTGAGTGAGGATAAAAGTGCGGAAGATAAAAGTTATACCTCCGTGGCCGCAGATGTCCGTGATTTTACCTTTGATCCGGTAAAATACGGGCTGGATGCAAAAACCGGAGCCCGCCTTTCCCGCAGTCAGCAGCTGGTTCTGGAAGCCGCGTATCAGGCGGCCAGATCCGGTGGTTTTTCTGTGCAAAACAGTAAGGGGAGTAAAACCCTTCCTTTAGAAACGCCTGTGATTCTGGCCTCCTGTCTTGGCAATGAGCTGACCCATGATCTGCACATGAAATACTGGACTCCGGAAATCCTTTCTGTCCTGAAAGCTTTGCCTGAGTTTGAGACCCTTGAAGAAGGGGAAAAGACGGCTCTGGTGAAAGGGATCAGAGAAAGCCTTGCGGGAAAATTTCGTAATGAGCCGCCGGATACGGCTGTACTCAACATTGAGGCCAGCCGGGTGGCCGCCTGTCTGGGAGTGGAAGGCCCCAACTATCTCATCGATGCGGCCTGCGCCACCAGCTTTGCGGCCCTGGACTGCGCCATGCAGGAGCTTCTTTCCGGCAGGGCCCAGGCGGCCATCGTGGGAGGCATCAATACCAACCTCGCTCCGGAAACCTTTGTGGGCTTTTCCAAGATGGGGGCATTGTCTTCCAAAGGCTCCTGGCCCTTTGACGGCCGGGCCGACGGCTTTGTGCTGGGCGAAGGGGCTGTGGTTTTTATCCTGAAGCGCATGCGGGATGCTGTGGCCGAAGGGGATAAAATCTTTGGCGTGATCCGGGGCATGGGAGCCAGCTCCGATGGCAAGGGCAAGGCCATTGCCGCCCCCAATGTGAAGGGGCAGATACTGGCCATGGGCCGGGCCTTTGAAAACATGAAACGGCCCCTTTTGCCCGAAGCCGTCACCTTTCTGGAAGCCCATGGCACCTCCACCCGCATGGGCGATGCGGCAGAACTTGAAAGCGTGAAGGGTTTTTACGGCAAAAACCCAAGCCTTGGGGTGAGTTCCGCCAAAAGTCAGGTGGGTCACCTTCTGGGAGGGGCCGGAGCCGCAGGGCTTTTAAAGGCCCTTCTGGCCCTGAACCACGGTATTCTGCCGCCCAACGGAGATTTTGAGGAACTGGGTCCGGTGCATGATCTTTCGGGAACGGGCATCTTTGTGGTAAAGGATGCCTCTCCCTGGCCCGTAGAAAAAGACCAGCCCCTTCTGGCCGCCGTCAGCGCCTATGGTTTCGGAGGGATTAACTACCACTGCGTATTGGAAGCCCCGGCCTCAGACTACAGCCCCCTTAAGAGGGAGGTATTTCCCGACCTTTCTTTTGATCCCAATGATCAGCGCATCGTGGTGGCGGGCATGGGGCTGGTGCTGCCCGGAACTGAAGATGAAGACAGCTTCATGGAAACCATGGCTTCGGGAAAAAGCCTTCTCACGGAAAAAGCCCATCTGGGTTTTGATGCAAAGGCCTATGCCGAGGAAGACAGGGAATACCGCATTCCCTATCTCAAGGCCGGTCTGTGCAGGGATTTCACCTTTGATTCCATGCGTTTTCGCATTCCGCCCAAAAGCCTTGCCTTCATCGACAGGGGCCAGCTTCTCGCCCTTACGGCGGCGGACCGGGCCATCCGTGGGGCGGGTCTGGAAGAGGAGCTGAAAACACCTGCCAACCGGGTCGGGGTGATGCTGGGTGCCATATCCAGTACCCGCCATGTTGAAAACATTCTCCGCATCCGCCTTGATTTTGTGGCGGCCTGTATGGAAAAAACCAGGGGGCTTTCGCCGGAAAAAAGCGCAAAGCTGGCGGAAGCCCTGACCACCGTCTTCCGCAAGCGCCTGCCGCCCAATACGGAAGACACCACGCCGGGGCTGCTCACCAATATCGTGTCCGGCAGGGTAGCCAATGTGCTGAACTGCAACGGACCCAACTTCACCGTGGATGCGGCCTGTGCCTCTTCGGGCTTTGCCCTGCGGGCAGCCATGATGCACCTTGTGTCCGGCCGCTGCGATTATGTGATCAGCGGCGGGGTGGATTCGGCCTTTTATCCTGCGGCCCTTCTGGTCTTCAAGCGTCTCGGTTTGCTTTCCAAGGAGGACACCCGGTTCTGGGATAAGGGCAAGTCTCAAGGGGTGAACCTCTCGGAAGGAGCTGCGGTGCAGGTGCTGACCACTTACGCCAAGGCAAAGGAAAAGGGCCTTCCCATTTTAGGAGAAATCCGCAGCATTGCCATGGCCTCCAGAGCAGGAGAAAGTGTTTTCGCCCTTTCAGAAAATCTGCTGGCAAGGGAAATGGGGGCAGCCTACCGGGAAGCGGGCATGCTGCCTTCGGACCTGCACCACCTCGATCCCTTCGGCTTTGGTCACAGAATTCCCGACAGCATGGAAAAACGGGCCGTGCACATGGGCCTTGACGGCGCATCGGGCATTTCCTTTGGCAATATCAAGCCGGAATACGGGTATTACAAAGGGGCCAATCCCGCCATCATCCTTTCCCGGCTCCTTCTCATGCAAAAAAACAGAAAAAGACTGCCCCATCACAGCTTTGATCCGGAAACCACCCTCATGGAAGCAGGCGGCCCTCTGGTGAGCCCGGATGAGGCCGAAGACTTTGGTCCGATGCGAAGACCGGCCCTTGCCACCAACCTTCATGGCTTTGGGGGCAACCATGGGCATATGGTAGTTTCTGCCCTGCCTCCCTTCCTCCGGAAAGAAGAGGTCGGAAAAGAAGAAAGGCTGGCCGATTCCCTGCAGCCCTCTCTGGCCCTGCCAGCCACCCTTAGCGGAATGTCCGTGCTCCTTTCCGGTCAGGGAGCCCAGAAGGTGGGCATGATGAAGGATCTCTACGGAGCCTATCCTGAAATCCGCAGCCTCGGGGATCAGGCGGAAAGGCTCTTTCAGGCAAAACGGGGAAAAAGTCTCTTACGCCTGATGTTTGAAGGAAAGGGCGGGGATCTCAACCACACGGAAAATACCCAGCCTGCGGTATTTCTGGCCTCTGCCGCCATCCACAGCCTGCTTGTGAAAAAGGGCCTGAAGCCCGATGCCTGGCTGGGCCACAGCCTTGGGGAATATACGGCCCTCTTTGCCTCGGGCGCTTTAGATTTTGATGCGGCCTTTTCTCTGGTGCTCACCCGCTCTTCTCTGATGCAGCGGGCCGCAGGGGACTTTCCCGGCAGCATCATGGCTGTCTTCAAGGGGCCGCAGGAGGTGGCGGATCTGATTGCTGCCTTTAATGCCGAAGGGGTGTACATCGCCAATAAGAATGCCCCCGGTCAGACCGTGGTTTCCGGCGAAAAAATGGCCATGCTGCGTTTCGGGGAGTTTCTCACCCAGAAAAGTGTGCTTTTCCGCAAGCTGAACCTTTCCGGAGCCTTTCACACGCCGCTCTTTGCCGATGCCGCCAAAGGCATGGCCAAGGCCCTCGGCCCCTTGCATTTTCAGACCAAAGCCTTGCCCCGTATCATCTCCAATGTCACGGCAAAACCCTATCCCGAAGATGAGAACGCGGTGAAGGAGCTTCTCACCCGGCAGATGGTTTCTCCCGTCGAGTTCATGGAAGGGGTGCGCCATCTCTATGATCAGGGCTGCCGCTCCTTCCTTGAGGTGGGGCCGGGCAATCTTCTGGCCCGTCTGGTGGAAAGCCACCGCCTGGAAGGGTTGGATCTGCGCTCTGCCGTTGACCCCAAAAAGGGTGAAAGCGCCAGCATGGAGACCCTCTTCACAAGCCTTGGCAGGGAAAAAGGCTTGTCTGAAAAAAGAGAGGTGCCGCCACAGACGAAGAACCATAGCGCCAGAAATCAGGCCGATATCAAGGGGAGTTTCACCATGAAAGAGGATGAGGACAAAGGGTTTGCCGCATTTCTGGAGGCCAACCGCAGCCGCATGGAAGCCGCCCTTTTGGAGGAATATGAGAAGGAGCAGGATGGTCTTCGCTTAAAAGCCTATGAAAATTTTGGTTTCTACACGGGTGCCGTTTCCATTGCTGGTGTTTCCGTGGGCCTTCCCGGAAGCGGCAGGGCCGTTTTTTCCGATGATCATTTTGACAGCCTGATACAGGGGCAGAATTTCATTGAAGCACTGGGGCAGGAAGAAAAGGAAGCCATGTTCCAGCGCAATATCCGCAGGCTGCACAAAACGCCGGAAGGCAATGCACGTTTTGTGGACATCGCCTCCACGGACGAGGTGATTCATCTTGCGGGAAAACTCGGCTTCTTTGATCCGGAAGGGGAGTACGGTCTGGAAAAGGGGCAGGACATCAGCATTGCCCTTGCCATGGCCGCAGGTCTGGAAGCCCTGAAGGATGCCCGCATTCCCCTGCTGGAGGGCCAGAGCAAAGCAGGCTCCCGCCTTGCCGGAGAGGAGCTGGCCCTGCCTGCTTCCATGCAGGAAACTACCGGTGTCATCTTCACCGGCCTTTTCCCCGGATGGGAAACCCTCATCCATGAAATGGAGGCCTTCCAGCAGCACCGCTATCAGGAAGGGCCGGGACGGGCCCTTGAAAGTCTCTACTATGATCTCATGGAAAACATCGGCGAGCGCAATCTCAAACAAAGGGTGGCGGGCTGGTTCCACGCCATCCGTCCCCTCTGGGAGAAGAAGGAGGAGTACCGCTTTGACAGTACCTTCCTCGATAAAATCACCCCCCTTGCCTCCGCCCACTTTGCCAAAATGATCCGGGCCCGTGGTCCTAATGTGCACTTGAGCGGAGCCTGTGCTTCCACCACTCAGGCCATTGCCGTGGCCGAAGACTGGATTCGCAGCGGCCGCTGTGAGCGGGTGGTGGTGATTGGTTCGGAAACGGCCACGGCATCGGGTCAGGGCCCTTGGATCAGTGCGGGATTTTTAAGCCTGGGCGCTGCCTCCATTGAAAAGGAGATTTCCAAAGCAGCCAAGCCCTTTGATGCGGATCGCAACGGCACCCTGTTGGGTGCCGGAGCCACGGCCCTTGTTGTGGAAAGAAGGGACCGTATCCGGGAACGCGGCCTTGAGGGGCAGGCGGAAATCCTTGGCACCTTCCTTGCCAATGCGGCCTTCCACACCACCCGCATTGATGTGCCTTATCTGGCAGGAACCATGGCCCGTTTTGTGCGGCAGGTGGAGGCCCGCCATGGTCTTGATGCGGAAAGCTACGCTTCCCGCATGGTGTTCATGTCCCACGAAACCTTCACCCCTGCGCGGGGCGGCAGTGCGGATGCGGAAATTGAGGCCCTGCGTGCGGCCTATGGCCGGGATGCGGGCAAAATCACCATCACCAACACCAAGGGCCTCACGGGCCATACCCTGGGGGCGGCCATTGAAGACGCGGTCATGGTGAAAGCCCTGCAAAGGGGCCAGACCCCGCCCGTGGCCCACCTGAAGAAGGTGCCGGAGCATTTCAGCGATCTGAAGTTCAGCCGTGGAGAAAAGGGAGACTTCCAGTACGGCCTGCATTTTTCCGCAGGTTTTGGCTCCCACTTTGCCCTGCTCATGGTGAAGCGCACGGAAGAACGGGCCACGGAAAATAACGCCGCCTATGAGGCCTGGCTCTCTGCCATCTCCGGCATGGAAAAGCCCGACCTCAAGATGAAAAACCGGGTGCTGGTGCTGGCAAGCGCTCCGGGTTTTTCGGGAGAAAGTCTTCCCGTCCTTACAAAGGAAAAACCCCCTGCCCCTGTTATGAAGGCAAAGGCTGAGCCGAAGGTCTCTTCCCGGGTGAAGATTCTGGAAGAAATCCGGAACATTCTTTCCGAGCAGACGGGCTATGGCACGGACATGCTGGCGGAAGATCTGGATCTTGAGGCGGATCTCGGCATTGATACGGTAAAACAGGTGGAAATTTTCTCCAAGGTCATGGGGCATTTCGGCCTTGGAACCAAAGAGGACGCGCCTTTGCGGGAGCTTTCCACCTTAGGGAAAATTGCGGACTACATTGCGGCCCAGTCGGGCGCAGTATCCCTTGAAGAAAAAGAGGTGGCAGAAATTTCTGCCGCAGGTGTTTCCGGGAGAGAGGGTATCCTTTCAGAAATCCGGAACATCCTCTCCGAACAGACGGGGTATGGCACGGACATGTTGGCCGAAGATCTGGATCTTGAGGCGGATCTCGGTATTGATACGGTAAAGCAGGTGGAAATTTTCTCTAAGGTCATGGGGCATTTTGGCCTTGGGGCCGAAGAGGATGCGCCTTTGCGGGAGCTTTCCACCTTAGGTAAAATTGCGGACTACATTGCGGCCCAGTCGGGCGCGGTATCCCTTGAAGAGAAAGAGGTGGCAGAAGTTTCTGCCGCAGGTGTTTCCGGAAGGGAGGCCATCCTTTCAGAAATTCGGAACATTCTTTCCGAGCAGACGGGCTATGGCACGGACATGCTGGCCGAAGATCTGGATCTTGAGGCGGATCTCGGCATTGATACGGTGAAACAGGTGGAGATTTTCTCTAAGGTCATGGGGCATTTTGGCCTTGGGGCCGAAGAGGACGCGCCCCTGCGGGAGCTTTCCACCTTGGGTAAAATTGCCGACTACATTGCGGCCCAGAAGGGGGCCAGCGCTCCCGAAGAAGACGGAAGGGGGGAGAGCCTTGTTTCTGAAAGTCCCGGAAGCGAAGAAGATCCTTCTCTTCTTCCGGCAGACCCTAGCGGCAGTGAAAAAGGGCTTTTCCGCTTTGTGCCGGATGTACGCAAAGCTCCTGCGGAGGCAGGCCCCCGTTTTGGTATTTCAGGTCGTAAGGTGCTGGTGACCTTAGACGATCAGGGCCTTGCCGCACCCGTGATGGAAGGCCTTGAAGCCGCAGGTGCCGTGATTCTCACCGCAGGCCGGGACAGGGGCGATTATCTCCTTGAAGACCGGGATGCGGAAAAAAGCGCCCTCCTTTTCGAAGAAATTGCCAAGGCCCATCCGGATCTCTGCGGCCTTGTGCTGCTCCATCCCTTGAATACGGAGGTGCCAGAAGGCCGTGAGCGCATGCCCGCCGCCCTCTTTACCGCCATCCATGCCCTGCGGGAGTCTTTAAACCGGCAGGGAGCCTTCATTGCCATGCCCGCCTTCCAGTCCGTGATCTTTCCCACGGCCATGGGCATCCGGGAAGGCGAGATGCGTCCGGACCCGGTGCAGGCGGCCTTTTCCGGTTTTCTGAAAAGCCTTGCCCGGGAGTTTCCCCATACCCGCATCAAGGTTACGGATTTCGGGGACAAGCGCTTTGACGGCCCCTCCATGGCCAGCCGCTTTGTGAAGGAACTCCTCACCGGCGATGGCCGGGTGGAAACGGGCTTTGTGGGGGAAACCCGCTTTCTGCCCACCCTCCTTGAAAAAAAGGTTCAGGGGCAGAAGAACATCCTTTCCGGCTGCACCGTCCTTGTCACCGGCGGGGCAGGGGGCATTACCTTTGAGATGGTGAAGGCCCTTGCGGAGGAAGAAAAGGATGTGGCCTTCATCCTTGTGGGCCGTTCGGACTTAAAGGATCTCACTCCGGAGACCGCAGGTCTTTCTTTAAAGGATCTCATGGCCCGTCTGGCGGATAAAATGCCGGGCCTGTCTCCCCTTCACCTGAAAAAAACCGCAGAGCGCATGCAGGGCCTGCACCGCACGGCGGAGAGTCTCCGTCTTCTGGAGGAAAAGGGCGTTTCCGTACGCTATGTGTCTGCGGATGTGACGGATTCTGCCGCCGTTCAGAAACTGGCCGAAAGCTTCCCGGAGGTGGATGCCATCATCCACGGGGCAGGTGTGGAGGAATCCCAGGTCTTTGATAAGAAAACTCTGGATTCCTTCCTCCGGGTCTTCACGCCCAAGGTCAGGGGTATGGCCCATCTGCTGAAAGCCTTCTCCGGCCATGATCTCAAGGCGATTTTCGCCTTTTCCTCGGTCACGGCCCGTTTTGGCAATGCCGGTCAGTGCGATTACACCGCAGCCAACGACATGCTGGGCAAAATGGTCTTGGCGGAGCAGGTGAAGCGGCCCCACTGCGTCACCAAGGTGCTGGCCTGGACAGCCTGGGAAGGCACGGGCATGGCCACACGGGGTTCTGTGAAAACCGTGCTGGAAAGCCGGGGCCTCACCTTCCTGCCCTTAAAGGCGGGAATCCGCTTCTTCCTTGGGGAGTGCCGCAGCCCCGAACCCTGCGAGGCCGTGTTCACGGGCAAAGACCGGGCCTTTGATCCCGATGGCCTGCTGCCCCTTGCCGGTCAGGGGCCGGTGCTGGATGCCTTTCTGGATGCAGGGCTGGAGCTGGAAGGTGAAACGGCCCGTTTTGTCCGCACCCTGACTTTGGAGCGGGATCTTTTCCTCAAAGATCACAGTCTGGACGGCGTTCCCCTTTTCCTCGGAGCCACGGGTCTTGAAACCCTGGCCGAGGCGGCCCTTCAGGTGAGCGGAAGGCGCTATGTGACGGAAATCGAGGAATTTTCCATTCCCTATGGGATCAAGCTTTTGAAAAACCGTTCCAAACGGTTGGAAATCCGGGCCAAAGGCCCTGAAGCGGATAGCGTGGCTGTAGAAATGCTTTCTTCCTTCACACGGCCCGGTTCTTCGGAAACCACGGAAACCCTGCACTATACGGGCAGGGTGCAGACGGCGGATCTGCGGCCCGGCGTTCAGCTCATGGTCATTCCCGATCTGCCGGGCCTGCGCCACAAGGGCAGCCTCGGGGATCTCATCTACCGGCCCACACGGCTTTTCATGGACGGGGTTTTCCGCAGCATTGAGTCCGTGGCGGGTTTTGACGGCAGGCAGCTTGTCACCCTGATGCGGGATCCGGGGCAGGGCTTTTTCTTTGCCGGTGTCAAGGCACCTGATTTCCGAATCCCTGTGGTGCTGCTGGATGCCATGTTCCAGACCGGAGGCCTGTTCAACATGCTGGGAAAGGGTACGCCTGTGCTGCCCTCTTCCTTTAGTCGGATGCGGATTTTTGATATGCCCGAAGCCCGTACGGCCTATGTCTGCGTGACGGAGAAAAAGGCGGAACTGGAAAAGACGGATCTCTTTGACATGGCCCTTGTGGATGCCAACGGCCGCCTCATGGTGCGGGTGGAGGATTTTCAGATGATCCGCATTCCTGCGGCGGCGGGATTTTCCCTGGAAGGGGAGGTGGAGGCCTTTGGGGTGAAGAAGGTTTCTTAGGGTGAGACAGGAGATGTGCTTTTAAAGTGAAAAGGGGCGGGTTTTCCGGGGGTGCCGGGCCTGCCCCTCTTTTTCACTGCGGGTACCTGTTGTTATGGGCGTTCATAAGAATCAGCGCTCAATTTTATGCAGATACACATCCTGCTGGGGAAAGGGAATGGAGATGCCTTCCGCATCAAAGCGTTTTTTCATTTTTTCATTCAGGTCAAAAAGCACGGGCCAGTAGTCACCACTTTTTACCCAGGGCCGGACAAAAAAGTTCACGCTGCTGTCGCCCAAGGAAGAAAGGGCAATAAGGGGTTTGGGTTCTTCCAGTATTCGGCTTTCCTCGTTGAGAACCTCTGCAATCACCCTTTTGACCTTATCGATGTCATCGCCGTAACTGACACCGAAAACCATGTCCACCCTCCGGGTTCCGGTTACGGAATAGTTGATGATATTGTCTCCAGTGAGTTTTGCATTGGGTACAATCACCTTTTTATTGTCCGGCGTGGTGAGTTCTGTGGTGAAAATGCCAATATCCTGTACGGTGCCAGCTGTGCCGCCTCCTTCAATATAATCACCGACCCGGAAGTGGCGGAAAATGATCATGAGCACCCCTGCTGCAAAGTTGGAAAGGGAGCCCTGCAGGGCGAGACCGACGGCCAGACCTGCGGCACCGAGGATGGCGATGAAGGAGGTGGTCTGCACTCCCAGTTTTCCAAGGGCTGCGATGATCACAAAGGTCAGGATGCCGAAATAAACAACACTTGTGAAAAATCCGGAGAGGGTGGGATCTATCTTTGACCGGTCCATGGCTGTTTTCAGCATTTTGCGTATGGACCCTGCAATCATACGGCCGATAATGAAAATGGCCAGGGCTGCAAGAACCCGCAGGCCGTAAAGGGCCAGAAAGCTTTGAACATCAACAATCATGGAATCAACGGATGGCATGGATTTTCTCCCTGTTTTCGGGTTGACGGAAATGTTTTATGGTGAAGGGACCGTTTGTTTAAAGGTACAGGAGCTTTTGGATGGCAGGCAAGGTGTTTTTTGCCGGAGCATGAAAGGCGGATAATTTTTAAGAAAGCCCAATGACACGGAACCGCAGATGCACAGGATGATCATTGCAGAGTTTTGAACGAGTTTTAAAAATGCATGTTCAAAAACTGTTCAAAAGTGCTTGAACGATAAGGCATAGGTCAGTACTTCTTCCTGCCATCGGATGTCGATTTTATGATACGTTCAAAACCTGTCTATAAAATGGGCAGGTATGAAAGGTTTTGTTTTTTTGCTTGCCACCAGAGAGTCCAGCCGGGCAAGGCTTGTGGAATAAAAAAACTTATGAACACTCCCTGTTGAAAAGTCTGCATGGCAGGTATGTATTTTTGGAAGGAAATATGATTTTATGGAAAAACTAGAAAAGAGAAAGAAACAAGCAGAGCAAGGTGCAGGTTTTTTTGGAAAAAAGCTCCTGGCCCTGTCTTCGCTTTTTTTTCTTCAGGGTCCCATGGGTTTTGCCGGACTGGGGCTTGGAATGCTGGGTCTGGGGGCGGCTGTGCTTTTGCTGGCGGTTTCGGGCTGGTTTATCACAGCAGCAGGGGTGGCGGCACTTTCCCTTGCTACCCTGCACAGCTTTAATTATCTACAGCCAGCAGCCCTGATCCGTCTTCTGGCCATTAGCCGTACCCTGGCCCTTTACGGGGAGCGTATTGTTTCCCACGATGGTATTCTTAGTCTTCTACAGCGCTTGAGGCTCTGGCTCTTTGACGGACTTTCCAGCATGAACCGTTTTCGTATGGCAGGTTTTGGCAGCGGTGAGCTGATGCAGCGTATGCTGGCGGATATGGATCGTCTGGATCAGTGGCCCCTGCGGGGGCTTGCCCCATGGGCCTGGGCCACAGGGCTCTCTGCCCTTGTCTCTGCTCTGCTGTTCTGGCTGCAGCCTGATCTTGCAGTGATTTTTCTTCTTTTTATCATTGCCGTATGGGGGCTTCTGCCCTGTTTCATACTGCTGCCGGTTCTTCGATGTACCCGTTCCCATACCCGGATGGAGGGAAAGCGCAGGCAGTTTCTCCTTGAGACTCTGGCAGGTCTCATCACCCTGCGTACCACGGGTGCTTTTAGGGCCAGAGGTAAAGCTCTGGAAGCCATGGATAGCGAAATCCTCGGGAACCAGTGGCGTATACAGGTGTTTGGTCTTGTCGCCCAGCTTTTTATTCTGCTGAGCCTTTCCGCAGTGCTATGGATGGTGGTGTTCCATGGGGGAAGGGCCGTTGAGGCCGGTCAGTTTTCTGGGGCTGTGCTGGTGGGTATCGCCTGCGTGATTCTGGGACTGACGGAAGTGTTTTTGCCATTATCTGCAACCTTTCAGTCACTGGGTTTCACCCTTGAAGCCAGGGACCGGATCACTGATTCTGTGGCAGGAGCCAGGGAAATAAAGGGCGGTGTGAGATCCCTGCCACAAAATCTTTCCTTTTGCCTTGAAAATGTAAGTGCCCGTCAGAAAAATGCGGCAACGGGACCGCAGGGGGTTTCATTGACCCTGCATAGGGGCGACAGTCTCTGGATAGAAGGGCCTTCGGGCTGTGGAAAGTCCACTCTGGCTGCGGTTATGGCGGGCTGGCTTTCTCCGGAAGCAGGGGAGGTTCGGGTAAACGGTGTAGCCCTGATTGATGTTGAGGAAGGCTGCCTGCGCCGGCATGTGGGGCTTCTGGATCAGGATGTGCATCTTTTTCCCATGATGCTGGGAGAAAATCTCCGGCTTGCCAGCCCCCTTGCCGGGGATGATCTTTTGATGGACCTGCTTGATGAGGTGGCCCTTGGCGACTGGGCAAGGGAGCTTCCCGAAGGACTGAATACGCCCATCGGGGATTACGGGACAGGGGTTTCAGGGGGCCAGGCCCGGAGACTGGCCCTGGCCCGGCTTCTTTTAATGGAAACGCCGGTTCTTATTCTGGATGAACCCTTTGAAGGTCTGGATGCTGACACGGCGGATGCCCTGCTTACCATGCTGCGCAGAAGACAGAAGGATGGGATTCTCATTGTGATCAGTCACCAGCATCTGAAGGGGAGCTTCACCCATTATCTTCGTCTGTCTCCAGCATAACGGGTTTCGGCGCCCTGGCAAATGCCGCTGTTATTATACATCCGAGGCAGGCTAAGCCTGCAAGCAGAAGGGCCTTTTCAAATCCTATGGCAATGGCCAGCCTGTTGAAAATCCATATGCTTTTTTCAAAAATGAATCTTAAACCAGAAGAAATAGCCGTAGGTATTGGGCTTACCCCCGAACAGGTAAAGGCCGTCAGGGCAGGGGGGCTGATCCTGTGGCCTCCTATCTATAAGGTTTAAATCCTGTTTTCCGGGCGGTATCGGGCGGAGTGATCTTTTGGTGGCTGTTTCTTGCGCTTTATGATTCAGGGGATTATAATTTTAGATAATAAAGGTTATCGGCCCATGGTTAATGCAAGTCTGTAGCCATGCAGGATTTTTTACTGTAAGAATAGAGTAATAGAAATGAGAGGAAGCCAGTGGGCAACCATGATATTTTTTTCAAGAAGATTTTAGATGTAGAGGGCCATGCAGAGGAACTGGTACGGTCATCACTGCCGTCTGCCATACTTGAGGGCTTGGATCTGAGTACCCTGAAGGAGGAAAAAGGCTCATTTTTAGGAGAGGAGCTGTCAGAGTATTTTTCTGATCTGCTTTACACATGCCAGTTTAAAGGTACGCTGATCCGTATAGCCCTGCTTTTTGAGCATAAAAGCTATGTGGATAATGATCTTCCTTTTCAGATTCATTTATACACGGGTGGTTTCTGGGAACGCTGCCGTAAGCAGAAGATAGAACGAACCCCCATAATTCCCATAGTGATCTATCATGGAGAAAGAAAATGGCAGCCCGGTCTTCTCAGTGACTGTTTTAAAGACCTGCCCCCCATGATCAAGCCCTTCATCCCGGATTCAGAGTACATTTTTGTGGATCTTTCAAGCTGGCAAGATGAAGATATCAAGAATAAGCTCTTTGCCATGGTTTCCATGAAGTTCTGCATGCTCATTTTTAAGAACGTTTTTGATCCTGATAAGCTGAAAGACAATATAAAGGAATATTTTGAGCTGGCATCCTCATTGTTTGAAGATGAAGATGGTCTCAAGATCATCAAAAATGTCATAGAGTACATTTTTAAAGCCACAGATCTTCAGCCTGAATATGTGGCTGAGACGATAGGTAGTGTAAGCCTGAAAGGAAAGGAGCTTGCTATGACTACAGCGGAAAGACTTATAAATGAGGGCCGTAATGAAGGTGTATATAGCGAGAAGTACCAGACCATTATGCGCTTCTCAGAACTGAATATCAAACCTGAAGATATTGCCCATGGTGTTGGACTTACACCAGAGAAGGTGCGGGCTGTTATTGCCGCAGGGGACAAGGGGCTGGATCTTCTCATAGGAGAGGATACTACCAAACATTAAGCCCTTCTGATTTTGATTTTTACCCATCCATGACCGGACGCAGCCTTCACATGGGTTGTGCCCGGTTGTTGTCTTGTGGGGTATTCTGTGGCTCTTGTGCCTGGCCTTGTATCCAACAGTTCTTCCGTATCACCCCCCCCGATTGATGTTGAGGAAGGCTGCCTGCGCCGCCATGTGGGGCTTCTGGATCAGGATGTGCATCTTTTTCCCATGACGCTGGGAGAAAATATCCGGCTTGCCAGCCCCCTTGCCGGGGATGATCTTTTGATGGACCTGCTGGATGAGGTGGCCCTTGGCGACTGGGCAAGGGAGCTTCCCGAAGGGCTGAATACGCCCATCGGGGATTACGGGACAGGGGTTTCCTGGGGCCAGGCCCGGAGACTGGCCCTGGCCCGGCTCCTTCTCATGGAAACGCCGGTTCTTATTCTGGATGAACCCTTTGAAGGTCTGGATGCGGACACGGCGGATGCCCTGCTTACCATGCTGCGCAGAAGGCAGCAGGAGGGGATTCTCATTGTGATCAGTCACCAGCATCTGAAGGGGAGCTTCACCCATTATCTTCGTCTGTCTGCCTCATGAAATAATTTCTGTTTCCATGGTGATCTGTAATTGGATTCAGTAGCTTGTTTTTTATACCCGAAAGCGTACCACAAGATGACTCAGTTCCGATCCGAGACGGGCAAGTTCGCTGGAGCTGTTCATAACTTCGTCGCCTTCTTTTTTCAGGTTGACGGTTTTTTCATTTACGCCTGAAATATCCCTTGAAATATCAGAAGAAACTGTGGAAAGCTGGCTTACATTGGAATTGACTTCCTGTGCCCCTGCAGAGGCCTGGGAGATGTTACCTGCAATTTCTCTTGTGGCAACGCTCTGTTCTTCCACAGCAGTGGCAATGGTGGTGTTTATTTCGGATATTTCGCCTATTACACTTACAACTTCTGATATGGTATTTATGGTTTCTCTGCTAAGGGCCTGAACCCCTTCTATGCTGGTGCGGATTTCCTGGGTAGCATGACTGGTCTGTCGTGAAAGCTCTTTTATTTCTCCGGCCACAACGGTAAAGCCTTTTCCTGCTTCACCTGCACGGGCGGCTTCAATGGTGGCATTGAGGGCAAGAAGGTTAGTCTGCTCAGATATTTCCGTTATGGTTTCCGTAACCGTGGAAATCTGACGGGCGGCCTGTTCAAGGGCCTGCATGCGCTCTGAAGCTGCCTGGCCTGTATTGACGGCTTTTTCTGAAATTTTTCTTGCCTTTTCAGTATGCCCGGCTATTTCCGTTATGGTTGAGGTCATCTGTTCTGTGGCTGTGGCTACCATATTGATACTGGTGCTGGCTTCTTCCATGGCCGATGCCACGGCATGGATGCTTGTACTCATTTCATGGCTGGCTGCGGCAACACGGCCTGCATTTATTGCGGTGCCTTCGGTCTCTCTGGCCATGTTTACTGCAATACTGTTAAGGCCGGAGGAGGATTTTTCAAGGCTGAGGGCATTCTTCTGAATCTGTCCTACCATAGCCTGCAGTTTTTCCATGAAGGTATTGAAACTGCGGCTTAGCAGTGCAATCTCATCATTTCCTTTCACAAACAGGCGCTTGGTAAGATCTCCTTCACCTTCGGATATATCTTTAAGATTATCAGCTACTCTGCGGATGGGGCGGGTGATGGAGCCTGAAAAAAGTATAACAGCAAAGGCTGCAATGGCAATGACTGCAAGACCTGTGGCAACAATATAGTAAAGAAGGCTTTTTACTGGGGCCAGAACCTGATTCATGGGTATTCCCACGGCAAAGGACCATGGTGTTGTGGATCTGCCTATGGAAAAGGGATGTGCCAGTACATAAATATCCGTACCCATTTGCTCTGCATATACGGTAAATGTGTATTGTCTGCCGTTTTTTACCGCATCGGCAAAATCATTGACCTTGTCTCCTGTCATGTCCCTTTCGCTTTCACGCATCTGTCTGCCGAGTCTGGAAGAATCAAAGTGAGCGGCTACTGTCCCGCCGTTGGCAAATATGGCGGCGACACCTGTGCCGTAGGGCCGGATTTTTTCTACCTGGGACTGAAGATGGTTGATGGACATGTCTATGCCGACCACACCCACCACGGCTCCCTTGCTTTTAATGGGTACGGCAAAGCTTGTGATCCAGGTTTCTGCACCGCCGATATTATAAGAGTAGGGGTCTATAATGGATTCATTACCTGTTTTAAGGGGAATCTGGTAGTAGTCTCCGTCACCGGCGCTGTTGTATCCCACTAGGGCTTCTACGGCGATCCTTCCGCTGCCACGGTTCCAGAAGGGTATGAATCTTCCGCTGGCATCCGTACCTTCTTTGTTGCGGTGCAGATTATCAAGGCCATCCAGTGCATCCGGCTCCCATACGGACCAGGCTCCTATAAATCCTGGGTTGGCTTCCAATACTCTTCTGAGGATGCTGTTAAAATGGGCTCGTCTTTCTTCTGCCCTCAGGTTTTCAAATCCTTCCATGATCTGGGCCATGGTGCGGGCTGCAAGCATGCCTTCTTCAAACTGAGCCCTTATGTCTTTGGCATATCCGTCGGCAAGAACCTCCGCATATTCCACTGCCGAGGCAGTCTGCATGGTCCCAGCCCTTATATAAATTACCGTTGCCATGCAAACAACGCCTGCCGTAATGATTGCGAGAACTGAGCCTATAAGTTTCTGTCCAATGGTCATTTTTTGAAGATTTATCATGTTTAGGACATCCTTTTCTGCTGGTTTTGGCAGAAATCCATATAAAACAATATTTTATTCTGCTTTGTCTGATGGTGTGACAGGGAGAGTGAAGAACGTAAGGATATACTCTGATCGTCCTTTTTTAAGAGGACATAAGAAAAACTTTGGCCAGTTTGTTTACAATTTTCTTATGTTTGATTGTTGATCATTTGGAGTATAAAAATTTGGCAAGAAAAACAGGTGCTAGTATGATTTAAAACAGAATAACCCAGCAAAAAGGCTTAAGTCCACCTTTTTCTCGGAGATTTTGAAAAAATGTCATAATTGGATTTAAGCTCAAGGCGGGATTAAACTGTCTTGGTTAATAATGGAAAGATGCCCCGGCGTATGTTCGTGGCATCTTCCATTCGGATAATTTGAATGATCTTATGACCTGTGATCAGGTGCCCTGGCAAATGCCGCTGTTATGATACATCCGAGGCAGGCAAATCCTGCAACCAGAAGGGCCTTTTCAAATCCTATGGCAATGGCCAGTCTTGGAGCGATGAGGGCGGCAAGGCCGTAGAAGATAAAGATGGCACCATAATTATTTCCCACATTTTCAAGGCCGAACCATTCTGCGGTAATGGTGGGCAGCATGGCTGCAAGGCCGCCGAAACTGAAGCCAACGGCGCAGGTTGCCATGAGAAAACCCGCATAATTCATGGGCATGAGGGCCATATAGAACATGGCGGCACTGAGGAGTATGAAAATTCCCAGCATGGAAAATTTTCTGCCCAGCCTGTCGGAAATCCATCCCCAGCCCAAACGGCCAAAGGCATTGAAAAGGGAAATGGTGACAACGGCGTTTCCTGCGGCCGCAAGGCTCAGCCCTACCATTTCCGTACCTATACTGGCGGCAACACTGATTATCATCAGCCCTGCGGAAACTCCGAAAAACATCCATACGACAAGCATGTAGAACTGGGGCGTGGCCATGGCCTGCAGGGGTGTGAATTCCTGCCTTGCAGACTTTCCTTTTTCAGGGGCGGGCGGATTCCAGCCCGGCGGCTGGTAGCCTTTGGGGGGAACCACCAGAGCCATGGCACCTGCAACGATAAGGCTGCCATAAATCAGCCCCAGATAGAGAAAGGCTTTGGAAACGCCGTAGTTTTCTATGAAAAAAAGAATTACTGGCTTGAAAAGCATACCACCCAGACCTAAGGCTGCAAGGATAAGGCCTGTAATAAGACCTCTTTTTTCAGGAAACCACTTGGAGCAGGTGGCAAGGGGTGTAACATAGGCGGCTCCGATGCCGATACCCGCAATCACACCATAGCTTAAATAAAGAAAATAGATGTTTGTGGCAAAGCTTGCCATGGATACGCCAAGGCCCGTCAGGATGCCCCCGGCTATGGCCACTTTGCGGGGGCCCACCTTGTCCTGTATTCTTCCCGCCACAATAACAGCCAGAGAAAAGAAGGCCAGGGTCAAAGAAAAGGTGAATACCGTATCTCCTGCTGACCAGCCGAAGGTTTCCACAAGGGGCTGGTTGAAAAGACTCCAGGTGTAAATGGCCCCCAGACTGAGCTGCATGAGAAGGGAGCCTGCAACCACAAGCCAGCGGTTGGGAAGGGAGGATTTTTCAAAATTTTCCATCATGAATCTGTATTCTCCGTTATGATATGAATAGAAAGAATTGACATTAAAAATCTAAGGTTTATAGTATTTTAAGTAAGGTTTGGTCTTTGCATGACACCTTTACCTTTTTTAAAAAAGGAGGTCCGCCATGACCCTCCGGTTCAATACAGACATAACAGGCATGTTCGGGGCAAACCAGCTTTCCCGTTTGCAGCAGGGGCTGGGTTCGTCCATTTCCCGCATGGGGTCCGGTCTGCAGATCCAGAAGGCAGCGGATAATGCTTCCGGTCTTACCATTGCCAATAATCTTTCTTCACAGGCAAGGGGATTCGGTCAGGCCATGCGCAATGCCAGCGATGCCATAAGCATTGCCCAGGTGGCAGATGGCGGGATGTCCGGTGTATCCGCAACCCTTCACGGTATCCGGGAAAAGGTGCTACAGGCGGCCAATGCCAGTCAGTCCACCGAGAGCAGGACTGCCATTCAGGCAGATATTTCAAAGGCCGTTACTGCCATGGATGACATTGCATCCAATACCCGTTTCAACAATCAGCCCCTCCTTTCCGGAACTTTTACGGATAAAAGTTTTCAGATAGGAAACCTGCCGGGCCAGACACTAAACTTTTCCATCTCTGCCGTCAATTCCGGCCGTCTTGGAGATCCGGATCTTGGTACTGTTGCGGATATTGATGTGACCACAGAAGAAGGTGCCAGGACTGCTCTGGGTATTGTGGATGCTGCCCTTGGGCAGGTTAATGCTAACCGTGCCAATCTGGGTTCGGCCCATAATCAGCTGGAAAGCAGTATCAGAAGCATTGCCACCAGCCGTGTTCAGACATCTGCTGCGGAATCTTCCATCAGGGATGTGGATATTGCCGAAGAATCCATGAATATGAATCGGATAAAAAATCTTACCAATGCCAGTCTTTTTGCCCAGATTCAGGGGCGGGCCAACCGGGAGAATGTATTTTCCATTCTGATGCCGGGTGCTGCATAAGCCAGAGGCCTGACGCATCTGTGGATATGATAAATTAATTTAAAATGAGAAAGGACAGCTCTAGCTCTGCTGTCCTTTTTCTATGCTGGAAGACAGCAGGCAGTTCTTGAGTCTGCTCACGGCTATCCGTAAAGGCTTATTCTCTGTGATCTCTGACCATAAAATACCCGCTGAAGGTCTTTCTCCTATAGGGAAGCATCTCATGTACTGAGCCGGTGTCCGGGAAAAATGGCTGAGCTAGAGTGTTAAACATAAAAAAATATAAGTTTCAGATTTTATAGTTTAAAAAAAACAGAATATGATGTATGAATTTTGCTTCATAATTAAGAATTAGTGTTCTTGTTTTCGGGCAGGAACAAAAAAATAATAGATTTTTTATAAGGAGAAACCATGGCCGTAAATGTAATGAATGAATACAAATCAAAGCTGACAAGTGCGGAAAATGCCGTGAAAGTCGTCAAGTCCGGTGACCATGTTTTTTACGGAGAGTTTGTTCTCTTTCCCCGCAGACTGGATGAGGCCCTTGCGGAAAGAATCCACGAGCTGAACGGTCTTGAGGTGAGGGGAGTATGTTTTACCCAGTTTCCCAAGGTGATAGAAAAGGATCCCCAGAGGAAGCATGCTGTGGTTTCAGATTATCATTTCAGCGGCATTTCAAGGCGGCTGCATGATCAGAATCTCTGCAATTATGTGCCCATCACCTATCACCAGAGTCCGAGGTTCATAAGAAAATACATCCAGCCCGATGTGGCTTTCATTACCACAGCCCCCATGGACAAAAACGGGTTTCTCAATTTCGGCCTTGCCAATTCCGTGACCGGAGCCAATCTTAGCAAGGCAAAGAAAATTGTGGTGGAGATCAATGAAAATGTTCCCTACTGCATGGGCGGTAATTTTGAGTCCATCCATGTGTCCAAGGTGGATTACATAGTGGAAGGCAGTAATTTCCCCCTGATTGAGGTGCCGCCTGCACCGGGCAAAGATGTCGACCGGGAAATTGCCACACACATTCTCAAGGAAATTGAAGATGGTGCCACCCTTCAGCTGGGCATCGGCGGCCTGCCCAATCTTATTGGTGAGATGATCGCAGCAAGTGATCTGAAGGATATCGGTATCCACACGGAAATGCTGGTGGATTCCTGTGTGGATCTTTATGAGTCAGGAAGGGTGACGGGAAGGAAGAAGAATATTGATCATTTCAAGATGGCCTACACCTTTGCCATGGGTACAAAAAAACTCTATGACTTTCTGCACCTGAACCCTGCAGGCGCATCCTACCCTGTCAATTATGTCAATGATCCGAGGATTGTGGCCCTTAATCCCAAGGTGGTTGCCATAAACAATGCCGTTGAGGTGGATCTCTTTTCTCAGGTCTGCTCAGAATCTTCGGGATACCGTCAGATTTCCGGTACCGGCGGGCAGTTTGACTTTATTTTCGGAGCTTTCAATTCCAAAGGCGGCAAAGGAATCATTGCCCTGACTTCCACTTACACGGACAAGGATGGCACCCTGAAGTCCCGGATTGTCCCCACACTGAAACCCGGAGCCATTGTCACGGTGCCAAGGTCCATCACCCATTATGTGGCTACGGAGTATGGCATTGCCATGCTCAAGGGTAAATCCACCTGGCAGCGGGCCGAGGAGCTGATTAATTTGGCCCATCCGGATTTCAGGGATGAACTGATCAAAGAAGCCGATAAGATGAAAATCTGGGTGAACAGCAACAAGCACGATGCATAAATTTTGATTACAGGGATTAAATTCTGTACTTGTATGGGCACCCTTCACGGGTGCCCCTGATATATTGGGCTCAGATCCAGATGACTGAAAAGACGCAGTTCTCAGCTTCAGTAATGATATTTTGCCTGCACAAAGTCTATTTTATCATGGGTAACAACATAAACCAGCCGATGTTCCTGTGTGATCCTGCGCGACCAGACACCGGAGCCTAAGAATTTGAGGGGTTCCGGCTTACCGATACCTTGAAAAGGGTCTCTCATAACGGCTTCGATCAGCTGAAAAATCCGGAGAGCGGTTTTCCGATCCGTTTCCACCCAATACCTTAGATCTTCTCTGAATTCCGGCTGGAATACGGATTCTTTAGGTTTTTGGGTATGAGATGGAAGCTTTCCCTTTTTACCCAAGACCAACCTCTTTTCTCAGATCATCGATTCTCTGAGGAGAGCCGGAATTTTCACGGACTCTTTCAAGGCTTTTAAGAAGTCTTGCTGCGTTTTTAGGGGATCTGAGAAGATGAGCGGTTTCCAGCACGCCGGAAAGCTCGTTGGCACTTATCATGGCAACATCTTCCCGCCCACGGCGCTGAATAATGACAATTTCCCGGTTATCCGTGACTGTATCCAGTAAAGACGCAAGGCCTGCACGGGCCTGAGTATATGTTGTCTGTATGGTCATTGTCTGCCTCCCTGTATAATGTACACGATAACAGTACTTATGCTGTGCAGATGTGTCAATATATCGGCCTGCCTGATGATTGCTTCTGCCGATGTCAGCTGATTTAATTTCTTGGCTTTGCTATGCCCTTATCCGTAACCTGATTTTTTCAGCCCTTTCTTTTTTCAAAATCTTTCATAAATGCCAGAAGACTTTCCACGGCATCCATGCCCGTGGCATTGTAAAGGGATGCCCTGCACCCGCCCACACTTTTGTGTCCCTTGAGTCCGCTTAAGCCTGCGTTCAGGGCTTCCTTGATGAATACAGGCTCAAGTTCCGTGTTTTTTAGCCGGAAGGTGACATTCATCAGGGAGCGGTCTTCTTTTTCTGCTGTGCCCTGATAAAAGTCCGTGGCATCCAGAGCCTGATAAAGGCGTTCTGCTTTGGCCCTGTTAAGGGCTGCCATTTTTTCAAGTCCACCGATCTCATTTTCCAGCCAGGCCATGACCTTTTCTGCAACATATATGCCGAAGCAGGGTGGAGTATTGTACATGGAATAGTGGTCGGAATAGGTTTTGTATCGCATTAGGGTGGGCATGACGGCATCGGGATTCCAGTGCAGCATATCTTCCCGGATAATGACCAGCGTAAGGCCGGAAGGTCCAAGATTTTTCTGGGCTCCCGCATATATGAGGCCGAATTTTTCCACGGGTACGGGCCTGCTGAAAATATCAGAGCACATGTCGCAAACCAGAGGCATTTCTCCCGTATCCGGATAATGCTGCCACTGGGTACCCCGTATGGTGTTGTTGGATGTGATGTGCACATAGCGGGCTTTTGGGTCAAAATCTGCGTTTTTTGGAATAAAGGAAAAGGCTTTTTCTTCGGAAGATGCGGCATAACGGACCTTTTTCCCCAGAAGAGAGGCCTGTTCAAAGGCTTTGGTGGCCCAGGTGCCTGTGTTTATGTAATCCGCCCTGTCATCGGGACCCAGAAAGTTCATGGGTGCCATGGCAAACTGCAGGCTGGCACCGCCCTGAATAAAAAGCACACGGTAGTTGTCCGGCAGATTTAAAAGTCTTTTGGCCCTGTTTCTGGCACTTGCCAGCACCTCAGCGAAGAGATCCGAGCGATGGCTGATTTCCAGAATAGACATACCTGAATTCTTGAAATTCAGCATTTCCGCCTGCACTTCCTCCAGCACGGAAAGGGGCAGGGCTGCGGGGCCGGGGTTGAAATTGTGGATACGCTCTGTCATGGAAAAACCCCCTTTCGGGATGGAGATTTGTTTTTTTTCAGTTTTTTGCCTTTGCATGCCTGCCGTTTATCCCCGGATGAAAAAAACTTGTCAATACCCATTTATCCTGTGTGCATAGTCTTACCTTAAAGCCTTTCCTGTGTTATGAAAGCTTTAGTGTATAAGCTCATTTAAAATGGTGAAATTTTAACCTGTCTGGTTATCGGGAGTTTTAGATATGGAAATGCTGAAATATCCTTCGGCTGAAGCCGAAGCGAGGCTTCAGGCCATTGTGGCCAGAGGCCTTGGAGAAACGGAAGAAATGACAGCCCAGGTGGCCCGTATTCTTGAGGATGTCCGCACAAGGGGAGACGAGGCGGTTTTGGAATATACCCGCCGTTTTGATGCACCGGATCTGTCGGCCCATGCCCTCTGCGTGACGGAAGTGGAGATAGATGCCGCAGAAAAAATGGTCAATCCTGCTTTTATGAAGGCACTGGACAGGGCCGTGGAGCAGATAGCATCCTTTCACAGAAGACAGGTGCAGAATTCCTGGATTGATACCCCCAGAGACGGAGTTATGCTGGGCCAGCTTGTGAAGCCCGTGGATGCGGCAGGGGTTTATGTTCCCGGAGCCACCGGAGGTATGACGCCGCTGGTTTCTTCCGTACTAATGGGGGGAATTCCCGCCCGTATTGCCGGTGTGAAGAAGGTTATCATGACAACGCCGCCCATGGCGGATGGTTCCGTGAACCCCCATCTTCTGGTGGCGGCCCGCAAAGTGGGTATGGATGCGGTTATCCGGGCTGGAAGTGCCTGGGGCATTGCTGCCATGGCCTGGGGAACGGAGCAGGTCCCCAGGGTGGATGTGATTGTGGGACCGGGCAATATCTGGGTGACTTTGGCTAAGAAGCTGGTTTCCGGCATGGTGGGCATAGACATGATAGCCGGTCCTTCGGAAATACTTGTGATCAGTGACGGAAAAGCTCCTGCCGCCTATGCTGCCGCCGATCTTCTTTCCCAGGCGGAGCATGACACCATGGCTTCGGCCATTCTGGTGACAACGGATGCCGCCTTTGCCAAAGAGGTGCTGGCTGAGCTGGAAAAGCAGCTGGCAAACCTTCCCAGAAAGGATACGGCGGAAGCTTCCCTGCGGGATTTCGGAGCCATCCTTGTGGTGGATACCCTGGAGCAGGCCTTTGATGTTTCCAACCGTTTGGCCCCGGAACATCTGGAGCTGCTCATGGAAGACCCCCTTTCCTGGATAGGAAAGGTCCGTAATGCCGGAGCCATTTTCTGCGGCACCCATACGCCGGAACCCATGGGGGACTATATTGCAGGACCCAACCATGTGCTTCCTACGGCAGGCACTGCCCGTTTTGCCTCTGCCCTTGGAGTGGATCATTTTGTGAAAAAATCCAGCCTGATATCCTATACAAGGGATGCTTTTATGAAGGAAGCCGAAGATGTGATGCATCTTGCAGGCATTGAGGGCCTTGAGGCCCACGCCCATTCGGTGCGGGTGCGGCTGGAAAAGGGTTGATCTGCTGGTATGCAAATAAAGATACCTTGCGCCTGTCTGCGGGCAGGCACAGGGGCCTGCCCCTACAACATCTTTTACCCTCACGGTCTTTTTTAAATATCTTAAAGGCTCTAAACTCGGCAGGCCTCAGGTGCTTGCCTTCATTAAGGACCCTAAAGACCTTAGAGACTGCCCGCACCCGTAAAGCGGAGCCTGCAAATCAGTAAAGCTCAGGCCGCATTCTTTCCTCCAGGGTCTTTCTTACCACTTCAAAGCTTTCCGGGTCTGCGTCCATATCCGGCGGGTTCAGGGGCTCTTCAAAGCTGAGAATGACAGTGGAAAAGGGTTTGGGGATGACAAAGCGATCCCAGCTTTCGGCCTGCCAGCGTTTTTCTGCTATAAGCAGTACGGGCAGGAGCAGGGCTTCGCTTTGCTGGGCAATGCGGATGGCTCCGGGTTTAACGATGCCTATGGGTCCTGTGGGACCATCCAGTATGTGCCCCCCCAGTCCGGTTCTGCGGATGTGGGCGATCATCTCCGCCATGGCTTCACTGCCTCCCCGTGTGGAAGATCCCCGTACCGTATGCCAGCCGACCCGCTCTGCCACATTGGCGATGATTCTGCCGTCTTCACTCCGGCTGATCATCAGCCCCGGTTTAAAACGGTTGAACCACCTGCCATAGCGGGCAATGGCAGGAAAAAACTGCTGGTGCCACTGGCAGATGAGAATTTTTTCACCCTTTTCAAGCCTTGTCATTACCTTATCCAGCCCTCTGGTTCTGTAGCGGTAGGTGGCACTGATGAGGCGGATGATGAATAAAATAACTATGGCGAGTACGGGGTTGCCCAGCTGTTTTCTTATGGCTTTCATGAGTATCCTTTTTTCATTCGAATTATTCAGCACTATTTTTCTTTGGCAAATTGAATATCTTTAATCTGGTGCATAGACAACCGGACCATTTGTTCGTGACGCAATCTTATTCGGGATCTTCTTGCCCTGTGCGGAAGCGGCAAAAACTCCCCGCCACAGGCAGGATAAGCATTTTGATTACCATGGCAGGCTTAAGCACGCTGCCTTTGTGGCGGCTCAGACAGTTTGCCGCTTCTTTCGCACAGGCCTGCGAAGCTCTGATCCGAAACGATTGCAATGTCACTCACAAACAGCCCGATTGTCTTTTGTTAGAGCCAAGGCATTGAAATTAAAATGCAATGTTTCAGCTTGAAATGTGCTGGGCAGTTGCGTCCTTTTTTAATTTTTATCTGCCGTCCGCTTCCAGGGCCATCCCCGGTGCTTCCTGCGGAATATTGCCCCTGATGAGAACGTTTTTCTGGACGGAAGTTACTACCTTGTCCAGCTCCCGGAGGGTTTCACGAACTTCCTGTATGCCGGACCGGGCGTTTGATGTTATGGCGGGCACATCATGTCCTGCTGTGGCAATATCATCTATCATGCGGGAAATTTTGTCCAGCTCCCCATGCAGCCCCTCCATGATGGTGTCCATATCTTTGTTCAGGCGTTCTCCCATGACCTTTAGTTGAGCCAGATTCTCATTGACAAGATCCACGCTTTCAGGGGTTTTGCCCGCAGCTTCTTCCACATGGGCAAGGATGGCACTGACCTCTGCCATGCGGGCATGGATTTCTTCCATCAGTTCACGGGACTTCAGAATGGAGCCAAGGGTACCTTTTCCTTCCTGTAATTCCATTAAAATAAGATTCACCGTGTCCATGGCGGTGAAGACCGGACCCTTGGGGTCACGGAACGCGCTTGTCATTTCCGAAAGATCCTGCACAGCTCCTATGACCATTTTTGCGGTTTTTTCTATCTCAAATTCCGCAATGAGGTCAGATATGGATTTTCTTTCCTGGGAGAAAATTTCTCCGCCATGGGGAACAAGGGGGGCATCACTGCGGCCTGCCGTGCGTATGGACACATATTCCGAGCCTATGAGTGTCGGGCTTTCCACGGTGGCCATGGTATCTTCACGGATGCGGGAGCTGTAGGCTTCCAGTATGTCCAGATCCACCCGGACATGCTCACCCTTGACTGTTACCCTGCGTACCCGGCCCACATCCGTATTGAAGAGTTTTACAGCGGCTCCCCGCTGCAGGTTGTAGCTTTCCGCAAAAATTGTATGGTAGCTGATGTGCCTTTCAAACCAGCCTTTTCCCCTGCCAAGGATGAAAAGGCTTGATAGCAGCAGCACCATAATGGCCACCACAAAGGTACCCACCACACGTTCTCTGCGGCTGAATTCCAGATCCATATTATTATTCTCCTCTTTAGAGCCTTATTTCCCGGAAGCTGCCCTCTTCCAGAAGCCATTTCCGGGTAGTCCAGCCCCTGCCGGTTTCTGAGTCATCGCTCCAGAATACAAGGGAAGCTCCGCTTTTGCTGAAGTTTTTTAAGGCCTCCAGAAAAAGGGATTTTCTCCGCCTTCCCACAAAATCCTCGGGTCTTTCCACAAGGATAAGGCGGGGGGATTTGGCAAGGCCCCGTACGGCAATGGCAGCCCGCTGTTCCATGGGGCTTGTGGCTGCAGGCCGCAGGTGCAGCTTGTCTTCGATGCAGAATTTGCGGCAGAGATCCCGGCACAGGGGCGGCATGTCCGGTTGCATGGTGTTGTTATACCAGGCTTTGCCGATGAGAATGTTTTCCTGCAGGCTTCGGTTGGTTATGAGGGCAGCATCCGTTGTGATGCAGGCAATCCGCCTTTTTACGGGCAGAAGTGACTGGTAATGGGAAAAGTCCAGTTCATTCCCGTCCAGCATGAAGAGCCCTTCCGCAGGACGTTCCAGTGTTGCCAGCAGCTTGAGTATCAGCCTTGCATTATCCGAAGAGTCCGACTGAATCTCGCAGACATCCCCCGGAGCAAGGTCAAAGGAAAAGGGTTCCAGACTGCCCGTGGAAAGGTGTATGTTTTTAAGTTGTATGGAAAAACCCTGAACCTCATCCATAAAAAACCACCGTGATGAAAATATTGGCCACAAGGCAGAAGAAAAAGCTTTCCATGGAAGCTTTGGACGTATTGATGGCAATCCATGTGAAGTTACTGTGGCAGGAAAGCCCTCTGTAGATACAGACTAAAGAAATGATGATGCCAAAGGAGAAGGCCTTGATGAAGCTTGCGATGATATCAATGCCTGTAATGGCCTGACTGAAACTGATAAGAAACTGGGAAATATTGGCTTCCGTAAAGGTTAAAATCAGTACATAGCTGCCAGCAATGGCCACCAGATTAAAAACGACAAAAAGGCAGACAATGGCCACTGTGATACCCACAAGGCGTGGAAGACAGATCAGCCGAAGGGGGTCTATGCCTGCCATTTCCAGTGCTTCGATTTCTTTGAGTACACTCATGTAGCCCAGTTCAATGGTTACGGCCGTGGCGGATCTCAGGGTTACCACAAGGGCGGTGAGTATGGGGCCAAGTTCCCTTACCACGAGGATGACTGCAATGCGTCCTGCTTCCTGCTGGCCGGAAAGAACGGCCAGTTGCAGGATGGTTGGTATGCCCACAATGAGGGCTATGGGTATGATAATGGGCAGGGCCTGAACCGCCGTGAAATAGACCTGCTCTACAATGCCTCTGCGTACCATTATACGGCCTTCTTTCTGGCGAAAAAGGCTTAGGTGCAGCAGCCGCCAGAACAGGGCAAAAATGCGGGTCATGTAGTCCAGCAGTGCAAGGGTTCGGCGTCCTGTTTTTCCCACCATGGAGGTCAGCATGGCGCTTTTCCTTTTTTTGATGCCGGGTTTCTTGTAAAAGAAGCCAAAAAACATTATCCCTAGATTTTCTTTTCTACATTAAAGAAATGGATAAGGCAATCTCAGGAACATGGCTTGTTACAGGGAAAAAAGGGTGCAGATGATGATGTCTTTTCATGGGAACACTGTCCGGAAGTTTCCGTTTTATTTTATCTGCTCTTTTTTGTGTCTGCTGCTGCTGCGCCCTTTGTCTGTTGCAGCCATGCCCGAAGAGGTCACCCTTGCCCTGAACCGGGAGCAGCCGGTTCTTGCACTGCATATACTGAGGTCCTGGTCTGCTGTTTCTGAAAGCTCCGAAGACCGGGCAAAGGCCCTCTGGATGGAGGCCCGTATTCATTCTTTTTATTTTAAAGATTTTAGTGCTGCAGAAGTTGTGCTGGACAGGGCGCTGGAAAAATATCCTGGAACCCGTATTCAGGGGGATATCCGCTTTGAAAAAGCTGTGCTGGCCATGGAACGGGGGGATAAGGAGAGGGCTTTTCAGGCCTTTGCGGAATTTGTTTCGCTTTTTCCAGATCATCCCAGAAGGGAGAGTGCAGGTGCTTTCTGGCGTTATCTCAAGGGCGAAGAGCCTTTACTGATGGGTGGAGACGGAATTCGTGTGGCCCTTTCTGCGGCATCCAACCGTGTGCAGCTTATAGGGAAGGAACTTCGGATAAGGGATATGGTGACGGGGAACTATCTTTTTTCCGGCGACAAAGTGGTCCTGCAGCTGGGAAATGACGGCAGCCTTCGTCTCAATGGCCGTGTCACAGGTCAGCCCCTGATGGTGGAAAAGAGCGGAGAGTTCTTCACCCTGGATGGCTGCAGGCAGCGGGGCACTCTCCGGGTCAGTGGCGCAGGCGGACGTTTGCTTCTGGTGAACATGCTGGATATGGAAAGTTATCTCAAGGGAGTTGTGCCTGCGGAAATGCCCCCGTTCTGGCCTGCCGAAGCCCTGAAGGCTCAGGCTGTGGCAGCCAGAACCTATGCCCTCCACCATATGAGAGAAAGGGCCTATGAAGCCTATGATGTGAAGTCCGATGTCCGTTCCCAGGTTTTCTCCACGGAGCGGGAGGATGCAAGAAGCAGTGCCGCTGTGGAAGCCACAAGGGGAGAAGTGCTGGTATGGGCCGGTCAGGCGGCTTTGACAGCTTTTCATGCGGACAGTGGCGGTTTCACGGAGTCTGCTGAAATTCTCTGGGGAGGGGAATTGCCCTACCTGAGGGCTGTTTCAGACCCATGGAGTCGCAATACACCCAACGATTTCTGGGAATGTTCTTTTACGGAAAGGGAGCTGGTTCAGTTTTTGCCTGAACTTCGGAATCTTGGCCGCATTTTGGAAATTCGTTTGGAGGGTAAAACGCCTTCGGGTAGGGTGCATTTTCTTATTTTCAAAGGCAGTCGGGGGGATCTGCGCATGCCTGCAGGCCGTTTCCGTACCCGCGTGGGTCCCATGACCCTGAAAAGCACAGATTTTACCCTGCGCCATGAAAGGGGGGCTTTTCACTTTCAGGGGAAGGGTTTTGGTCACGGTGTGGGTATGAGTCAGTGGGGGGCCAGAAGGATGGCGGAGGCGGGCAAAAGTTACAGAGAGATTCTGGATTTTTATTATCCTCATCTTCATCGGGGGAAGATGGAATAACAGCTGCATAAAACAGATGCTTTCGTTGTTTCCAATGCTTTTTCTTTCATTTTGACCCGAAATATTATGGTTCACACAGTAGATAACTGGCTGTATTTTATTTCACCTCCCAAGAGAATCTTTATTTTGCAATTTGTATGATTTTTTTGTGGATCATTTCAGAGTTTTGTTTGTAATAATAGGATTTTATGCAGGGGTTAAAAGGAAAAATAAATGCTTCGGCAAATTGTATGACAGTTGTGGTTTGTAATCTCCAGGAACTTGTTCAGGGGAAAAAAGATTTTGATGCTAATAATTGTAACCTTTTACCTGTGCAGGCCTCCTGAAAGGAAATATCCACCAATTTCATGTGCCTGGAGGTAGGAATGAAAAAAAAGTGTGCCATATGGATACTGACCTTTGTCTGGATGATTACAGTACCGGGCTGGGCTGCCGCCCCTGTGAGTACAGCGGATCACAGCCGCTTTGAACAGCTGAAAAAGGAATTTGCATCCGGTCCGGAGGTGACACAGGCCTGCCTGAGCTGTCACAATGAGGCGGGAAGCCAGTTTATGAAAACCATTCACTGGACCTGGATCTGTCCGGAATCCGGGGATGGGAAGCTGGGTAAGGCTGGGCTTTCCATGAACAACTACTGTATCAGTATCCCTGAAAACGAAACCCGATGCACTTCCTGCCATGCAGGCTACGGCTGGAAGGATGATTCCTTTGATTTTTCAAAGGAAGAGAACATTGACTGTCTGGTTTGCCATGAACAGACGGGTAGCTATAAAAAATATCCCACGGCAGCAGGGAACCCTGTGGAAAAACCCACCCGCTTTCCGGCCAGCGGTGAGCTGTATGAGCCTCCGGACTGGAATGCCGTTGCCCAGAGTGTGTCAAGGCCGGGCAGGGAAAACTGCGGAACCTGTCATTTTTACGGTGGAGGTGGTGACGGGGTCAAGCACGGAGATCTGGATTCCTCTCTTTTTTATCCGCCAAGGGAGCTGGATGTGCACATGTCCGAAGATGGTGGTGGTTTTGCCTGTGTGCGCTGCCATACCACCGTGGCCCACAGAATCAGCGGCCGCTGTTATCAGACACCAGCCGTGGAAGAGCATAAAAGTCTGATAGAGGATGATCTGGCTTCCCGTATCACCTGCATCGCCTGCCATGGTAGCAGCCCCCATTTAGAAATCCCCAAGCTCAATGATCATACGGACAAGGTGGCCTGTCAGACCTGCCATATTCCAAGCTATGCCAGGGGCGGTGTGCCTACAAAAATGCTCTGGGACTGGTCTGAGGCAGGGAAGCTGAAGGATGGAAAACCCTATAAAGTAGCCGGGGATCTTGGGAGACCTGTTTATGACAGTCAGAAGGGTGTCTTTGAATGGGCGGAAAATGTTATCCCTGAGTATGCATGGTTCAAGGGCGTGATCCGTAATACTCTGGTCACGGACACCATTGATCCGGATACTGTTATTGGCGTGAATTATCTGGATACAAAACCAGGTGATCCCAATGCAAGGATCTATCCCTTCAAGGTTCACAGGGGCGTTCAGCCCTATGACGCAGAACTGAACACCCTTGTTTTTCCAAAACTTTTCGGCCCCAAGGGCAGCGGAGCCTATTGGTCTGACTTTGACTGGGTGGTATCCATTGAAAAGGGAATGGCTTCAAGGGGGCTGCCCTTCAGTGGAGAGGTGGGTTTTGTGGAAAGCACCTTCCGCTATCCCATTACCCATATGGTGATGCCAAAGGATCAGGCCCTTTCCTGCAGCGAATGCCATGTCCGTGAAGGCAGCCGTCTTGCGGGTATTTCGGGGGTATATATTCCGGGTCGTGACAGCGGCGGCCCCCTGTCGGTGGCGGGATGGATTCTGACAGCCCTTGCACTGCTGGGTGTGGGGCTTCATGCCTGTCTCCGTATCACAGGTCTTGGAGGGAAAAAATGAAAAAAATATACCTTTATACACGTTTTGAGCGTTTCTGGCACTGGGCTCAGGCTCTTCTCATCTGCGGGCTTTTATGGACAGGCTTTGCCGTCCACGGCGATCTGCCATGGCCGGATTTTTATAATGCTGTCATCTGGCACAACCGCCTGGGCATTGCCTGGCTGATTCTTTTTGCCTTTATTATATTCTGGGAGGCCACCACGGGAGAATGGCGGCACTATGTTCCCACTACCCGTAAACTTTTTGCTGTGGCCCGCTACTATCTTCTGGGCATTTTCAAAGGAGAAGCCCATCCCGTTGCCAAAACTCCTGAGGCCAAACACAACCCCCTGCAGCGTCTCACTTATCTTGGTGTTGCCCTGGTTATTGTACCTGTTCAGGTGGTGACAGGGCTTTTGTACTGGACCTATAACGACTGGCATCTTTTCGGTTTTTCCATGGACCTTGGCCTTCTGGCCTTTGTGCATGTGGCGGGGGCCTTTCTCTTTCTGATCTTTCTTGTGATCCATGTGTACATGATAACCACAGGGCACACTCCCTTTGCCCATCTCAAGGCCATGATCACAGGCTGGGAAGAGGCACCGTGAAGTCTTACTGATGAAAGGACTTCAGGACATGGGCATTGCAGCAAAACAGGCAATGGTATAATACAGATTCCAGTAAAAACCTTAGCCTGGAAGAATGTTTACAGGAAAAAAAGTTCATTACCCGGAAATGCCATGCCCTTTACCTTTGAAATACCCCATATTCTTGGCTTACTGCTTTTTACCGCTTTTTTGATCTGTCTTCTGCTTTTGTATTCCGGCCAAAGACTTAAACAAAAGCTCAGGAATGCGGAATATTCCCTTGCCATCAGTGAGGAAAAACGACTTTTCATCGAAAAGGGGCAGGAGGGTCTTGAGCGTTCCTTAGAAAACCTCTGTGCGAAAATATCGGAAGAAAATCAGCGTCATTTTCTGGAAATGGCAGACAGAAATTTCCGCCATCATCTGGAAAGTGCGGGACATGCCATGGAAACAAGGGAGCTGAATTTCCGCAATCTTCTGGATCCTGTGCGGGAAATGCTTTCGGCCTATGAAAAGGAGGTGCATACCTTTGCAAAGGACAGGGAACGCACCCTTGGAGAGCTTAACCGTCAGCTTTCCATGCTGGGAAGTGCGCAGGAAGATCTGAAAAGTGAGACCAGACGGCTTGTTTCTGCACTCCGTCAGCCCCAGACCCGTGGCCGGTGGGGCGAAAGCACCCTGAGAAGGGTGGTTGAAATCAGTGGTCTTTCTGCCCATTGTGACTTTGCCGAGCAGGTGCATACGGAAAACGAAGGGGGTATCTTTCGGCCGGACATGCTCATTGCCCTGCCCGGTGGCAGGCAGGTGGTGATTGATGCTAAAGTCCCCCTTGCCGCCTATCTGGATGCCATGGAAGCAGAAAGCGATGAAAAGAGAAAACAGGCCTTGATTGCCCACAGCCGTCAGGTGGCCGAGCATGTGCGCCTGCTTTCAAAAAAAAGCTACTGGCAGCAGTTTCAGCCATCCCCTGAATTTGTAATTCTCTTCATACCCGGAGAAAATTTTTTTTCCGCCGCACTGAATGAAAAACCCGAACTTCTGGAACAGGCAGCGACAAAAAATGTACTTTTGGCCACACCGGGAACCCTCATTGCCATGTTGAAAACCATAGCCCTTGTATGGCGGGAGCAGGAGTCCTTTGAAAACAGCAGGAAAATTGTTTCCATGGGCAAGGAGCTGCACCAGCGGCTTTTACGTTTTACTTCCCACATGAACAAAATGGGGCAGGATCTTGAAAAAAGCCTTGCCACCTATAACGGGATGACCGGCTCCTTTGACCGCCGTGTCATGCCCTGCCTTCGTCAGTTTGAAGAGCTGGGCATAGCAGGGGATACCCGTATTCCCGAACCCGGACATGTGGAAAACACCCTTAAGTTAAAAAACTGAAACCTGTTGTTTTTTGCCCGGACGTTTGAGTAGGATTTCTTTACGAAAAAGATGCACCCATGAGTACCCTGGAAGAGATAGTTTCTTTGGGTTAAGATGTTCAAGGTTATTTTCTACGGCTGGAAGACTCATTTTTTGGGCTAAGAAATTGAAAATACTGTGTTATGGCGTTTTGTCATATAGTAGCTTGTTGCCTGAATCGAACTGGTTTCGATCAGTGTTGGACTATTAGCCATTTTTTAAAATACTGAATTAAAAGAACTAAATTTAAGTTGCTCAGAAGTTACAAAGGTATACTTAAAACAGTCACAGGCAACTGGCTTTGCCGAGGGTCTATGACTTTCATAATTTAAACTTTTTATAAAGAGGTGACGGAATGTTCCGGATCACCAGCATGATCCACCGCCAGAACCATGGGGTAAAAAGGGTATCTTTTTTATTGTCCACAGCACGGATAATATCCTTTGCCACCTGTTCCGGTGTTACAAGCAGCAACCCCGGCAGGGACAAATCCTTTGTCATGGGTGTGTCCACAAAGCCCGGACGAATAAGAAGCAGATGCACTCCGGATTGAAAAAGCCTTGCCCGCAGACCTTCACAAAAGGTTTCCACCAATGCCTTGGCCGAGCCATACACGTAGTTGGAAGGCCTTCCCCTGAGGGCAGCCACCGAAGAAATTACTGATATACAGCCACTGCCCTGTTTTTCCATCATGGGCGAGATGGCCGTAAGCAGAGCCAGAGTACTGACTCCATTGGTGGCCAAAGCCTCCATGGTGATCTTAACATCACCCTCGCAGGCCAGCTGATCCGGTAGTGTACCGTAGGCCAGCAAAACCAGATCGACCTGACCAAGCTCAAAGAAAGCCTTTGCCAGCATCACAGTATGGGCATCCGTATCATTGACATCCATGGTATGGGTATAAAAGCTTGTGGCTCCCCTTGCAGCCAGATCCTCTCCTGTCTGCTTCAGTTTTTCCCCATCCCTTCCCACCAGAAAAAAACGGGCTTTTTTCTCAGCCCACATCCGGGCTGTGGCAGAAGCAATTGCAGAATAAGCACCAATGATCAAAATATTTTTCATGAAATCACCCTTTTCCAGAAACGGGAACACAAGCCAGAATCCCTGAGGGCTTCCAACTCTTCCCACTGGGGATAAAAATGTTTAAAATCCGAAGCAGACATCACAGTATCCTTGGCCGGATACAGCCTACCGCCGGTTTCACGCAGCAGTGCATCCATCTTTTTAAACAGGTCGTCATTAAGGTCTCTTCTTGGAAAATCCAGAGCAAGGGTAATACCGGGAAGGGGAAAGGACATAAGACCTGGAGATGGAATATTGCCACATCGCTTGAGAACAGCCAAAAAAGAACCCGTAGCTGAACCAGATATCATGGCCAGCAGTTTACGGATACCATGTTCCGCCTCCTTTTCCGGAATCACACACTGATACTGCTGAAATCCTTTTTTCCCGTAACATCGGTTCCATTCTGCAATACTGTCCAGCGGATAGAAAAAGGGTGCATAGGACTGGCTTATATATTTTCTGCCCGGCGAAGCCATCTGGTAATAAAGCCTGTTCATCCAGGGCAGGGTGAGATTGTTCACAGCAGAAAAAGGAAAGGTAAAGGGAATGCCAGGCCTTGCTCCGGTATCCGGCAAAAGGGGACCTTCTTTAGCATGATTCCCTGCCATGAAAATGCCCCGGCCAAGATTTCTACCCTTTGCAAGGCAGTCTATCCATGAAACCGTATATTCATGAATATGATCAAGTTCTGAAGAAAGGGCAAAAAATTCATCCAGCCCCCCAAACCGTAAGTTTAAAACATTCATATCCCTTGAGGCAATGGCAAGGAGAGAAAACTCAACCCATAGAATAATGCCGGTGAGACCAAGCCCTCCGATGGTGGCCCTGAAAAGCGCTGCATTCTCATCCACCGAACATATAAGCTCTGAGCCATCGGAGCGGAGCAGGCAGAACCTTTTCACATGACAGCCAAAGGTTCCGCCGACATGGTGGTTTTTTCCATGGACGTCATTGGCAAGGGCACCTCCCAGGGTGACATGGCGGGTTCCGGGAGTTACGGGAAGAAACCAGCCGTTGGGGATACTTAAGGCAAGTACCTCTTCAAGGCTCACTCCTGCTTCGGCACGAAGAACTCCCCTTTCCCAGTCTGCAAAAATAAACCTTTTAAGATGACGAAGATGCAGCACCTGATCACTTAAGGCAAGACAGGAATCACCGTAACTCAAACCATTGCCAAAGGCCAGTGTGGAGCCGTGATCCCGGACGAGCTTTGCCATGGTATCATTTAAATCCTTTCGCCAGAAAACAGGGTGTGGTGTCTGGCCAAAGGGGGGGAAAAGACCCCAGGAATATAAAAGCTCTGTTTTCACAGGGCCATCCAGAATATGAGTCCGAGCAGGAATCCGATAACAAGACTGACCTTATCTCTGACGGCAAAAACAACCGGGTCATCATGCATTTCTCCCCTGTGGGACAGAAGCCAGATACGGCTGATCCAGAAAAGAAGCAATACAGAGGCAGACCATATCCATTCAGGTCTGGAATAAAGCTTCCTTGTGGCCTCATCCTGAATATAGAGGGCCAGCACCATCACACAGAGATAGCCTGCAACCACCCCCATGACAAGGAGAAGCCCCATGTCTTTTGTATGATAGCCTCTGCCCGGAGGTTTTCCTCCTCCATTGTTTTCAAGATTCTGATGCAGTTCCGCATACCGTTTTACCAGGGCAAGGCTTAAGAATATGAACATGGAAAAGGCCAGTATCCAGAAGGTCAGGGGAACATCCACGCTCAAAGCCCCCGCCACAAGCCGCAGGGTATAAAGAAGCGCAAGGGTAAAAACATCCATAAGCACAAGGCGTTTCAGGCCAAAGGAGTAGGCAAGGGTCAGGCTGTAATAAGCGGCAAGGGTAAAAAGAAAAGCTATTGGCAGAAACTGAAAGGAAAGCAGAAAGGAAATAAACAACAGAAGAGGAAAAACAGCAAAACCCATGGAAAGGGGCAGTGCCCCCGAAGCAAAGGGTCGCATGCGCTTGGAAGGGTGCTGCCTGTCTTCCTCCAGATCCACCATATCGTTGAGAATATAGACGCTGGATGCGCAGAGGCTGAAACAAAAGAATGCCAGTAAAGCCTGAAGGAAAAGACCCGGTTCCAGCATTTTGTGACTGGCCAGAAGGGGAATAAAAATCAGAAAATTTTTTACCCACTGGTGAAGGCGTAGGGCTTTAGCCCAGACCCTTAGGGACAAAAAATTGTCTGTTTCTAAAAACAAAGTTCGTCCCGGTTTCTTCTGAAGGCCGCTTCCATCATCATTGGGTAAAGTTCTTTCAGCGAAGTCTTAGGTTGCCAGCTCAATGCCTTCTTTGTTCTGGAAGCATCTCGCGCCAAAGTGTACACCTCCGTAGGCCTATAAAATCTCGGGACCAGGCGTACCTGGATTTCCCCGGTCTTCAGACCAAAGCCTTCTTCATCCAGCCCTTCGGCCCGCCAGAGAGTCTTGCATCCCGTAACCAGTGCTATTTTCATCAAACATCTCAAGAAATTAAATACAGCCTGTCTGGACAGATTAAAAGTTCAATTTTTATTATATGCCTGCTTTAGCCTATGAAACGGATCAGAAGAAAACCACTAACCAGAAGAATCACAAAAAGAATAGCCAGCCTGTCAAAATAACGTTCAATAAAGGCCCGTATACCGGGACCGAATTTCCATATCAGAGCTGCAACAAGAAAAAAGCGAGCGGCCCTGGAGAAAAGAGAAGCTGTAATAAAAACTGGCAGACTTATGGCAAACATACCTGCGGCAATGGTGAAAACCTTATAAGGTATGGGCGAAAATCCGGCAATGGCAACGGCCCAGGCATCGTAATTATTGTAAAGCTCTCCGATACGGGCCACCTGCTCCTCTGCGCCGTAAAAAGCCACAATGGGGGCACCAATGCTGCCCATGAAAAACCAGCCGATACCATAGCCAGCAATGCCACCAAGGACAGAACCCGCTGTACAGACCCCTGCATAGAAAAAAGCTCTTGAAGGTCTGCCCACACAGAGGGCAATGAGAAGAATATCTGGTGGAATGGGAAAAAATGAAGATTCTGCAAAGGCGATGATAAAAAGGGCAAAAACTCCCCAGGGGGAATCAGCCCAGCTTAAGACCCAGTTATATAAACGACGCAGCACAAAGCCAACCTTTCAGAAAAAAATATTGCAGAATCATCTTCCTGCTTCCCAAGGTATTATCTGGTTGCAACGATCTTTCAGGCGTACAGACCTTAGCCATTGAAATACACACAACCAGATCTTGCGCTTGCCAACGGGCACCCGTAAAGGGTGCCCCTACAAAAACATTATTCTTCCCGCCAGCCATTTTCACCAACAAGCTTCACAAAGCGGCAGGAGCATAAAATTTCACTTTCAAAACCCGAAGAGCTGCGGGTGATACGGACCAATTGCTGTACATCCGCACTGCCCACGGGCATGACAAGGCGCCCCCCTTCCGCCAGTTGGGAAAGGAGGATCTCTGGTACAGAGGGTCCTCCAGCCGTTACAAGGATGGCATCAAAGGGGGCCTCGGATTTCCAGCCCGTTGTTCCGTCGGAATAGCGGGTAACGATATTGTGGTATTTCAGGGCATCAAAAAGCCTGCGGGCCTTCATGTAGAGGGGCTGCAGGCGTTCTATGGTATAGACACGAAAAACCATCTCCGCCAGCACCGCAGCCTGATATCCCGACCCTGTGCCTATTTCAAGCACCCGGTCTTCGGAAGAGGCGGCAATGGCCTGGGTCATTTCCGCAACAATCTGGGGCTGGGAGATGGTCTGTTGATAGCCTATGGGCAGGGGATAATCCCCGTAAGCTTGATCCATGAGGGCCTCGCTCACAAAAAGATGGCGGGGAACCCGGCCCATGGCAGCCAGCACCGCAGCATCATGTATGCCACGGGCCTGCAGCTGCTCCGCCACCATGGCCTCCCGTCGTCTTCTGAATTTGAGCGTTTCCTGTATCTGCATGGTATCCTGAAAAAAATTCTTAAATTTTGTAAATTACCCGCTTATCCGTCACCAGAATGTCCACATACCTGCTTTTTGATTCCATGGGAATCTGGGGTACAATCTGATCCTCCAGGGTAACCCCGACCTTTCGGGTGGTCACGGGGAGCTTGCCCATGAGCCGGTCAAACTCGCCACCATCGGCTGCAATGCGGGAGCCTTTTTCATCAAAGGCCACTCCGGGAATCAGGGCAATATCAATATTGTCCATGGGGATTTCCCGGCATTTTTTCGGATCAGGTCCCCTTTCCTCCGGTGTTTTTCCGATAATATGGGTATTGGGATCATCCACCTTGTAAAAACGAATGGTTTTGCGCTCTTTGTCAAAACGGGGCAGCACCACAACCTTCTTGTGTTCATAGGATCTGGCCATAATGTCGGCTATGTCCATTTCCATGGGATTTCTTGGAAGGTAAAGAAGTGCTATTCGGGCTTCCACATAATTGGCGAACTCAAAAAGCCGATCCACCGCCAGCTTGCGCTTTTCCCTGATTTCTGTCTCACTCAGGGCAGAAAATCTTTTTTCAATCTCGGAGACAATCCTGCGGCGTTTTTCGCGAACATCCTCCATGGTGGCTCCATTTATCTTGCCCCTGCCAGTCGTAACCGCTTAAAGCCCTTAGTGCAGGACTTCAGACTGCTGACTTCAGGGATGGTTGACGCCCTATGGACCCTGTGATAATTTTTTTCAGTTATCCGGAAGAGCTGAAAAAATCCAAAAATCCGGAAGCGGCGTTTTCTTCCGGATCGTTTATTATTCCCGGCCTTATGCCGGAAATCTACTTTTACCATGTTCCAGTCTAAACAGATCTGCTATAAAAATCTTTGAAGACATTTGCATTTGTCAGGCAAGGCCCAAGGGAATACCCAAAAGGCTTTTTTCTGAAACCATCATAAATCGATTCAATATAAAGGTCACAATGCTGGAAATCAAGTTTCTACGCCAAAATTTGTCTGAAATCCGTGCAGGACTTGCCAAACGGGGGGCCGAAAGTACCCTGGATTCCTTCAGCGAAACCGAAACCAGACGCCGGGAAATCCTTGCCCGCCTTGAAACTCTGCGTCATGAACGCAATGCGGTCTCCGAAGAAATTGCCCGCATGAAAAAAAACAAAGAAGATGCCGAAGAAAAGATTCTGGCCATGCGCCAGACATCGGCGGACATCAAAGGGATGGAAAAAAGCCTCGGAGAACTGGATGAACAGCTCCAGACGATTCTCATGGCCATCCCCAATGTTCCACATGTTTCCGTTCCCGCAGGAAAGGACGACAGCGAAAACCGCCTTGAAAAAAGCTGGGGAACTCCGAAAAACTTTGAATTCCTTCCCAAGGCCCACTGGGAGCTGGGGGAAAATCTTGGGATTCTCGATTTTGAAAGGGCAGCCCGCATCACAGGTGCCCGCTTTGCCCTTTATCTCGGCGCGGGGAGCCGCCTGGAAAGGGCCTTAATCAATTTCATGCTGGACATCCACACCGAAGAACACGGATACACGGAAACCATACCCCCTTTTCTGGTCAACCGTAAAGCCATGACCGGTACAGGCCAGCTTCCCAAGTTTGAATCAGACCTCTTTCATCTGGACGGGCCGGACTACTTTCTCATTCCCACGGCGGAAGTACCCGTCACCAACATGCACAGCGATGAAATTCTTTCCGAAGAGGACCTCCCCCTCTATTATACGGCCTATACCCCCTGTTTCCGGTCCGAAGCAGGTTCCTACGGAAAGGACACCAGAGGGTTGATCCGGCTGCACCAGTTCAACAAGGTGGAGCTTGTTAAATTCTCTCTGCCGGAAAACTCCTGGGAGGAGCTGGAAAGTCTTCTGAAACAGGCGGAAACCATTCTGCAAAGGCTGGAGCTTCCCTACAGGGTCGTCACCCTCTGCGCCGGAGACCTTGGTTTCTCTTCCGCAAAGACCTATGATATTGAAGTCTGGATGCCCGGACAGGATGCCTACAGGGAAATATCTTCCTGTAGCAACTTTGAGGACTATCAGGCCAGAAGGGCCAATATCCGGTTCAAGCGCAAAGGGAAAAAAGGCACGGAGCTTGTCCATACCTTAAACGGTTCCGGTCTTGCAGTGGGCCGTACCTTTGCCGCCATCCTGGAAAATTATCAGAATCCCGACGGAAGTATCCGCATTCCAGAGGCCCTTCAGCCCTACATGGGGGGGATGAAGATAATTGAGAAGGTATAATTGATAATTAATAATTTATGGGCAGATGCAATTTTTCAGCAGGTTTTATCCTGAAATTCCAAGGCTGTAATTGCAGCAGCCCTGTTCCATTGCAAGGCACCCAGGCTATTTGGAAGTGACGTTGCAATCGTTTCGGATCAGAGCTTTGTCCGGCACTCAAGCCATAAACCCAAAGCCTGCGATGAAAACAATGGGCTTTTGCAAGCTTGAGTGCCGGAGTGCTATAAAAGCGGCAAACTGCCTGAACTGCCACAAAGGCAGCGTGTTCAAGCCTGCTATGGCAATCAAAAAGCTCATCTTGTCTGTGGCGGTGAGTTTTTGCCGCTTCCGCACAGGTCAAGAAGCTCTAAGAATAAGATTGCGTCACGAACAAATAGCCAGGGTGCCTGACAGACATATCAGCTAATTCCAAAAACATATTAGGCTACGACTTCAACATCATAAAAACCGGAGAAAAACTGTGACACCAGAAAAATTCCCCGAACATATACGGGATCATATTCTTCCCTCCCCTTCCGGAGAAATGAGTTACCACTGCCTTGGATGCTCCGAAACCTTTGGCATTGAGCAGCTTCTCTATACCTGTCCCGCCTGCGGTGAGGTTCTTTTACTTCAGGATCTGGAAAAAAACCGCCTGAAAGGCCTTTCCGGAGAAACCTGGCGGGATATTTTAGATTACCGCCGTATGCTCAAAATACCGGCCCTCAAGGGCATCTATCGTTTCCATGAGTTCATAGGGCCTGTGATCCCTCTGGATGCCATTGTCTATCTGGGAGAAGGACACACCCCCATTGTGGAGGCCAACGCCACCCTGCAGGAGGCTGCCGGGATGCGCTTTTTCTACAAAAATGACGGCCAGAACCCCAGTGCCTCCTTCAAAGACAGGGGCATGGCCAGCGCTCTTTCATACATCCATTATCTTGTGAAAAGCGGTCGTGTGGAAAATATTCTGGCCGTCTGCGCCTCCACCGGAGACACCAGTGCCGCTGCAGCCCTTTATGCAAGCTATCTGCAACCTTCGGTAAAGTCTGCAGTACTCCTGCCCCACGGCAAGGTAACACCCCAGCAGCTTTCCCAGCCACTGGGCAGTGGTGCCTCGGTGTTTGAAATCCCCGGCCTTTTTGATGACTGTATGAAGGTGGTGGAAGCCCTTTCCGAAAAATACAATGTGGCCCTGCTGAACTCCAAGAATGCATGGCGTATTCTGGGTCAGGAATCCTACTCCTATGAAGTGGCCCAGGATCTGGAATATGAGATGAAAAACAAGGTTGTGGTGGTACCCATCGGCAATGCCGGTAACATCACCGCAGTCATGGCCGGGTTCCTGAAGTTTTTCGAAGCCGGTATCATTACAGATCTTCCAAAAATAGTGGGTGTTCAGTCCGAGCACGCCAACCCCGTGTACAGTTATTACCTTGAGCCGGATGCAAAAAAACGCCGCTTTGAACCCATGACCGCAAAACCCAGTGTGGCCCAGGCAGCCATGATCGGAAATCCCGTTTCCATGCCAAGGGTCATTTCTCTTGTCAACCAGTACAATCAGAGGGCTGGAAAACAGATGGTCTTTTTCACCTGCGTCACGGAGCAGGAAATCATGGACTGTCAGCTTGTGGCCAACCGCAACGGTCACATTGCCTGTACCCATGGTGGCGAAACCCTGGCAGGTCTTATCCGTGCCAGGAAAGAAGGCCTTGTGCACAGCGATGAAACTGCCATCATTGATTCCACGGCCCATGCCCTGAAGTTTTCAGGTTTTCAGGAAATGTATTTTGAAGACCGCATGCCAGCAGAGTATGGTATCACTCCGAAAAAAGAGCTGCAGAACGCTCCGGTATTCATGCGGCCCGAAGGCCTGAAGGAAGTACCAGCGCCGGGAGCACCCCTTTCGGGTGAGGCCTTCAGGGAATTTGTCCGGCAGACGGCGGATGCCATTGCAGAAAAACTGACCCTTTCCCTGAGGGAGAAGTAAAGCTTGCCTGTTCACAAAGCATCTCGCATACAGCCATTAAACATTAACCCCTGCTGCCTGAAAGGCCAGAAAATGGATACATCCCATCTGCTGAAAAACAAAAGGGAAGAAATTCTGCGCATCTCAAGGCAGCATGGTGCAAAAAATATAAGGGTTTTTGGATCTGTGGCCCGTAATCAGGCCGGACCGGACAGCGACATTGATATTCTAGTGGATCTGGATCATGGAAGATCTCTGATGGATCTCGGAGGAATGAGCATAAAGCTTGAAGCCTTGCTTGGACGAAAGGTGGATATCGTAACGGAAAAGGGGCTTCACTGGTATCTTAAGGAAAAAATTATACGGGAAGCCCAGCCTTTATGAAAGACAACAGACTTTATCTTATTCATATATCAGAAAGCATTGAAAGGATTGAATCTTATACGGAAGGACTCAAATTCAGTGACTTTGCAAAGCAGACCCTTATACAGGATGCAGTCCTGCGGAATCTTCAAACCCTTGCTGAATCTACACAACGCCTTTCAGATACCTTTAAAACAGATCATCCTCAGATTGAATGGTATAAAATTGCCGGATTAAGGAATATTCTCGTCCATGACTATCTGGGTATTGATATAGAAACAGTCTGGTCTGCCATAAAAAACAATATTCCGGAATTAAAAGAAATAATTTTAAAATCTTTATAACAACCCAGATCATCTCACTTAGATAAAATAGGAGGCACAGATGCACTGCTTAACAAAAACTGGTGTCAGGCTGTTTTTCATACTTGCGCTGGCCTTCCTTCTTTCTGGGGGATGTGCGGGAAAGAGGGCTGCCAATATCAATGAAGCCAGGGCTGTCCGGGATCTGGGCGAGGCCTACCTGATTCAGGGTTCCTATTCCAGGGCTTTACAGGAATTTCTGAAGGCGGAACAGCTGAATCCCAGAGATCCCTACCTCTATAATAATATGGGGCTTACCTACCTTGCCCTGGACCGGCCCGAATCCGCCGTATTAAGCTTTAAAAAAGCCGTAAATATCAAGTCAGACTATGCCCCTGCCCAGAATAATCTGGCCACAGCCTACATGGCCACAGGCAATTGGGATGAAGCCATTGAGGTCCTCAAACTCCTGAGTGAGGATCTGCTTTATGCCACACCCCATTACGCTTTATCCAACCTGGGCTGGGCATATTACAACCTCAGTAATTATGATGCGGCCCTGAGATATTATAACCGTTCTCTGCGCCATGAACCCAGGCATCCTCCGGCCCTGCGGGGGCAGGCCATGACCTTTTCCGCCATGGGCAGAATGTCTGAAGCCCTGCGATCTGCGGATCGCCTGACCACTGAACTCCCGCAAAATGATGCGGCGTGGATGCTTAAAGGTGAGATTCTTGAAAAAATGAATCAGAAGGAAGAGGCAAAAAAGGCCTATGAAGAAGCCCTGCGCACGGCAGGGGAGGATACGGCTATGAAGGATGATGCGGAAAGTGCCCTAAGGCGTTTGAAATAAAATCTGCTTAGGCACACAGGCTATTTGCTCGTGACGAAACGATTTCAACATCACCCACAAACAGCCTGTATGCCTTATGCAAAGACCTCATGAAAATAAACAAATCCCGGAATCAAACCACTAAGATTCCGGGATAACGTCACTACTTTTTCCTCGCCAGAATCACAGCCCGGTTCACCAGGTTTTCCACAAAGAACCCGAAATGACGCAGAACTTCCTTATCAGGACCGGATGCACCGAAGGTTTCTATGGAAATAATGTCGCCTTCGTCTCCTGCATACTTATGCCAGCCCATGGCAATGCCTGCCTCTATCACCAGACGTTTTTTAAGGGCTGGGGGCAGAATCCGTTTTTTATATTCATCCGTATCTTTCTCAAACAGCTCCCATGAGGGCATGCTGACAACCCTTGCCTGAATGCCTTTTTCCAGAAGAATCCTGCGGGCTTCCACAGCCAGATGCACTTCAGAGCCGGAAGCAATGAGGGCAATATCCGGCGTACCATCGGCATCCTCCAGAATATAGGCACCCCTTTCAGGCCGCCCCCTCTTATTGTCAGTATTAAGAACGGGAAGTCCCTGACGGCTGAGAATCAAAGCCGTGGGGCTGGAATTGCTGCGCATGGCCACCTTCCATCCCACTGCCGTCTCATTGGCATCCGCAGGCCGGAAAACCGTAAGGTTGGGGATGGCACGCAGGGAGGCCAGATGCTCCACTGGCTGATGGGTGGGTCCATCTTCGCCCACGGCTATGGAATCGTGGGTGAATACATAGATCAGGGGCAGACGCATGAGGCTGGCCACGCGGATGGCAGGCCGCATGTAATCGGCAAAGACAAGGAAGGTGGCACCATAGGGCCGGATACCGTTGTGCAGGAACATACCAGCCATGATGGCACCCATGGCGTGCTCCCTGACTCCAAAACGAATATTGCGGCCTTCGGGACTTTCAGCCTGAAATTCCGTCTCACCATTCAAAAAGGTTTTATTGGAAGGGGCAAGATCTGCGGAACCGCCCATGAGGGCAGGTACTTTGGCGGCAATGGCATTGAGCACCTTGCCCGATGCCGCCCTTGTGGCAATTTTCTCGCCAGGGGTAAAGTAGGGGATATCTTTATCCCAGCCGTCCACCAGAAAACCGCTCATGGCATCCAGCCAGAGGTTAGCCATATCCTTATGCTCTGCCGCATAAAGGCGGAAAAGTTCCAGCCAGGCATCTTCCTTTTCCTGCATCTTTGCCTGAACACCTGCAAAATGGGCGTAAACCTCTTCGGGAACATGGAAATCGGCATCTTCGGGCCAGCCATAGGCTTTTTTGGTCAGACGGACCTCTTCGGCTCCCAAAGGGGCACCATGGGCATCGGCAGAACCTTCCTTGTTGGGGCTGCCAAAGGCAATGCGGGTTTTTAGAACAATGAGGGAAGGTCTGTCCGTAATGGTTTTTGCCGTTTCCAGCGCTTTTGTGATGGCATCCATATCATTGCCGTCTGTAACGGTGAGGGTGTGCCAGCCCATGGCTTCCATACGGCCAGCCACATTTTCCGTAAAGGCAATCTCCGTTGATCCTTCAATGGAAATGTCATTGGCATCGTAGATGCAAATCAGCCTGCCCAGCTTCTGATGCCCGGCAAGGGACATGGCCTCACAGGCAACACCTTCCATGAGATCTCCGTCACCGCACATCACATAGGTAAAATGATTCACCAGATCAAAACCGGGACGGTTGAAACGGGCAGCCAGATGACGTTCCGCCATGGCCATGCCCACGGCATTGGCAATGCCCTGCCCCAAAGGACCTGTGGTGGTTTCCACACCCGGTGTATGGCCGAACTCCGGATGTCCCGGTGTTTTTGAACCCATCTGCCGGAAGTTTTTCAGGTCTTCCAGGGATACGCCGTATCCGGAAAGATGCAGCAGACCGTAAAGCAGCATGGAGCCATGACCACCGGAAAGTACAAAGCGGTCCCTGTCCAGCCATGCTGGATTTTTGGGGTTATGGTTCATCACCCGGGTCCAGAGGGCATAGGCTGCGGGCGCAAGACCCATAGGAGCTCCGGGATGTCCGGAATTGGCCTTTTCTATGGCATCCATGGCAAGTGTTCGGATGGTGGTAACGCAGAGGGCGTCCGTGGACGGGGTGGAACTCATGGGGCATCTCCTTGGAAAAAAAGAAAAAAGCATCCTTGATAAGGGGCAGTCCGGGCCATTGGTTACACCGGATGCGTTAATGTTGCAAGAATTTTTCAGGGATTAAAGGGCCCTCAGGTATTCGGGCTTCAGCTTAATCTTTCCTGCCAGGGCATCATTGATCATCTTGAGGGTTTTATCCCTGTCCTTAGGCAGATGGGCCCGTATGGGCAGGTAGTTGGATGCGTGATTGGCATGGAAAAGTCCATCGGAAAGATCTGTGCTGGCTATCATCATGCCCAGCTCCTGAAGCATTTCTTCGGCACCGATCAGCTCAAAACGTCCTTCCTTATGGTCCTTGTTCAAAGGAGCCCCAGGAGTCAGCATCAGGCTTAAGGCACCCACGAATTCAGGGTCTATGGCCGTCAGCACCCTGCCCGTTTCCTTTGCATGGATCATGGAGCGCTCCCTTCCGGCAACGCCATTCAGGACGGTAATGGACAGCTTGATCCCTGCGGAGCGAATCTTTTTGCCCATTTCTATCATACGGGCACTGTCCGCTCCCTTATTGATGGCTTTCAGGGTCACATCATCTCCAGTCTCAAGACCAAAATAGGCAATGGTAAGCCCCAGATCCTTAAGCTGTTTCATTTCTTCAACGCTTTTAGAGGCAATACTTTTTGTGTTGGCGTAGGTTCCAACCCTTTCCAGCCAGGGCAGCTTTTCCCTGATACGTTCCATAATGGGCACCAGTCTCTTCATGGGCAGGATCATGGCATCACCGTCACAGAGAAAAAGCCTGCGGATGCGGCGGTACTTACTTGCTGCGTAGTCTATGTCCTTAAAAATCTGTTCATCACTTTTAATGGAAAAACGCTTGGCCTTGTACATCTCACAGAAGGTGCATTTGTTGTGGGAACAGCCCACGGTCACCTGCAGCAGAATTGAATCCCCTTCGCTGGGGGGACGAAAAATCATACCCTGATAATCCATATTTTCTCACCTTTATTGCATTATTTTCATGAACTTTCAGCCATGCGATCCTTCATTCAAAAAAAATTGCATGGCCCGTTTTTGCGTCTGCCAGCGGACTGGGCTTCACAGTGCTTATCAAGCCCGTTAAGGTATAACAATACAGTTTTAAGGGTTCTCCAGGGCCCTTTTGCCCTCACCTCCGCCCCCTCTCCCTCAGGGCTTATCTTTACCCATAAGTCCGGAATTATGAAATCAGGGGTACTAACATAGAGGAAATTGTGGGCAGCAGGCCTTCCCCCCCCTTGGGTGAGAATATTCTTTATGGAACTCTCATCCAAGGGGCAGGCACAGGGGCCTGCCCCTACAAAACAGGGGCTGCATAATTCATTCGCAGGTGCAGATTGTGTCTGCCCTACCTGCTCCTTTATAGCGTTGAGGCCGGTCGTGAGTATTGTCGTTAAGGACTTTAAGGTCATTAAGGTCATTAAGGAACGTGAGGGAAAAAGAGCATTTGAACACCCTCAAAACTACATTTTTGCAACTCAACAGGCTTGATAAAAATTGTAGGTAAAGCCCAGCCCTCAGAGAGAGGGGAGAAACACAGACCCTAAAAGAGCAAACTGTGACAAAAGATACAACACTTTCCGCTGCTTGCAAGGTCTGCCCTTGACAAGTGCATTTTTCACCCCATTTTTTGTCGGAAACTGAAACCATGTGCAAGCTTTGTTTTTCAATGTACCACAGCAAGGAGAAAAAGATCCATGAAGCAGGAAACCCATGCCTTCCAGACCGAAGTTAAGCAGATGCTCAACCTCATCATCCATTCCTTATATTCCAATAAGGAGATTTTCTTAAGGGAGCTGATCTCCAATGCCTCGGATGCCATAGACAAGCTGAGATTCAAATCCCAGACCGACCCTGAAATTCTTGGAAGTGACACAGATTTTTATATCCGCATTACGCCGGATAAAGAGAATAAAACTCTTACCATAGAAGATAACGGCATAGGCATGAGCTTTGAAGATGCCGTTGAAAACCTTGGCACCATTGCAAAGAGCGGTACGGCCGGCTTCATGGAAGCCCTGGAGGCCACCCGAAAAGAAGGTACCCTCACCCCGGAGCTGATCGGTCAGTTCGGTGTGGGTTTTTATTCTTCCTTCATTGTGGCGGACAAAGTCGTGGTGGAAAGCCGTACCCCCGGTGCGGACAAAGGCGTGCGCTGGGAATCCGAAGGCAGCGGTGAGTATTCCGTGGCAGAGCTTGAAAAGGAAGGCAGGGGCACCCGTATCACCCTTTTTCTGAAGGACGGTGAGGAAGGGGATCTCAATTTCACCGAGGAATGGACCCTCAAGGACATCATCAAGCGCCATTCCGACTTCATTGCCTATCCAATTCTCATGGAGACGGAATCCCATGAGCCTATTCCCGAGGAAGAGCAGGAAAAGGATGAGGAAGGCAAAGCAAAGAAAACCATGCGCAAGGTGCGCAAGGATGAAACATTAAATTCCATGAAGGCCATCTGGGCGAGAAAAAAAGATGAGGTAAAAGACGAAGAATACACGGAGTTCTACCGTCATATCTCAAAAAACTGGGATGAACCCGCAGAAAAACTGCACCTGCATCTGGAAGGAGCCGTGGAATATGACGTTCTCATTTTCATTCCCTCCAAAGCTCCCTTTGACCTCTTCCAGAGGGACAGAAGACATGGCCTGCACCTTTACTGCAAGCGGGTCTTTGTCATGGACGATTGCAAGGAGCTTCTGCCTGAATACTTAGGCTTTGTTCACGGTGTTGTGGATGCACCGGATCTGGACCTCAACGTCAGCCGTGAAATTCTCCAGCAGAACAGCCTTGTGCGCAATATACGCAAAAACATTGTAAAGAGGGTCTTTGACCTGCTTTCCAAAATGGAAGATGAAAAATACCTCTCCTTCTGGAAAGAATTCGGCCCCATGCTCAAGGCAGGTATTCCCACGGATTTTGAAAACAAGGAAAAAATTGCAGAACTTCTGCGCTATCCCACCACAAAATCCGGAGAAAAACTCAAAGGTCTCAAGGAATACGTGGAAAACATGGCCGAAGGACAGGAAGCCATCTACTACCTTTCAGGTGAAAATCTTACGGCCCTGATAAACAGCCCCCATCTGGAAGCTTTGAAAGCCAAGGATTATGAAGTGCTGCTCATGACGGATCCCGTGGATGAGTGGGTGGTGGACAGCCTGAGGGAATTTGACGGCAAGCCCCTGAAAAGTGCCGAAAAGGGCGACCTTGAACTGGAAAAACCTTCCGAAGAGGTGGCCGAAAGCTATAAGGGTCTCTTTGAATTCATCAAAAAAGAACTGGAAGAGGACGTAAAAGAGGTCAAGGCTTCAGCCCGGCTCAAGGAGTCCGTAGCCTGCCTTTCCGCCGATGCCTTTGCCATGAGTGCTTTCATGGAAAAGGTCATGCAGGCTTCAGGTCAGGAAATGCCCAAACAAAAAAGGGTACTGGAGCTGAATACGGCCCATCCTGTACTTGAACGGCTTAAGGAACGCTTTGGCGCAGATCCCGCAGACCCTTCCATGAAAGACTGGGCTGCCATGATCTTTGACCTTGCCGTGGTCAGTGAAGGCGGCCGCATTGAAAACCCCTCCCGCTTTTCCAGGCTGGTGGGTGAGCTGATGGCAAAATCACTGTAAGATACTCCCCGATCCAGTCTGGTTAGAAGGTAAGCTTTATGCGCTTCTTTTTTAAGTTTGCAGTCGTATTATGCCATTCCTTAAAGGGCTGGATCGGTAATCAGAAAAGTTTAAAACAATAAAATTGTGTAAATGTTTAATGTGAAAAAGAAGAAGTAACTTTTAAGAAGAAAGGAAAAGGGGAGAACCCTTTTTTTGATTGCTATGATAAAAGGCATTGTTCTTGCCGGAGGCTCTGGTACCCGATTGTATCCCATAACAAGGGGTGTATCCAAGCAGCTTCTGCCTATCTATGATAAGCCTATGATCTATTATCCCATCTCTGTTCTTATGCTGGCGGGCATACGGGATATCCTTGTGATCACAACCCCGGAAGACCAGTCTTCCTACGAGAGGCTTTTGGGAGATGGTTCGGATTTCGGCATCAGCTTGAGTTATGCTGTTCAGGCCTCCCCGGATGGCCTGGCCCAAGCCTTCATCATTGGTGAAGACTTCATCGGAAAAGACAAGGTATGCCTGGTGCTGGGGGATAACATCTTTTACGGGCAGGGTTTTACACCCAAACTTAAAGAAGCCGCAGCCAGAGAAATAGGGGCCACAGTGTTTGGATATCAGGTGAGAGATCCTGAACGATTTGGCGTTGTAGCTTTTGATGAAAACAGGAGAGCCGTTTCCATTGAAGAAAAACCAGCCAGCCCTCAATCCAATTATGCTGTGACTGGTCTTTATTTTTATGATAATGAGGTCGTTCGGATTGCGAAGGAAGTAAAACCCTCGGATAGGGGAGAGCTCGAGATAACCAGCATAAATAAAGAATACCTGAAGCGTGAAACCCTGCATGTAGAGCTTCTGGGCAGGGGCTTTGCATGGCTGGATACGGGAACCCATGAAAGCCTTCAGGAAGCAGGTATGTTTGTGCAGACGATAGAAACACGGCAGGGGCTGAAGGTTGCCTGTCTCGAAGAGATAGCCCTGAATAATGGCTGGCTGAGTAGAGAAGATGTTTGCAAGGCAGGAGAAATGCTGAAAAAGTCTGGTTATGGCCAGTATCTGCTGAGGCTCTGCAGGGAGAAAACATGACACTTCTTAATTGGATTGATTTTGTTGTACGGGGTGATGAAAGAGGCTCCCTTGTGGCCATTGAGGGCGGAATGAATATCCCCTTTGAGATAAAAAGGGTGTACTATATTTTCGGAACCGATGAAGGCGTTGCCAGAGGGTTTCATGCCCACAAATCCCTGCAGCAGGTGGCAGTATGCGTCAGTGGAAAATGCAGGATGGTTCTGGACGATGGAAGAATCCGCGAGGAAGCCTGGCTGGATTCTCCGTCAAAGGGCCTTCTGATTGGAGATATGATCTGGCGGGAGATGCATGATTTCAGCCCGAACTGTGTATTGATGGTGTTTGCCAGTGAGTATTATGATGAAGGGGATTATATCCGGGATTACGATACTTTTTTAAATGGGGTTTGTGATGTACATCATTCATCCTCTTGCTGATGTAAAAACGGATAAGATAGGCACAGGCACCCGGATATGGCAGTATGCGGTTGTTTTTGAGGATGCTGTTCTGGGTGAAGACTGTAATATCTGTGCCCATACCCTTATAGAAGGTGATGTCATCATCGGAGACAGGGTGACGGTTAAATCTGGTGTGTATTTATGGGATGGTGCACGTATTGAATCTGATGTTTTTATTGGTCCCAATGCTACATTCACCAATGATCCCATGCCAAGATCAAAGGTATATCCTGATCGTTTTTTCGGTATAACAATCAGGAGGGGAGCCAGTATAGGTGCCAATGCAACCTTGCTTCCCGGGGTGACAGTTGGTGAATATGCCATGGTTGGTGCAGGGACTGTTGTTACAGAAGATGTGGAACCGTATGCTGTTGTTGCGGGTAACCCTGCCAGAGTTTTGAGGTTTTTAAGCGGAAAGTCTTTTTGATGTATTGAGATCAGAACAGCTTTAAATAAATAGGCGGATCCCATTCATGCCATAAATTTAAGGCCCAGGTAAAAAGTGGTAGAATGGATGTGCCTGAAGCTTATCGGTATCTGGAATCCAGAAGCATTGAAGTCATTTTTTGTAAGAGACAGGACTTAGAAAGATGAAGGTCAAAGTCATAAGACAGGGCTCTAGTTATGTTATTCCGATTCTGGAAAATACGGATCTGGAGCTGGATTCTTTTTATGTGGAGATTGACCCCTCCCTTGAAGCCATTTTGTTTCGGGTTGGTCAAAGCGATACCATCGCTAAGCTCAGGGAGCTCAATGATATCTTAGGCGGGGATGACTATCTTTCATTCAAGCTGAAACACCTTCCGGAAAACTATAACCATACCAGCAGCCGCAGTGATGACGACATTCTTGCCGAAGCCCTGATGGAAAAATATGGAAAATAAATTTCTCATAGATGTGAACATCGCACTGGATATTCTGCTGGACAGGCTGGATACATCTCCAAGAATCTATGAGCTTTTTCAAAAGCTGAAAGCTCTTCCAACTATTTACCTTTCTACCTCACAGTTGCATACCATAGCTTTTATTTTTTTTAAGGAAGGCAGAAAAAGCAGACCCCTGCATATCCTTCAGGAGGAATGGCAGCTTTTTTTAAAATTTTTTACCTTGATAAAAACACCTGCCTATCTGGATGTGAATGATCCCCTGTTTCAAAGAGACACGGAGGACTACCTTATCGAGGCATCCGCAAAAATTGTCGGGGCAAAAATCATTACCCGTGATACGGCTTTCCTTCGTGCTTCCGAGTATGCGGTTTCCATAGATGATTTTTTATCCCTTCCGGTTCAGGAAGAAAAGAACATTGCTTTTCTGGATTTGAAAGCCATCAACGAAGCCCATGCCTCGGAGCTTGAAAGGGCCTTTGACGGGGTACTGCATAGCGGCTGGTACATTCAGGGGCAGCAGGTGAAAGCCTTTGAATCGGAATTTGCTGCATACTGCGGAACGCCTTTCTGTATTGGCGTTGCCAACGGCCTGGATGCCCTGACCCTGACCCTCAGGGCCTGGAAGGAAATGGGCAGGCTCAAGGAAGGGGATAAAATTCTTGTACCGGCCAATACTTACATTGCCAGTATCCTTGCCATCACGGAAAACCGCCTGATCCCCGTACTGGTGGAGCCGGATCCTGCAACTTTTAATATCAGTCCTTCAGAAATTCTTAAATTTCTCGATTCAAAAACAAAGGCTATTCTGCCTGTGCATCTTTACGGGCAGATGGCGGATATGCCAGCCATTAAGGAAATTGCGGAAAAGAATGATCTGTTAGTGCTGGAAGATGCGGCTCAGGCCCATGGTGCCATCATCGGCGGTAAAAAGGCAGGAAGCTGGGGGGATGCGGCTGGTTTCAGTTTTTATCCGGGAAAAAACCTTGGGGCTTTAGGCGATGCCGGAGCTGTTACCACCCATGATGAAGAACTGGCCCTCACCATCCGTGCCCTTGGCAATTATGGAAGCCATATAAAGTATGAAAACCTTTATCAGGGTGTCAACAGCAGGCTGGATGAAATACAGGCCGCCCTTTTGAGGGTGAAGCTTTTCCATTTGGATAAGGACATTGAAAAAAGACAGGCTGTGGCAAGGCAGTATATGGAGGGCATAAATCACCCTGAAATTTTACTTCCTGCCTGGAAGGAGGATGCTTCCCATGTTTTCCATCTTTTCGTACTGCGCTGTCAGAGACGGGATGCTTTGCAGGCATATCTCGCTGAAAAGGGTATTCAGACCCTGATCCATTATCCTGTAGCTCCACATAAACAGAAAGCTTATGGGGCATGGAAGGGGATTAGATTACCCCTTACGGAGCAGATTCACAGGGAGGTTTTGAGTCTGCCTATGGGATCGATAATCTGTAAAATTGATGTTTTTGAGGTGATAAAGGTTCTCAATGAATTTAATTAAGACATCTTTTCTTACCTTTATAGCCACAGCAGTCAAAATGATTTCCGGCCTTGTGATCAACAAGGCTGTTTCTATTTATATTGGCCCGTCCGGGCTTGCACTGGTGGGACAGTTTCATAATTTTATGCAATTAACGATGACCCTTGCGCAAGGTGCCATCAATAGCGGTGTGACAAAATATACTGCAGAATATGGTAAGGAAAGCTTAAAGATTCCAATGCTGTTTAGCACAGCGGCCAGAATAAGTATTGTGTGCTCATTGGTGGTTGGTGTTGCAACCATTGCAGCAGCACCATGGCTTTCTGAGTGGTTTTTAAAATCAGGGGATTATGCATATGTTTTTGTGGTTTTTGGTTTTACAGCTGTGCTTTTTGTTCTGAATAATTTTCTTTTATCCATTATTAACGGACTTAAAGAGATAAAAACTTTTGTAAGTATTAGTATTATACAAAGCCTTTATAGTCTTGTTTTTACATCTGTTCTTATAGTTTTTATGGGCTTGCACGGTGCTTTGCTTGCCCTTGCAACCAATCAGTCTGTTGTTTTTTTTGTAGTTTTATACCTCCTTCGGAAACATTCCACTATCCGTCTTTATAATTTTTGTAAGGGTTTCAGTAGGCCGGAAGGTAAAAAACTCCTGGGTTACGCTGCCATGACCCTGACTTCTGCAGCAACGGTTCCTGTATCCCACCTTATTATACGAAATTTTTTGGGAGAAACCCTTGGATGGGATGAGGCTGGTTACTGGCAGGCTATCTGGTATATTTCCACCATGTACCTCATGGTTGTGACAACATCTTTAAGCATCTATTACTTGCCAAGGCTTTCAGAGATTAAAGAGAAGGCTGAACTTCGCAGAGAAATATTGAATGGCTACGCAATTATTTTCCCTATAGTAACATTGCTGTCAGCAGGAATTTTTATCCTGAAAGATTTTATTATCTTACTTCTTTTTACTCCGGATTTTTATCCCATGCGGGAACTTTTTCTGGTTCAGCTTGTGGGGGATGTTGTAAAGATTGTCTCTTGGTTGCTAGCTTATTTAATGTTGGCTAAGGCTATGATCAAGGCTTTTATCTGTACGGAGATTATTTTTGCAGCTTCTTTTGTGGCTTTAACCTTCTATTTTGTAGGTTTTTATGGACTGGTTGGGGTTACATATGCTTATGCAACTAATTATGCATTGTATTTATTGATAATGATTTGGGTTGTTAAAAGTGAAATTTTATGAATACGGTTGGTACATTTGTAAAGGATTTTGGCAATGAATAATAAGAATCTTGTAAGTGTTGTGATCATTTCATACAACTCTGAAAAATATATTCTGGATGTTTTAGAAAGTGTAAAATGGCAGACATATAAAAATTTAGAACTTATTATAAGTGATGACGGTTCAACCGACAAAACGGTTTTGCTTGCAGATGGCTGGTTGAATGAGAACAAAAGCTTATTTAAGATGTGTAAGCTTGTGGCAAATAATAAAAATACAGGTATAACAGCAAATTGTAACAGAGGACTGAAATCTGCTAATGGTCAATATGTAAAGCTGATAGCTGCTGATGATCTTCTTTTAGAAAATTGCATAGAAGATTTATTGCAATTTTGCTTAAACAATGAGCTGGAATTTTGTTTTTCGAGGGTTTTACCATTTTCTGAGAATGAAGAAACAGATTATATCAAGACTAAGATAAAAGATGACAGGTTTAATTACGATTATTTTTTTAATAAAAAAAGAGATGAGCAGTACAAAGCACTACTGAGATTGACAACTCCGTTCAGTATAATTGTTGGTGGATTTTATAGCATAAATCTTTTAAAACGGGTTGGGTTTTATAATGAAGAGTATGAAATGATGGAAGATTACCCTTTTATTTTAATGCTTTCCAGATTGGGTTATCGATTTGAATTGTTGGATGTTTATACCTGTAAATACAGAGTGAGAGAACCAGAGTGTTTAATTGATTATAAAACCAGTAAAAGATATAATTTGCATTATATGAATCTTAGATCATTTAGAAAAAAAGTTGTAATTAAAGAAATGATCGGGCAGCGCATGTATTTTTCAGCTATTTATATGGTTTTTCTTTTATGGTTACTGAGTATTGAATATAAACAGGATTCTAAGTTTTTAATGTTCATATTTACTGTAGGGAGAAGGCTTAAGCAATTTATAATGGCTAAAGGAGTAGCTGGATTAAGAAGTGAAGAAAAAAAATGATTAGAGCATATAATTTACTTTTTGCTTTGTTTGTTTGCATTAACTTGCATTTGCTTCGTAATCTAAGCATGGTTTTAATGTTTGGGCTGATTGGTTCTTTGTATATTGTCCTTTTTTTTGGTGTTTTGAATCAAAAAACCTTAATGATAAAAACAAACCATCTTTATTTCTCTTATTTGCTTTTTATACTTTTCAGTTTTTATGTTGTTTTTATTTCTGCATTTACCCATGAAGCGAGCGATTTTCTCAATGGGTTTTTGCGGTTTTTTTTATTAATGCCGATGGGTATTTTTGGCTATTTGTATATTAATAATGAAGAACAAGTTAGAAAAATATTGATTTTTTATGCTGTGTTTATAGCTGTAAGTTGTTCTACAGTCCCCTTGCAGCATTTTATAGGGCCAATCAACTGGTTTAGCTCTGTTTTTGAAAGGGCTGGAATGCCAAGGTATAGCAGCCTTATGGGAAGTGTAACCGTTACTGGTATTGCAGGTGGTGCTGGTCTTGTGGTTTTGTTGCTGCTTTCCAATATTAATAGTAGCATAAGATTCGGATTGGTTTTGTCTATATTGGTAGGTATGATTTTTAGTTTACAAAAGGCGTCTTTAGTTAATATTCTTTTGGCCTTTTTTATATATTTATGGTTTTCGGGTAAAATATCAAAGTGTGTGCTTGTTCGGTCTTTATTAAAAACCTTATTTATATTAGTTCTTTTGATGGTTTTTATTATTAGGTCAGAAGTAGCGGAAAAATATTTAATAGGATTTATGGCTTCAAATTTTAGTGAAACAATAACTTCAGATCAAAAAGAAACCGCTAAAGCTTACTATGATTACACTCTTTTGGAAAGTATGGGGCAAAGACTTGTTTTGCTGCCTAAAAAAGTTTTGCATGCTTATGGCGAGGAAATTCTCATTGTTGGAGCCGGTTTTAAGGCAATGGCAGGTACATTAGCCCAGGAAGGTCCTATGAACCATAATGGTTTTTTCGATCTCTGGTTTTCTGGTGGTATTGTATACCTCTTAATTTTTTTAGTTTTGATTTTTTATTTGATTAAACAAATAAAACGAGCTGTTAGGTTTTCTGTAAGGAGTTCTGATAGCTTAATGCAGAATAATTTATATTGTTTTTATGGGTTATTAATAATGATCCTCATTAATAACTTTGGAGCAAATACGCTTTTTCAACCCAATACAGGGGTGATTTTTTGGCTGTTTGTTGGTATTTTAGCAGGCCATTATAATAGAAAATTAAGTTATGGCAGGATGAATTTATTAAAAAAAAGTTGTAATGGCTTGGTTTGTCAGGATAAATGATTTTACTGCAGGAGTTTTACCTAATATGAAAAAAGCTCTTATAACCGGAATCACTGGTCAGGACGGTAGTTATCTTGCCGAGTTTCTCCTTGAAAAAGGCTATGAGGTTCACGGAATCAAACGCCGTGCGTCACTTTTCAATACCCAGCGTATCGATCACATCTATGAAGATCCCCATGTCGAAAACATGCGTTTTAAGCTCCATTACGGAGATCTTGCGGATTCTTCCAATCTCACCCGCATTATTCAGGAAATTCAGCCAGATGAAGTCTATAACCTTGCGGCTCAGAGCCATGTGGCGGTAAGTTTTGAATCCCCTGAATACACGGCAGATGTGGATGCCATGGGTACTTTGAGAATTCTGGAGGCCATCCGCATTCTGGGCCTTGAGAAGAAAACCCGTTTTTATCAGGCAAGCACCAGCGAGCTTTTTGGTCTTGTGCAGGAAACTCCCCAGAAAGAAACCACACCCTTTTATCCCAGAAGCCCCTATGCTGTTGCCAAACTTTACGCATACTGGATTACGGTGAACTACAGGGAGGCCTATGGCATGTATGCCTGCAATGGTATTCTTTTCAACCATGAATCCCCCCGTAGGGGAGAAACCTTTGTGACCCGTAAAATCACCCGTGGCCTTTCCAATATCGCTCAAGGCCTTGAGTCCTGTCTTTATATGGGCAATCTTGATGCCTTGCGAGACTGGGGCCATGCCAAAGATTATGTTCGCATGCAGTGGCTGATGCTCCAGCAGGATTTTGCGGAAGACTATGTCATTGCCACAGGAAAGCAGTACAGCGTGCGGCAGTTCATTCTCTGGTCTGCTTCAGAGCTGGGGCTTGTCTTACGTTTTGAGGGAGTTGGAGTGGATGAAGTTGCTGTTGTGGACTCTGTGGAGGGAGATAAAGCTCCATTTATTCAGCCCGGTGATGTGCTTGTGCGCATTGACCCACGCTATTTCAGGCCAACGGAGGTGGAATCCCTCTTGGGAGATCCATCCAAAGCAAAGGAAAAGCTGGGTTGGGTTCCTGAAATTACAGTGCAGGAAATGTGTGCTGAAATGGTGAATGAAGACCTGCGTATTGCAAGGCGCCACGCTCTTTTAAAGCAAAATGGATATGGAGTCCCCGTTTCCTTTGAGTAGTTTTTTTTCTTTATGCAGTAAGCTGTATTCTAGGGAAAAAGGGATTTTCATGGAAGGTGAGGTTTTTATGGAAACAGAAACGCTAGGCCATAATGAAAAAATTTTTGTGGCAGGTCACAAAGGCATGGTGGGAAGCGCCATTGTCCGGCGTTTGCAGACATTAGGGTATGCTAATATTCTCACCCGAACCCGTCAGGAACTTAATCTTCTGGACCAGAAATCTGTTTCCGATTTCATGTTATCTGAGAAGTTAGATCAGGTTTATCTCGCTGCGGCCAAGGTTGGTGGCATTTATGCAAATAACGCATATCCTGCTGAATTTATATATGAAAATCTTATGGTTGAGGCCAACGTTATACATGCAGCCCATCTGGGTGGTGTTCAGAAACTTCTTTTTCTTGGGAGTAGTTGTATTTATCCAAGGGAAGCGATACAGCCTATGACTGAAGAAGCTCTTATGACAGGTGTGCTGGAGCCGACAAATGAACCCTATGCTATTGCCAAGATTGCGGGCATCAAACTTTGCGAGAGCTATAACCGTCAATATGGAAGAGATTATCGTAGTGTAATGCCCACAAATCTATATGGGCCTGGAGATAATTTTAATCCTGAAAACAGTCATGTGATACCTGCTCTCCTGCGCCGTTTCCATGAGGCTGTGCTGCAGAATATAGATGAAGTGGTGATCTGGGGCAGTGGTACTCCTATGCGTGAATTTCTGCATGTGGATGATATGGCTGCTGCTTCTGCGTATGTGATGCAGCTGGATGAAACCACATACAAGGCTCACACCCTTCCCATGCTTTCTCATATCAATGTGGGTACGGGTGTGGATTGTACCATACGTGAGCTTGCAGAGACTATTGCAAAGGTTACGGGTTTTCGGGGTCGTCTCACCTTTGACACAACAAAGCCCGATGGAACCCCTCGGAAATTGCTGGATGTTTCCCGTCTCCGTTCTCTTGGCTGGGAAGCCAGTATTGCTCTGGAAGAAGGCCTTGCTGATGCTTACGGCTGGTTTATAAGTCATCAGGAAAACTTCAGGGAATAGGTTATTATTGATCTGATTTTGTATTGTTGTGCTGTTATGTTTCTGGGCTTTTCTCGGATTCTTGTATTTTAAAGTTATTTGGCTGTGGTAAAGATATTAATAATAAATTTGTCTTGTATCCTGTGCTGCTATCTTTATTGCGGTTTTTAATATTTGTTGAAATGAAAAGGAACATCTTGAAGATATCAATTATAACAGTATGCTATAATAGTCAGTCTACAATATTGGATACTATAAAATCTGTGTTCTCTCAGACTCATTCCGATGTTGAATATATCATTATTGATGGTGGATCTTCTGATGATACTCTCAAAATAATTTCTAATTTCAAAAATCGAATTGCTAAGATTGTTAGTGAACCGGATAACGGTATCTATTCAGCTATGAATAAGGGCTTGGCTTTGGTAACGGGAGATATTGTTGGTATTTTGAACAGCGATGATTTTTATGCCAATAATCGGATTTTGTCAAAAGTTGCAGAAACTTTCGAAAGGGAACAGGTAGATTGTGTTTTCGGTGATCTTGTTTATGTTGATGCTGTTCATACTGAACGTATTGTTCGATATTGGAAATCTTCACCGTACAAGCATGGTCTTTTTCAGAGAGGATGGCATCCACCACATCCTACTTTTTTTGTAAAAAAAGAACTCTATTTAAAATTTGGTAATTTTGATGAGAGCTTTATGATTGCATCAGATATAGAAATTATGCTGCGTTTTATTGAGCGATATAATGTAAGGCCTTTTTATATTTCTAAAATTTTGGTTAAAATGAGATGTGGAGGAACAAGCAACCAGAGTTTGTGGAATATTTTTAAAGCGAACATCGAATGCTATAAGGCGTACAGGATTAACGGTGTTCCTCAGCCGTTAACTGCGCTATTTTTAAAGCTTTTATCCAGGCCTTCTCAATATTTTAAAAGGTTGTAATGATTAGCACCCTGTCCCGGCCCCCTGTGTCAGTGTAGTTGCCAGAAGGTTATGGATCCTGTCCTGGCGGATAGGTTTATTTATCGTGCGGCATAGATCTGGTAGCTGATTCTTTAAGCATCTTATCGGAATATTATATATTCTAGATTAGGTCCGAACTTCTGAGTAGCCTGGATTTAGTTCTTACAATTCAGGTGCTTAAGGATTGGCTAATTATCTATCTGTGCTCAAAATGATTTTGAATCTGGCAACAAGTCACTCTATTACAGAACGTCGTAACATGGCGTGCGTTACTTATTAGAAAGTGTACTTGGAATTGATTTGTAAATAATTTTTAGGTGAAAAAATGAGATTAGCAGTAACAGGTGCAAATGGTTTTATTGGGAAATATTTACTGGCTTCACTATCTGGGAAGGGTTACATTCTGACAGCTGTTGTGCGTTCTGCTTATTTAGAGAATTTCCCTGAAAATTGTACGGTCAAAAAAATTGATAATTTGGATGAAAAGCAGAATTGGCATGAAATTCTTAAAGATCAGGATATTGTTGTTCACTGTGCTGCCCGCGTGCATGTGATGCAGGATCGGGCTGCTGATCCCCTTGCGGAGTTTCGGAAAGTGAATGTGGAAGGAACCCTGAATCTCGCACGACAGGCTGCAAAGGCGGGTGTCAGGCGTTTTATTTTTTTAAGTTCCATAAAGGTAAACGGAGAGGAAACTTCCAGAATTTCTTTTTTTAAACCTGATGATATGTATAATCCCCGTGATGCTTATGGCATTTCTAAAATGGAGGCAGAAAAAGGTCTTTGGGAAGTTGCTTCAGATACAGGAATGGAACTGGTTGTTATCAGGCCTGTGCTGGTTTATGGTCCTGGGGTAAAGGGCAACTTCAACAAAATACTTATATGGTTGGATAAAGGACTGCCTTTGCCCTTGGGCGCAGTAAATAATCTTCGCAGCATGGTTTCTTTGGAGAATCTTACAGATTTTATTGTGCTTTGTGCGAAGCATGCCTCAGCAGCCAATGAAGTTTTTTTGGTCAGTGACGGAAACGATATTTCCACAACTGACCTTCTTCGTGCAGTGGGTAAATCCATGGGAAGGCCTTCCCGTTTACTGCCTGTTCCTGATAGCTGGCTTCACTTTGGAGCTGTATTACTGGGTAAAAAAGTAGTGGCTCAGCGTCTTTTGGGTTCGCTTCGTGTGGATATAAGCAAAAATATTGAACTGCTGGGCTGGAAGCCACCTTTATCTGTGGAAGAAGGTTTGAGGAGGTGTATTAAGTGATCCGCTTTTTTGATTTTATATTTTCTCTGGCAGGTCTGGTGTTTGGTTTTCCTGTGCTCCTGCTTCTGGCAGTAATTGGGTATTTTGACACGGGCTCACCAATTTTCAGACAGGAAAGGGTAGGACGGCATCAGAAACCCTTTACCCTGATTAAGTTTCGGACCATGAAGCTTGATACGCCTTCCGTTGCCAGCCATTTAGCCAGCGCTGCTGCCATTACACGTTTTGGACATTTTCTTCGCAGGACGAAGCTGGATGAGTTGCCTCAGTTGTGGAATGTTCTGAAAGGGGATATGAGTCTTGTTGGACCGCGTCCGGGGCTGTTTAATCAGAAAGATCTGACTTCAGAACGGGCGAAGCGCAGAGTTTTCGAAGCTCTTCCGGGTATTACAGGTCTGGCTCAGGTGAATGGAATTGATATGTCTGGCCCAGCCCTACTTGCTGAAACGGATGCTTTGATGCTACGGACATTAAGTATTAAGAGTTATTTTTATTATATTTTTATGACATTATCGGGTCATGGGGCTGGAGACAGGGTGTCATGAGTTGGATATATGATCTTAATAATGTTGGGTTTTGCTGGATTTATTTATGTTATCAATAAAAAAAACTGTAGATTTTCTTGTCGGTATTCCCAGATGGCAGAAAAGATTGCTTTGCCTTATTGTAGATTGTTTTTTTGTCATTTTTGCTCTCTGGCTGGCGTTTGTTTTACGAATGGGGCATAGTGCTGTTCATGTAAAGGATCTTATATGGGTTTTTATTGCGGCACCGCTTCTGTCCATACCTGTTTTTATCCGCATGGGCCTCTATCGGGCTATTATTCGTTATATTGGCTCAGATGCTCTGAAAACCATTTTTCATGCCGTTACCCTTTCTTCTCTTTTGCTTGCCTTGTTTTTTTTCTGGTTCAGGGATTTTACTTTTTTTGTGCCTGAAGGGACTGTGGTTCCACGATCTATAGTTGTTAACTATTGGTTCTTGTGCGTTTTTTTTATCGGAGGTAGCCGTTTTCTGGCAAGGAATATTGTAAACCGGAATATGCAGGTCCGGGGACTTTTTCTTCCGGTAATAAAAAGAACTAAAACACATGCCTCACCAGTAGTGGTATATGGTGCGGGTGCCGCAGGTTTTGAGGTCATGGGAGCTTTGGTGCGCAGCAGGGAATTTCTTCCTGTGGCTTTTATTGATGATGATAAGAAACTGCATGGGCGGGTTATGGCGGGTTATCGAGTCTTTTCTCCCGCAAGCCTTTCAGGTTTAATTGAAAGATATGACCTGCGTTATGTCCTTCTGGCCATGCCTTCCGTATCAAGGTCCAGAAAACAGCAGATTATTAATATGCTTGAGCCTTTGAATGTGCATGTAAAAACCCTGCCCAGCGTGAATGAAGTCGCCGAAGGCAGGGTAGCTGTTCAGGATATTCAGGATGTGGATATTGCTGATTTACTGGGGCGTGATCCTGTTGCAGCCCAAAAGGAGCTTTTGTCTCATTGCATCACAGGAAAAAATGTGATGATTACCGGTGCCGGAGGATCTATTGGTTCTGAACTCTGCCGTCAGGCTCTGAGGCAAAATCCTGAGTTGCTTGTACTTTTTGAGCACTCTGAATTTGCCCTTTATAAAATTGAACGGGAACTTCTTCAACTTCGGTCCAGAGAATCCATTGAAACCCTTATTGTTCCGGTTCTGGCATCTGTCTGCGCATGGGGACGAGTACTCGCAGCACTCAGAGCTTTTGATATTCATACCGTTTATCACGCAGCCGCATACAAGCATGTTCCCCTGGTTGAACAGAATATGGCTGAAGGGGTCCGAAACAATGTATTTGGTACGCTGGTTGTGGCTCAGGCAGCCATGGTTGCAGGGGTGGAGCACTTTATCCTGATTTCAACGGATAAAGCCGTACGCCCTGCCAATGTCATGGGGGCTACCAAGCGGATGGCGGAGATGCTCCTGCAGGCCTTAAGTCAGGTAGCCGTGTTGGATCAGCCCCTTTTGATTCCCAGAGAAGAGGCCTTTGGTGTAGAAAACAGAACATGCTTCAGCATGGTGCGCTTTGGTAATGTGTTAGGATCTTCTGGGTCTGTGATTCCACTTTTTAGAAAACAGATAGAAGCAGGCGGTCCTGTAACCGTTACGCATCCGGATATGACCCGTTATTTTATGACCATTCCTGAGGCTGCAGAACTGGTGATTCAGTCCGGTGCGATGGCCAGAGGAGGCGATGTTTTTTTGCTGGATATGGGAGAACCTGTTTCTGTTCTGTCACTTGCCCGCAGAATGATTCTTCTTTCGGGCAGCAGTATAAAAGACAGTGATAATAGTGATGGGGATATAGAAATCGTGTTTACTGGATTGCGGCCTGGCGAGAAACTGTTTGAAGAGTTACTTATTGATATAGCAGGTAAGGAAAGTACATCCCATCCCAAAATTTTTCGAGCCCATGAAGCACACCCGGACTGGCATGGATTTTCCCTTTGTCTGGATCGTATTCATGGGGCTATGAATTATTGTTTCCCCCATGGGGCTCCGGCGTTTTGTGATTGTGATGCCATCCGGCGTATTCTTATGGAAAACGTGGATGGATATATGCCACAGTGTGATATTTCGGATCTGATTTGGGAAAAAATGTCTAGGAGAAATTGTATTGATAATCAACAGGTTTAATTTGCTTTTGCATTGAGTTGTAAATTAAAGTTTTTTGTATGTTTTTGAATAGAATGTATTTTCACTATTTTTTTAATGTAAGGGTTCTGTATTATTCATGAATAAACATTCCATAAAAATCCAAGATGGATATTTCGGAGCGTTGGAAGAAGATGAAATATCCCTTGTGGATATTGCAAAAGTTCTTGTTAAAAGGTGGCCATGGTTCGCAATTGTTTTTATGGCGGTTTTGGCGACAGGCTTCAGCTTGATTTTTTTGTATAATAACAACTCTCATGAGTATCTTTCAATCTATAGAGTGGCTGAATCTTCACCGGGAAATCCGCTGATTTCTCTTAAGTCAACGGGGGAAAAAGCAGAGGTTTATTATAAGGGGCTTGTTGTTAATGATTTTTTGGCTCAGAAAAATGTAAAGGCCCTGTCATTTCCGTTTGATATAGAAGTCGCAGATAATTCAGGTATGATAATTGCTAAATCCAGGTCCTCAGTGAAAGATAATGTAAAAATTGAAAGTATACGAACTATTCATAAAATGTTTTTTAGTATGATAGTTAAAGAAGAAGGTTTAGTTCATGGGAAAAAAGTAGAAATTTTAAGCCGAAAGATTGAATCTGCAGAAAAGGCGCTGGAGCTTTTAAGCGAATCAGCCAATCTTAATGTAGTGGAATTTTCTATACAATATATGGATCAGATTGCGCAGGCAAAAAATGATCTTGCTACCCTTAATTCTGGAGAGATTCTTCAGCTTGCCCAAGTGCAGCCTGAGGAAAGTAAAAAAGCCCTTATGATAGCAGTTGTTGGAATGCTTGCATTCATGTCGGGTATTATGGCACCTTTTTTGGCAGAGTTTGGTGCAAGGGTAAGGCATGCCCTGAGAGAAAAATAAGCGTTGTCAAGTCAGACTGGGCGAAGACCAAAGGCAGGCTAAAGGCCTGCTTTTTCCATTTTACCCTAAAAAAGGGGCGTGGAGGAATCGTGGTAATCGGAATTTTTAAATTAAGTCCTCCGGCAGTTTGTACACTTCCTGCATGTAGCGGATAAAAGCCGTGCACAGGGGAGAAGGTGTTCTGTCCTTGTGCCGGGTGAGGTAGAAGTTTCTGGAAAGGTGCAGGCCTTCCACGGGAATGCAGCGGATGCGGCCCGAAGCAAGCTCTTCTTCCACGGCTATGGGAGATAGAATGGAAACGCCTAGTCCGCTTTTTATCCCCTGTATCACAGCCTGGGTGTTTCCCATTTCCGCCACCACAGAGAGGTCTTCTATGGCGATGCCAAGGGTTCTTAAGTGGCTGCTGATGGCCTGACGGGTGCCTGAGCCCTTTTCCCTGAGAATAAAAGGTGTTTTGGACAGAGTTTCAAGATCAATGCTTTTGCGGTCGGCCAGGGGATTAGAGGCAGGAACCATCAGTCCCATGACATCTTCCAGTATACAGACCTGTTCCGCCCTGCGGTCTTTGGCAAGGGCACCGATAATTCCCAATTCCAGAGTGCCTTCCAGGGTTTCCGCAAGGATCTGTTCGCTGTCGCCGATGACAAGGGAAAGGGTGACATCGGGATGGCGTTCGGCAAATCCGCCTACCAGCCTTGGAAGAATATATGCACCCGGAATGGTGCTGCCTCCCACCACAAAACGTCCTTTGATTGATCCCTGAAATTCCGCCATGGCAGTTTCCGTTTCATCCCGCAGCTGCAGCATGCGGCGGGCATGCTGATACAGAAGGCGGCCTGCCTTGGTGGGAACGGCTTCTTTACCCAGTCTGTCAATGAGTCGGCATCCGAAATGGCTTTCCAGATCCCGGATATGACTGCTGATGGTGGGCTGAGAAAGGTGCACGGCCTGACCTGCCCTGGAAAAGCTTTTGCGCTCCACTACCTTGCAGAAAATGTTTAACTGCCATAAATCCATTGGATTATCCCTTGCCCAGTTTTTCTTTAAGCCGCTGATGCACCACAGGGCTGACCATGCCGGAGATATCCGCACCGAAGCTGGCCGCTTCCTTGATTACGGAAGAGCTGGTGAAAATCCAGCGCAGCCCTGTGATGAGAAAGACAGTCTGTACATCCCTGTTCAGGCGGCGGTTCATCATGGCCATCTGAAATTCACTTTCAAAATCTCCCATGGCCCGCATGCCCCTGACAATGGCTCCGGCCCCCTTTTGTTCTGCATAATCCACCAGCAGGCCACCAAAGCTGTCCACTTCAATGCGGTCTTTGTATTCTGAAAGGCTCTCCCGGATAAGTTCCTTGCGCTCTTCCACCGTAAAAAGACCTGTTTTTTTCGGGTTGTGGAGGATGGCGACGATCACTTTGTCAAAAATGCCCAGTGCCCGTTCTATTATGTCAGTGTGGCCGTTGGTCAAAGGGTCGAAGGAGCCGGGATAAATGGCAATTTTTTCTGTTGGTTCCATGGGAGTTCACCTGGTTTTTTTGTTTTATATCATAGCCTTGATTTCCGACAGTCCAGTTGGAAGATATGGCTATAAGTATGATTGCGGCGGCTGGGTTACATCTGTACACGATAGCAGCGCACAGCGACGCCTTGTTGTAGAGCAGCTTGCTAATCTATCCGGAAGTTTCTTTATGTTAAGATATAGAAAAAATCAATGGCTCTCTTCTTTGTCTGACAGAAAGGAGAGCCTTGCCAGAAGGGTTTTTCCGTAGACACGAAGGTCTTCCCTTATAAACCCTTCCTTTTCCGGGGGCAGGGGATCTTCTGCCGTGTGCTCACAGATGATACAGGATGCGGATGTCAGAAGTCCGCTTTTTTTCAGGTGTTCAAGGGTAATGGCCGTAAGGCCCCTGCCATAGGGAGGATCCATGAAAATAAGGTCAAAGGGGGCTTCATTGCGCAGGCACCTGAGGTCTTTTCTGATATTCCACTTAATGATACGGCTTCTGTCTTCAAGGCCTAAGTTTTCAATGTTGTAATACAGTACCTTCAGGGCCTGGGGGTGCTGCTCCACAAAGACCGCAGACAGGGCACCACGGCTGAGGGCTTCCATGCCAAGGGCACCGGTTCCTGCAAAAAGATCCAGTACCCTTGCCCCTTGCACACGGTCTGATCCCAGTATGGAGAAAAGGCTTTCCCGGAGGCGGTCGCTGGTGGGGCGGGTATCGGTGCCGGAGGGGGCCTTGATGCTGCGCCTTTTGAGACTGCCCGCAATAATCCTCATCCTGCCAGAGCTTCCATGAGTTTTTGAAAGGTTTCCGGGTCCAGACCGCAGGCCTCTGATGCTTCCGAAATACTGTGGTTGTGTATGGCAAGCTGTCTGCGCAGATACATGACACTGAAAAGATCCATGGCACTCCGGTAATCCCTTGCTGCCATGGGATCGGGCAGTGCAGGCAGGCCAAAGCCCAGTTCCTCAAGGATTTCTTTCGAAATGTCTGTTTCCTGTACGGAGATGGCGATCCTTTCCATGATGTTTTTCAGTTCCCGTACGTTTCCCGGCCAGTCATGGGTGCATAGGAGGGCAAGGGCTTCGGTGCTCAGTGTTTTTACAGGTATCTTTCCCCTGAGCGATGCTTCTTCAAGAAAAAGGCTTGCCAGTGGAGCGATGTCTTCCTTTCTTTCCCTTAAGGGTGGAACAGTAATGGGAAGCACGGCCAGCCTGTAATAAAGATCTTCCCGGAAGTTACCCAGACGGATTTCCTGCTCCAGATTTCTGTTGGTGGCGGCTATGATCCGTACATCCACCTGTATCTCCCGACTGCCCCCGGCCCTGTGAAAGCGCCCATCCTCCAGAAAGCGCAGAAGGTGTCCCTGGGCGGACATGGGAAGATCTGCCACCTGATCCAGAAAAAGACTGCCCTGGTGGGCCATTTCTATGCTGCCCTTGTGGCGGGCAAGGGTAGTGTCTGTACCGCCCTTTTCCATGCCAAAGAGCTCATGTTCAATATGTTCCGGAGAAAAGGCCGCACAGTTCACACAGATGAGGGCTTCCTCGGAACGCTGGCTGAGCTGGTGAAGGCTGCGGGCAACCAGTTCTTTGCCCGTACCGTTTTCTCCCAGAATCAGGGCCGGCATAAGGCTCCCTGCTGCCTGGAAAACCTGAAGTCGCAGCTGCTGCACAGGTGCAGAATTACCGGTGATGGCGTGGCGGTCCAGATTTTTTTTCTTGAGGTAGCGGTTTTCTTCCTCCAGTTTCTGGAAATTCAGGGCATTGTGAATGGTGATTAGCACCTTGTCTATGGACAGTGGTTTTTCTATAAAATCAAAGGCCCCTGTTTTTGTTGCTGTGACAGCGGTATCTATGGTGCCGTGGCCTGTGATCATCACCACGGGCAGGTGGGGTTCTGTTTTTCTGATTTCCTTTAAGGTGTCAATGCCGTCCATACCAGGCATCCAGATATCCAGCAGCACCAGATCCGGTATATCTTCTTCAATGCGTTTTAAGGCTTCATATCCGTTGGCTGCGGTTTTTATCTCAAAACCTTCATCCTGCAGAAGGTCGCCCAGGGTTTTCAGGATGCCGGGTTCATCATCCACAATGAGGAGTGTGGGAAACATGGATTTTCTCCTTATAAGTCATAGCTCCTGTCTGCCTTGCTGGCCGGAGGGTGGCAGGCAGAGGGTGCTTACTTTTCCTCGCAGAGGGGGTAGTCGATACGGAAACATGCACCCGAAGGGCTGTTATCAAGAACCTCAATGGTAGCCTTGTGCTCTATGACAATGGAGTTGACAATGGCCAGTCCCAGGCCGGTGCCGCTGCTTTTGGTGGAATAGTAGGGTTCAAAAAGCCGTCCCTTTTCCTCCGGTGAGATTCCCGGTCCATTGTCCCGGATTTCAAGGCGCAGGATGTTTTTACCCGATGGTTTGAAAAGGGCAACCTGAATTTCACCTTTTTCTTCCAGGGCACCTGCGGCATTGCCCAGAAGGTTGAGGAGGAGCTGATGGGTCTGTTGGGCATCCATGGGGATACGGGGAAGTTTTTTTTCTGCGTGAAAGGAAAAGTGAATGCCGGGGTGGGCTTCACGGAAGGCAGCCACAGTGTCCGAAACAAGGGGCTTAAGATCTCCGGGCCTGAGCCTTGCTGCCGGGAAACGGGCATACTCTGCAAATTCATTTACAAGATTGCGGATGACATCCACATGATCCATGATGGTGCGGGTACATTCGTTAAAAATCGGATCTTTCAGCATGTTTTTGTATTTGCGGCGCAGGCGCTGGGCAGAAAGGGAAAGGGGGGTGAGGGGGTTTTTTACCTCATGGGCAATGCGCCTTGCAACCTCCCGCCATGCGGCCATGCGCTGGGCCTTTTCCAGTTCTGTTACGTCATCAAAGACCATGACCGTTCCCATGCGTCTGCCTGTATCATCCATGAGTGCAGAAAAGTGCATGTGAAAATTCCTTGGCTGGCCGCCTACGGTAAGGGAGATGGGTATTTCCAGGTCGCTGTGGCTGTCCTGTATTTTTTTTGAGTAGATATCGGCCAGCTTGTGGTAGGATTCGGGAATTGCTTTTCTGTAGGGGCGTTTGAGCAGGCTTTCTGCGGAAAGGCCCAGCATTTTTTCCGCTGAAGGATTGATGGTGGTGACAATGCCCGATGAATTGAAGGAGATCACCCCGGCAGAAACATTTTTTAAGATGGTTTCAATGTAGCGCCTGCGTTCTTCAATTTCTGTATTCTGCTGGCGCAGCATTCGTGCGGAAAGGGCCAGCTGCTCCTGTCCCATCTGCAGATCCCTGGTCATGCGGTTGAAGGCATTCACAAGGGTTCCTATTTCATCATCGCCTGCGGGGGCAATCTGAAACTGTAAATCTCCCTCGCCGATGCGACGGGTGGCATCGGCCAGCTCCATAAGGGGTGTGGTAATGGTGCGGGCCAGATAGAAGGCAAACCATATGGCGCAGAAAAGCACCAGCAGAGCCACGATGGTGAGGGCCAGATAATATACCTGTTGTACCGGCTGCCGGAGCAGTTTCACCTGCTGATATTCACTGCTGCCCTGGGAAATGGCTTCAAGATTACGGATAAGGGCTGCGGGAATGCGGCTGCCCATTACCAGATAGCCTTCAACGGCCTCGCTTTCTGCCCCGTAGGGAATGGCGGCAATGGTGCGGATGAGTTCACCGGAAAGAAAGGTTTCGGTGATATTTTTTGTGGGTGTATCGTTCAGACTCAGTTTGAATATTTCTTCGGGAGAAAGGGGAGTGAGGCTGGCATCCATATTGTCTGATTTGCCGGAAAAAAGTATTTTCCCTTTTGGATCATGGATGTCCAGCGTATCCACGGGAAGGTCTGCCAGCCAGCCTGCGGCATGGGCCTGAAGGCGTTTTGACGCAGAAGTATGCATCAGTTTTTTTCTGTGAATTTCATCGGAGGTTTTTATTATAAAAAACTTATTGTTTTCATTTGCTTGTGTGTAGATGTGTCTTCCCACCGAAATGGAGTTGTCCAGGGCCTGTTCAACGGGTATGTTGAACCAGAAGGCTATGCTGGTGGAAATGAAGTTGATGGAAAAGATGAAAAGTACCGTGGTGGGCAGCAGGGTAAGTGTAACAAAGGCAATTAGCAGCCGGGTACGCAGCTTTGCACCGGGCTGTCCATGTTTTCTGTCATAGTAGAGTTTGACCAGATTTCGGAAAACCAGAAAGATGAGAAGCAGCAGAAGAAGAAGATTGATGTTGATGATGGCAAACATCAGCAGGGTGTGGGACAGGGGAAAGTCTGCGCCGAAATTCAGAAAGCGGGTTTCTGCAAAGGTAAGGAGTGCCACCAGGGGCAGAAGAGATACAATAATAATAAGTTCCCGTTTACGGCGTTTTCTCTCCTCGCTGGGGGTGTGGTTATGGGGCATGGGGCCTCCGGGAAGTTAGAAGATAAAATCAATGCTGTACCAGTCTGTTTCAAAGTCCCAGAATGAAAGAAAAAAAAGGATGTGATGCAGATAAAGGGGCAGGGTAAATTCGCTGAGTTTGGCTTTGGCCCGCAGCCTGTATTGCTGTTTTCTTTCCAGTTCATCGACCTGGGCAATGACAAGGTTGGACAGTGAGCCCATCTTTCGTTTGGCTTCTTCAAAATCTCTTGTTTCATGGGGGGCGAAGCCTTCCCAGGAGCGGGTAACGGTATAACTTTCCCGTATGGCATTGTAGCGGATGGTATGGGTGACCGTGATATTGGCAATTTCAGCAAAACGCCAGAAACGGCGGGGGCTTTCCAGAACAAGGAAAAAAGAGAAGGTCACAGGAACACCGCTTTGCACGGCGGCTTCTATTTTGGGTGTGAAGGCTCCTTCCGTGCGCAGGTGAATTTCAATGGACAAATCGTTCTGGGCCAGAATAAGGCTTGTTATGGATGCTTCCCCTGCATCCGCCGTCTGGATGAATATAAGGGGCTGGAGCAGGAGAAATAAAAGCAGAGCCTTAAGGCAATGCAGGGCATGGTGCCTTGTTTTTTTTTGAATCTGAGTTTGTAGAAAAGGTGAAAAACCCATAGCCCTGCGCCCCTGTGTTTCGGTATTGACCAGCATCTTTTTTTAGTCCTGATGACGGGGAGCCACCAGGGACCGCAGCCAGCCGAAGACCGTATTTCCCCGCAAAAGATCCCTGTCCAGGAGGTCAAACTGTCGGCCTACTTCCTTTGGGTCCGAAAGCCAGTCTCCCCGGGTTACGATTTTCCTTTCAGGGTCCAGCTGCCGTACAACCATTGCAGGGTTGCCAGCGGCAATGCAGTTTTCTGGAATATCCTTGACCACCACACTGCCGGCACCGATGATACTGTTATTGCCTATGGTCACACCCTTGCCGATGATGGCACTGTCCCCCAGCCAGACATTGTCGCCTATGATCACTGGTTTTGTGATGCCGATGGGCATGGATCTGTCATAGAGGTCGTGCCAGTCAGAATCAGTGATGTAAACTCCGTTGGCCATCATGGTGTTGGAGCCGATGATTATTTTTTCTGCAGCACTGATGCGGGTGCCGGGACAGATGAGGCAGTAGTCACCGATCTCAATGCCATGGATGTCTTTTTTGTCGCTCCAGACACAGAGTCTTACCCTGGAATCAGGGCTGGCTATGATGGTGGTGAAACTGCCGACCCGGACAGGGCCTCCGAAAACTTCCATATACCAGGGTTTGATGGCATGGATGCCATGGCCTAAGCTTTCAAATTCCGGTTTCAGAAATTTTTTTAAGTAAAACTTCTGAAACCGGTTATATGCTTTTTTTATGAAGTAGGGGCGATGATCTTTACGCAAAGGAAAACCTCTTTATTTAAAAAGCGTCCGTAATGACGCCATAGGGATTGTCTGCCCAGAAAGCATGGTCAAAAAGGCCCGCTGCCGGAGTAATACCGTAAAGGGCATCTGCAGCCATGAGTACCACCGCATTGGTCCAGGTCAGCCTGTCTTCGGGCCAGATGACCATGTCCGGGAAGGTGAAGCCGCACCAGAAAGAGCCGTCTTCGTATCTGCGATCCAGAATCCAGTTGAAAACAATGCGGGCCTGTCCGGTATTGCCCATGGCGGCCAGGGCCAGAACCAGCTCCGAGGTTTCTGCCATGGTTACCCAGGGGTTGTCTGAAACACAGCGCACACCCATGTCTTCCACAATAAATTTTTTCCAGTATTTATCAATGCGCTTCTGGGCTTCCGGCCCGGAAAGGGCACCGCAGAGAACGGGGTAGAACCAGTCCATGGAGTAGCGGGACTTGGATACGTTGAAGACATGGCGGCGGTGGCGGATGGCATGGCCCAGCTTTGTAAGGGCTTTCTGCCATGCTTCTGAGGGCTTTTCAAGGATGAATGCAATGGCGCAGGCACATTTGAGACTCATGAAGATGGAGCTTGAGCCCGTGAGAAGGCACATGGGATCAAGTTTGCCTTCCGGGCTTCTGGCCCACCAGATTTCTCCGTCCGGAGACTGCATATCCAGAATGAAAGCCATGGCCTTTTCCAGCACGGGCCAGTATTCTTCCAGAAAAGCCCTGTCCTTTGTGATCAGCCAGTCGTGGAAAAGGCCTGTGGCAATGTAGGCAGTCATGTTGGTGTCCTGGGTGCGGTCATCGGGAAGACCGTTTTTATAGGAGGCGTACCAGGCACCGTTTTCCAGCTGCTGATCCTTAAGCCATGCAAAGCCTTTGCGTGCTGCAGCATGGTGGCCTGCAATGGAGAGCCCCATGATGGATTCCACCATGTCCCAGGGATCTGTTTTGTCTCCCCCGCACCAGGGGATTTCTCCGGACTCCCTCTGGGTGGCAAGGATGCTGGCACCGACAATGTCCGTATCCAGGGGTAGGGGAAGGTTTTGTTTTGAGGTTTTGACTTCCATTTTCTTCCTTTTTGCAATCCGGGTAACCCGGCTGTATAAGGGTTGAACAAAACTGTTTTTTATGTTTGACGGTCTGTTTAGTTTGTATAGAAAATACAATCCCGACAGATATCAAAAAAATCCTTTGGCTGCAATATATTAAGGATGTACCCACCATCCTTTGGCCGTTGACTTTTGATGCTTTCTGTCTTAATCAATAAATCTTGATGTATTAATCTTTAGCAATTCAGGAGAAAACCTTGGAAACTTATACGACCCCAACAGGCATGCAGGCACAGTCGTTGAACTGGAAAAGGCAGGGCCTTCGTATCGGCCTTGTACCCACCATGGGTTTTCTGCATGAGGGGCATCTGTCCCTGATGGACATTGCCGCTGCCCATGCCGACCTTGTGGTGGTGAGTATCTTTGTAAATCCCACCCAGTTCGGTCCGACGGAAGATCTGGAGGCCTATCCCAGAAATCTTGAGAGGGATCTGGCCCTTTGCAGGGAGCGGGGCGTGGCCGCTGTATTTACACCGGAGCCTTCCGATGTTTATGGACAGGAATACCAGAGTTATGTGAGTCTTGAAAAACTTCCCAATCATCTTTGTGGCCTGTCCCGGCCTGTTCATTTCCGAGGGGTTGCAACGGTGGTGAGCAAGCTTTTCAATATTGTTCTTCCGGATATTGCGGTTTTCGGGGAAAAGGATTTTCAGCAGCTGGCTGTAATCCGTAGGCTGACAGAGGATCTGAATTTTCCCGTACGCATCATGGGTGGGCCCATTGTCCGTGAGTCCGACGGGCTGGCCATGAGTTCAAGAAATGCCTACCTTTCTTCCGAAGAACGGGCGTCGGCCCTCTGTCTTTCCGAGGCTTTGAAGAATACGGCGGCTGAGGTGGAAAAAGGAGAAAGGGATGTAGCCGTGCTGAAGGCATCAGCGGAAAAGACCATTTTTTCCCGGCCCCATACGGAAATAGATTATATTGCCTTCTGTGATCCCCAAACCCTTGAGGCCGTTGACCTCATTGACGGACCCACCCTCATGGCCCTTGCCGTGAAGGTGGGCAGTACCCGGCTGATTGATAATCAGGTCTTACGGGTGGGGCTTGCATAAGGTGCACAGGCACAAAGGCTATTTGTTTGTGACGCAATCTTATTCGGGAGCTTCTTGCCCTGTGCTGAAGCGGTAAAAACTTATCGGCACAGACAGGCTTAACTTATGGATTGCCATAGCCGCTTCAGGTACGCTGCCTTATGTGCCGACTTTAGACAGTCTGCGGCTTCTTTCGCATACAAATAGCCCGTGTGCCTTATGCCAATATCACCTGCAAATTACCAAATCCAGGTATCAAATGACTGAAATTGTAATTTTGTAAATCCATGGGATAAAAGTAACTGTTCAGCACAATTTTTCTTTAGCAAATCGAATACCTTTAATCAGGTGAATAGACAACCGGACTATTTGTTCGTGACGCAATCTTATTCGGGAGCTTCTTGTTCTGTGCGGAAGCGGCAAAAACTCCCCGCCACAGGCAGGATAAGTTTTTTGATTACCATGGCAGGCTTAAGCACGCTGCCTTTGTGGCGGCTCAGACAGTTTGCCGCTTCTTTCGCACAGGCCTGCGAAGCTCTGATCCGAAACGATTACAATGTCACTCACAAACAGCCCGACTGTCTTTTGCTAGAATCAAAACCTTGAAATTAAACACAATCTTTCAGGTTAAAATGCACTGAATAATTACGGGTAAAAAGTACTGAAAACTTTGAAGGCTGCGTAAAAATTTGTTTTTTTCATCCGGTCCTTAGGGCCGTATATAAAGGAGTTGGACTATGAGTAAGGAACGTATGCTGTTTACATCGGAGTCCGTGACCGAAGGTCATCCTGACAAGGTGGCTGATGCCATCTCCGATGCCATTCTTGATGCCATTATGGCCCAGGACACCCGCTGCCGTGTGGCCTGTGAAACCCTTGTCACAACGGGAATGGCCATCATTGCCGGGGAAATTACCACATCCTGCTATGTGGATATGCCCCAGATCGTTCGCAATACCATCCGGGAGATCGGCTACAATTCCTCGGATATGGGCTTTGACTGGCAGACCTGTGCCGTCATGACCAGTATTGATCAGCAGTCTCCGGACATTGCCCAGGGCGTGGACCGGGAAAGTGAAGACGAGCAGGGTGCCGGGGATCAGGGCCTTATGTTCGGTTTTGCCTGCAATGATACACCTGAGCTGATGCCTGCTCCCATCATGATGGCCCATCAGCTGACCCGCAGGCTGGCTGCCGTACGCAAGGAAAGCACCATAGATTTTCTTCGTCCTGATGGTAAAGCCCAGGTTACTGTGGAGTATGAGGGATGCAGGCCTTTGCGTGTGGATGCGGTGGTGCTTTCCACCCAGCATGCGCCTGATGTGCCCTATGCGGTACTGAAGGAAGCGGTGATGGAAGAGGTGATCCGTTCCGTGATTCCGGCCCATATGCTGGATGAAAAAACCAAGTATTATATTAATCCCACGGGTAAGTTTGTGATTGGTGGACCCATGGGAGACTGCGGTCTTACGGGCCGGAAGATCATTGTGGATACCTATGGTGGACAGGGAAGCCATGGGGGAGGGTGCTTTTCCGGCAAGGATCCTTCCAAGGTGGATCGAAGTGCTTCCTACATGGGGCGTTATATAGCTAAAAATATTGTGGCTGCGGGTCTTGCGGATAAGTGCGAGATTCAGGTGGCCTATGCCATCGGTGTGGCGGATCCGGTTTCCGTTCTGGTGAACTCCTACGGAACGGGCAAGGTGTCTGATATGCGTCTGGCAGAGATTGTACGCGCCGTATTTAATCTGCGTCCTGCTGCCATTGTGCGTCAGCTGAATCTGCTTCAGCCCATTTACCGCCAGACCTCAGCCTATGGTCACTTTGGCCGGAATGAGCGGCCCGGCTTCACCTGGGAGGAAATCGATAAGGTGGAAGCCCTGAAGGCGGTAGCCGGTATCTGATCGTTAAGGCTAGTTCCTGGAATGGAGAAACCTTTTGACTCCTCCTTCCTCTGGGAAAGGCCCGGGGTGAGGGTTTTGTTTTCGGGTATATTTAATCTCGGAAGTAGCCTAAGGACGTTTGTTATCGAAGAATGAAAAAGGGGTGGCCTTCTGGCTGCCCTTTTTTGTATGATTTTTGTTTGGTCTCACAAAAGCTGCATTTTCCCCTAATCTTTTCTGAACAATCCTCCCCTATCTTTCTTCTCGATGATGTTCTGACACCCATTCCGGGGTTTTAGTTACAACAAATGAATAAGGAGAAGATAAGATGCTGAGAAAAGCCGGTCTTTTTTTTACTGCCCTTGCCTTCCTTTGCTTGGGAAGTGGTGCAGCCTTTGCTGAAAGGCTTTCCATTAACGGTTCCACTACCGTATTGCCCGCAGCCCAGAAGCTTGCCGAAGCCTTTATGAAGGTCCGCCCCGATGTGACGGTTTCCGTTGCAGGCGGTGGTTCCGGTAATGGTATCAAAGCTATTGTTGATGGTACCACCCACGTTGGCAATTCCTCGCGTTTTATCAGAAACAGTGAAGTCAGGATGGCAGTGGAAAAGGATACCTATCCGGTTCCCTTCCGCATTGGTCTTGATTGTATCGTGCCCGTGGTTCACCCGGACAATCCCGTTAAAGATCTTTCTCTGGATCAGCTGAGGGATATGTACACGGGTAAAATCCGCAACTGGAAAGAAGTTGGTGGCAGGGATATGCGCGTGGTGGTTATTTCCAGGGACTCTTCATCAGGAACCTTTGAATCCTGGGGAGATCTTGTGATGAACAAGCAGCGCGTGGTGCCCAGTGCCCTGACGGTTCCTTCCAATGGAGGGCTGGTTCAGGCCGTTACCACAACACCCGGTGCCATTGGTTACATTGCTCTGGGTTATGTGAACAAGGATGTGAAGATGGTTTCTGTGGATGGGGTTATGGGCAGTGAGGAAAATACCATCAGCGGTCGCTATCCCATTTCAAGACCACTTTTCATGTTCACCAGGGGCTGGCCTGAAGGTGTGACGCTGGATTTCATTAATTTTGTTTTTTCCAAAAAGGGACAGGAAGAGGTTAAGGCTTCCGGCAGCATACCCGTTTACTGATCCTTGCAGGGAATAAAAATAATGAAGGATGCGGTGTGTGGAGGATCTTTTCAGGCGCACACCGCTTTTTTTACATTCATCATAAGGAACTTGGCATGGCAGTTTTACGCAATAGGACGGAAAAAGCGATTCACTGGCTTTTTTTGGGTATTGCCACGGTTTCCATCGGTATTCTTGTTTTGATTATGTTTTTTCTGTTCCATGAGGGCCTGCCCATTTTTAAGACCGTCACGGTGCAGGAGTTTGTTCTTGGCCATTACTGGTACCCGACCGATGATCCTTCGGATTTCGGTATACTTCCCCTCATTGTGGCCTCCCTCTTTGTTACTCTGCTTTCCGCTATGATTTCAATCCCCCTGGGGGTTATGACTGCTGTGTATCTTTCTGAAATTGCATCCAGAAAGGTTGCTGAAATTGTCAAGCCCGTTGTAGAGCTGCTGGCTGCTCTTCCCAGTGTGGTAATTGGTTTTTTCGGAATGGTGCTGGTGGGGCCTTTTCTTCAGAAAACTTTTGGTATTCCCATAGGTCTGAATCTTTTCAATGCCTCTTTGATGCTGGCCTTTATGTCTGTTCCCACCATTTGCTCCATCGCCGAAGATGCCCTGTATTCCGTTCCTGATTCCTTAAGGGAAGCATCTCTGGCCCTTGGGGCCACAGAGCTGGAGACCATTGTCAAGGTGATTGTTCCGGCAGGTCTTTCGGGTATCAGCACTGCCATTATTCTGGGCATGAGCCGGGCCATAGGTGAAACCATGGTGGTTCTCATGGTGGCTGGCGGGGCAGCCATGCTGCCGGGTTCCATCTTTGATCCGGTGCGGCCCATGCCGGCAAGTATTGCGTCAGAAATGGCCGAGGCTCCCTTCAGGGGAGAACATTATCACGCCCTTTTTGCCATTGGCATAGTGCTTTTTCTCTTTACCATGGCCTTTAACCTTGTGGCGGACCAGATTGCACAGCGTTACAGGCAGAGCGGGGAGGCTTCATTATGAAAGATTTGTCTGAAGAGTCCCTTTCTGATGAAAACGGCGGGATAAAAGGGATCTTTGAGAAGGGTGCAGGCCTTGGTGGACGGCGCAGAATGCAGGCACTGTGGTTTGGTTTCTTCCGGGGCGCAGCCCTCATCAATGGCTTTGCCCTTGGTCTCATTCTTTTTTTCATGTTTTCCCGGGGATGGCAGGCCATTTCATGGGAGTTTCTCACCCAGCCTCCCAGGGACTCCATGACAGCGGGGGGCATTTTTCCCTGCATAATAGGTACCCTTGGTCTTGCTCTGGGGGCCATTGCCGTGGCACTGCCCATCGGCGTGGCCTCAGCCATCTATCTCAATGAATATGCCAGCTCAGGGAAAATCATGCGGATCATTCGCCTGGGCATCAGTAACCTTGCAGGTGTTCCTTCTGTGGTTTTCGGGCTTTTCGGCCTGGCTTTCTTCTGTATCATCCTTGGTATGGGAGTAAGCCTTGCTGCGGGGGCGCTTACCCTTGGTGCCATGACATTGCCGGTGATCATTGGTGCCACGGAAGAAGCCCTGAAATCCGTTCCGGATACCTACAGGGAAGCTTCTCTGGGGCTGGGAGCCACCCGGTGGCAGACCATCTGGCGGGTGGTCCTGCCTTCTGCCCTGCCGGGAATTCTCACAGGAGCAATTCTTGGGATCAGCCGGGCTGCCGGGGAAACGGCTCCCATTATGTTCACCGCAGCGGTTTTCTTTACTCCGAAGATTCCTTCTTCCATCATGGATGAGGTCATGGCTCTGCCCTATCATATTTATGTTCTGGCAACGGCTGGCACCAGTATAGAGCAGACCAGACCCCTGCAGTATGGAACGGCCCTTGTGCTCATTGCCCTTGTATTGGGCATGAATCTGGTGGCGATTATTTACCGTTCAAAGCTGCGTAAGAAAATGCGTTAAGAATGAAGGAAAAAGTTTTTTTACAGGTATGGTGAGATAAAGGGTGAGCCATGGAAAAAAAATGGAAAATGCAGGCAAAGGGGCTGAATTTTTATTACGGTAATTTTCAGGCACTTTACGATATTGATCTTGGCTTTCGGGAGAGGGATGTAACGGCACTGATAGGTCCTTCGGGTTGTGGTAAAAGTACCTTTTTGCGCTGTCTGAACCGGATGAATGATCTGATTCCCATCAGTCGGGTAAAGGGAGAAGTTCTTCTGGATGACAATAATATTTATGCTCCTTCCGTGGACGTGGTTCGCCTCCGAAGGAAAATTGGCATGGTATTCCAGAAGCCTAATCCTTTTCCAAAGACGATTTTTGAGAATGTGGCCTACGGACTTCGGGTGAACGGCGTGCGGGATAAAAATATCATTGCAGGGCAGGTGGAAAAAAGCCTGCGGCAGGCGGCACTCTGGGAAGAAGTGAAGGACAGGCTGCATGAATCCGCTCTGGGCATGAGTGGTGGTCAGCAGCAGCGTCTTTGCATTGCAAGGGCCCTTGCCGTGGAACCGGAGGTGCTGCTCATGGATGAACCTGCCTCTGCCCTTGATCCTCTGGCCACCCAGAAGATTGAGGAGCTGATCCATGAGCTAAAGCGCTTTTATTCCATCATCATCGTCACCCATAATATGCAGCAGGCGGCCCGGGTGTCCGATACAACGGCTTTTTTTTATATGGGTCGTATTATAGAAGTGGATGAGACCGATACTATTTTCACAAATCCCAAAAACAAACAGACAGAAGAATACATAACGGGCCGTTTCGGCTGATATTGGAGGGGGAAATATGGGATTATTTCTGCATCATGAACTGGAACGTCTGAAAAAAAATCTTCTGTCTCTGGGAACCCTGGTGGAAGACCGGGTGCATACGGCCTGTGCTTCCATTGCGGCCATGGATTCTGAGATGGCAAGGTTTGTCGTGGAGGCGGATCATGAAATTGATGATATGGAAGTTGAGGTAGAAGAGGAGTGTCTTAAGATCATAGCTTTGTATCAGCCAGTTGCCGTGGATCTGCGCTTTCTTGTCTGCGTGATTAAAATAAATAATGATCTGGAGCGTATCGGAGATCTGGCCGTCAATATAGGCAGAAGGGTTATGACCATGGCAGCCAGAAGAGCCATGCCCTTTTATGATTATTCAGAAATGTCTGCCAAGGTTGGGCTGATGCTTAAAAAAAGTCTGGACGCCTTTGTCAATATGGATGCCTCCCTTGCCAATTCCGTTCGTGCCATGGATGATGAGGTGGACGCCATGAATACGGCGGTTTATGGCCGGGTGAAGGAGCGGATTCGGGAAAATCCTGATGATGTTGCCTATCTCATCAATATGTTTCTGATTTCACGTCATCTGGAGCGCATGGCGGACCATGCCACAAACATTGCCGAAGAGGTGATTTATGTGATTGAAGGGCAGATTGTCCGCCACAGCCAGATTAAGGTATGAAAGGGTTGAAATGGCAAAGGAAGATATTCTTGTGGTGGATGATGAGGAGGATATCCTTGAGCTCATCCGTTATCACCTGAGCCGTGAGGGTTATGGCGTGCTGCTGGCGGGTAGCGGCGAGGAAGCCCTGCGGCTGGTGCGGGATCATTCTCCGGATCTGATGGTGCTGGATCTTATGCTTCCCGGTGTGGATGGCCTTGAAGTGACCCGCCGCATACGCAGGCAGCCTGGAGATTCCAGTCTTCCCATTGTCATGCTCACGGCCAAGGGAGAAGAGGCCGATGTGGTGACGGGCCTTGAGCTGGGAGCAGATGATTATGTGACCAAGCCCTTCAGCCCCAGGATTCTTCTGGCGAGAATCCGTTCGGTTCTGAGGCGCAGAAAGCTGCTGGGGGTGGAAAAGCCCGATGAAGGGGAAAAAGCTCTGGATGCAGGGGGCCTTCTCATCCATCCGGGTCGCCATGAGGTGCTGGCCGAGGGTGAGTCTTTGTCTCTGACCTGGTCTGAGTTTCAGATTCTCCATTTTCTTGCCCGCCGTCCGGGCTGGGTGTTTACAAGGACACAGATTGTGGATGCCATCCATGGTGATGATTATCCTGTGACGGATCGCAGCGTGGATGTGCAGATTGTAGGTCTGCGTAAAAAACTGGGGGTCCATGGAAAACGAATAGAAACGGTACGGGGTGTTGGCTATCGTTTCAGGAAGTAAGACATGATAAAAAAAAGATCGCTTTTATGGCAGCTCTACCCATCTTATTTTCTGATCATTCTTGTGGGACTTGTGGCGGTCAGTCTTTATGCAGCAGGCACCATGAAACAGTTTTTCATGGAAAATACCCAAAAAGAGCTTGTTTCAAGGACTCTGATCCTTAAGCCAAAGATTATTTCCCTTATAAAAGTGGGTGATTTTTTGGAAGTTCAGCGCATATGCAAAGAAACAGGATCAGCCTCAGATACCCGTTTCACCGTGGTTCTTCCTTCGGGAGTTGTGGTGGGAGACACGGATGAAAATCCCATGGAAATGGAGAATCACAGGGACAGGGTGGAGATTGCCAGAGCTGCTTCAGGTCTTACGGGCGTGGTTTCAAGGTATTCTGAAACGGTGAGTCAGCCCATGATGTATGTGGCCATTCCCCTGGAGAGTTCAGGGCACCTGCTGGCTGTTTTAAGGGCTGCTGTGCCGCTTACAGCCATTGATGAGGCTATTCTTGTCCTGCAGAAACGGATTTTTCTCTGTGGTTTTCTGGTTCTTATCTTTGCAGCCGGATTTTCATGGTTTCTGTCCAGAAAAATTTCAGCACCTTTGATTATTTTGCGTGAGGGTGCCCATCGTTTTGCTTCCGGGGATCTTTCCCACAGGCTTTTTGTTCCCGATATTCAGGAGATGGCTGCCCTTTCGGAAGCTATGAACCGGATGGCAGAAGATCTGGATCAGCGTATCCGTATGGTGGTCCGCCAGCGTAACGAGCTGGAAGCCGTCCTTTCCAGTATGGTGGAAGGGGTGATTGCCCTGGATACTGAAGGATCGCTTTTACGTATGAATCAGGCCGCAGCCCGGATGTTTGATGTGGATGCTGCGCTTTATCAGGGCAGAAACGTCCATGAAATTGTAAGGAATCTGGAGGCTCTTCGTTTTGTGGATAAAGCCCTTGCTGCAGAGAGTGCCGTTGAAGCGGACATGGATCTTTATCAGTACGGTAAAAAGCTTGTCCATGCCCACAGTTCTCCTTTGAAGGATGCGGATGATCAGCGCATGGGAACCCTTTTTGTCATTCAGGATGTTACCCAGCTGCGGAGGCTGGAGCATATGAGAAAGGATTTTGTGGCCAATGTTTCCCATGAGCTGAAAACACCCCTTACGGCCATCAAGGGTTTTGTGGAAACCTTAAGGGAGGATGGCGGCACCGATCCCGAAGAAGCAAAGCGCTTCATGCATATTATAGACAGAAATGTGAACCGTCTGATTCTTCTTGTGGATGATCTTCTTAAATTATCTGCCATTGAGCAGGAAGCGGAAAATGAGGACCTCCTGCTGGAAGAAAAAAATCTTAAAGAAGTTCTATTGGCAGCTGTTCAGCTCTGTATGCCAAGGATGGAGGAAAAGGGTATTGAGGTGGTGGTGGACTGTCCCGAAAGACTTAAGGTAAAAATGGATTCCCATCTTATGGAACATGCATTCGTAAATCTTCTGGATAATGCCCTGAAATATTCTTCCGATCATTCAAGGGTGGATATTCATGCCGGACAGGAGGATGATTTTATATCCATTGCCTTTGCAGACAGTGGTCCGGGTATTCCGGAAGAGCATCTGCCCCGGCTTTTTGAACGTTTTTACCGTGTTGACAAGGCCAGAACCCGTAAGCTTGGTGGTACCGGTCTGGGGCTTGCCATTGTAAAGCATGTTATGAATGCCCACGGTGGAAGGGTGGAGGTGCGCAGCCGCCCTGGGGAGGGAAGTGTTTTTACGCTTTTTCTGCCCATGTAGAAACTTGTATTCTCCGCTGATTGGGATATGATAGAGTATGTATTCATGCCCTGGGGAGGGCGGAGAAGACAGACAGTTTCTGACTCAAACAGGCGGGGCCGTGTCCCATGGATCTTGAAGAACTGAAGGCAAAATTCCAGAGTAAAGCCGTAGCGGATTTAAAAGATATCAATCTGGTTTTGAGGGCTGCACCTTTTCTGGTGCGTGAGGTGATACGTTTGGAAGAGGCCCTTGCGGAATCAGACAGGAGGGTTCAGCATCTGGCGGGTATGCTGAGGCGGAGCCCGCCTAGCCACAGAACCGGCAAGAAAGATCTGGCTGCATGGAAAATATGGTTGGATGAGAGAAAAAACAGATTGTATATTCAGATTTTCGGTAAGGTGGAAAAAAACTCCGGCAAGCTCATTTCCAATGCCATTTTATCGGTTATGGAGAATCTTCGTCCGGGTTTTACAGTAGTTGTGGATCTTCGGAAAATGATTTCTGATCTGGACTCAAGGGCCCGTTTTTATTTCCGTAAGACAGCCTATGCCTTTATCCAGATGCAGGCGGATCCCATTGTACGGGTGATGGAAGATGGCCAGTCCATGAGATTTCTTTTTGAGGATATGGCAAAATGTCCCGGTGTTGGGGCGGCAGGAGATGTGCACAGGGTAAAAACCCTTGAGGAGGCGGACAGGCTGCTGGATAATCTGGGCCGTCATCTGCGCTCTTAGTGGAGATTTTAGAAGTAAGGGCAGTATTTAATTATGCAGGAGTATGGTTTTGGATCCTCTGAAGGAAGCGGAAAGGGTTCTTTCCGGTAAAAGTATAACTAAGGATTTTTTTTTGTGGGTGCTTGGTGCGGACATTGCTGATATGGCAGAAATTCTTGCGGGTACGGATCGTATCCGCAGATTTTTTTTTAAAAGGGGAGTGCGGCTTTGTGCCATTTGCAACGGTAAATCCGGCAGATGTTCCGAAGATTGTTCCTTCTGCTCCCAGTCGGTTCATGCCCGCAGTGATATAGAGATATATCCCCTCCGGACAGAAGAAAAACTGCGGGAAGAGGCTGCCATGGCCTCGCTTTTTCCGCTGGACCGCTACAGCATTGTGACCAGCGGCAGGGGAATGGAAGGATCTGAGCTGGACACCATTATCCGGGCCTATGAATCCTTTCCCCGAGAAAGTATATCCTATTGTGCTTCCCTGGGTATTCTGCCGGAAGCTGCACTGAAGCGTCTTAAAAACGCAGGTGTGACCCGTTATCACCACAATCTTGAAACCGCTGCTTCCCTTTTTCCGTCCATATGCAGCACCCACAGCTATGAAGATCGTATGGAAACCCTGGCAGCGGCAAAAAGGGCAGGCCTTGAAATCTGCTGCGGTGGTATTTTCGGTCTGGGGGAAAGGGATGAACAGATCTTAGAGTTTGCAGAAACCCTGAAAAACCTTGGGGTTGATGCCATCCCCATGAATTTTCTGGTGCCCATTGCGGGAACGGGAACAGAGAGTTATCCTTTACTCAGCCCCCTGCGCTGCCTGAAGATACTGGCCGCTTTCCGTTTTTTTATGCCGGAGACACCATTGATTGTCTGCGGGGGCAGGCAGCAGAGCTTTGCTTCCCTGGAAGCCCTTATTTTTTCTGCCGGAGCTACGGGTCTTATGACGGGAAATTACCTCACCACACCTGGAAAGGCTGTGGAAAGGGATCTGGCCATGCTGGGGGATGGGGGCTGGGAGCTTGTGCAGGGCCTGTAAAAACTGGTATGTTTTGGCTGACTTGTCCGAGAACCAGATACAGACATTCAAAGGAGGTGGAAAATGAGCATTGAACGTGTGGTCATGGCCTTTGCCGGAACAATGATTCTGCTTTCCCTGATTCTTTCATGGCTGCATTCCGGATGGTGGCTGCTTTTTACCGTTTTTGTGGGAGCCAATCTGCTGCAGGCGGCCTTTACGGGTTTCTGTCCCCTTGCCATTGTTCTGGGTAAACTGGGCATGAAGCCGGGAACGGCCTTTGAAAAAAGGTAACTGTTCAGCACAATTTTCCAAGTATCACAGCTGCCAGATAGATGCACAGGCACCCAAGCTTATTTGCCCGTGACGCAATCTTATTCGGGAACTTCTTGCCCTGTGCGGAAGCGGCAAAAACTCGCCGCCACAGGCAGGATGGTTTTTTTTATTACCATAGCAGGCTTATGCACGCTGCCTTTGTGGCGGCTCAGACAGTTTGCCGCTTCTTTCGCACAGGTCTGCAAAGTTCTGATCCGAAACGATTGCAACGTCACTTGCAAATAGCCAGGGTGCCTTGCAACAGTACGAAGCTGCTGCAATTACAGCCTTGGAATTTTATAATAAATGGTGCTGAACAGTTTTTTCCATGAAAGCTTAATCTGCTGTGCCACAAATAGCCTGTACAAGGCCGGGTATGGTGTACTCAAGGGCTTCCGTATCCACATGGAAACCAAGCTCCCTTGCCGTATCCGAAGTGATGGGACCGATGGACGCTACCTTGAGTTTCTGTATAAGGTTTCCAAAGTGTTCATCTGGTATCAGGCTTCTGAAATTTTTTACTGTTGACGAGCTGGTAAAGGTGACCATATCCGCTCCTTCTTTTTCAAGGAGAGCGATGAGTTCTTCCGCCTGATCCTTAACAGGAAGGGTTACATAGGCTGTGACCTCATCCATATGAGCACCCATTTCCCTCAGGCTGTCCGGCAGTACACTCCGGGCTTCGGCCGCTCTGGGCAGCAGAACCCTGACTCCGGACATTTTTTCCTTTCTGAAGGCATCCACCACGGATTCAGCGCGATAGTTTTCCGGAAGAATGTCACACCTGATGCCATAATCCAGAAGTCTTTCCGCAGTTACAGGTCCGATGCAGGCGGTTTTTACCCGGTGCAGAGCCCGCACGTCCAAGCCTCTGTCAAAGAGTCTTTTGAAAAAATATTTTACTCCGTTTACGCTGGTAAAAACCAGCCAGTCATACTCTCCCAGCCTGTCAATGGCAGCATCCATGTCCGACATATCCTCAGGCGGCACCACCCGTATGGTGGGCATCTCAATGCAATGTGCCCCCAGCTGTGTGAGTTGAGCAATAAGATCGCTGGCCTGCTCTCTGGCACGGGTCACCAGAATACGTCTGCCAAGAAGGGGGCGTTCCTTTTCAAACCATGCAAGGGTGCTGCGCAGTTCCACCACTTCACCCACCACGATGATGGCCGGTGCCTTCAGGCCCACCCTGCGGACTTCCTCTTCAATGGTGGCAAGGGTGCCGGTTACGGTCTGCTGCTGGCTGGTGCTTCCCCAGCGGATGAGGGCCACGGGGGTTTCCGGGTTTCTGCCGTATTTCAGAAGCTGTTTTGTGATGAGGGGGAGGTTTTTCACACCCATATAGAAGACCAGGGTGCCGATGCCCCGGCTCAGTGCCTCCCAGTCAATGCGGGAGTCTTCCTTGGTGGGGTCTTCATGGCCCGTGACAAAGGCGAGGGTTGCTGTCATTTTTCTGTGGGTCAGGGGGATACCCGCATAGGCTGAGGCTGCAATGCCCGCTGTGACTCCGGGTACTATTTCAAAGGGAATACCTTCTGCTTTGAGAACTTCTGCTTCTTCTCCCCCCCTTCCGAAGATAAAGGGATCGCCCCCCTTGAGCCGGACCACGGTACGGCCCGTGCGGGCTTTGTCCACAATGAGCTGGTTTATACCTTCCTGGGAAAGGGTGTGGTCACCGCCTTTTTTGCCCACATAAATGCATTCCGCATCCGGAGCAGCCAGGGCCAGAAGGGCCGGAGCGGCCAGATAATCATAGATGATCACTCCGGCACGGGCCATGCAGTCCCTGCCTTTGAGGGTAAAAAGGCCGGGATCTCCGGGACCTGCGCCAACTAGATAAACTTTTCCGGGTTCCATGGGTATTCCTTGTATGATATCTGGGTACTCAATTTTGATTTTTGATTGTAATTATTCAGCAAATTTTATCATGAAAAATTATTTTTTTAATTTCAGAATCTTGGTTCCAATCAAAGACAATCGGGCTGTTTGTGAGTGACATTGCAATCGTTTCGGATCAGAGCTTTGAAGGCCTGTGCGAAAGAAGCGGCAAACTGTTTGAGCCGCCACAAAGGCAGCGTGCTTAAGCCTGCCATGGTAATCAAAAAGCTTATCCTGCCAGTGGCGGGGAGTTTTTGCCGCTTCCGCACAGGGCAAGAAGCTCCCGAATAAGATTGCGTCATGAACAAATGGCTCGGTTGTCTATGCACCTGATTGAAAGTTATCGATTTGTCAAAGGAAAATTGTGCTGAACAATTACTTTTGATTTACATTGCGACAGCCTGCGTCTCAAACCCCGCATCCGGCACAGCTTGAGGCAGAGCATCCACCACAGCCGGAAGCACCTGCGCTGCTTGTGACAGTAGTTTCTCCACCGGCACCTGTACCTTTGCTTATAAAACCGCAGGCGGACATGAGCCGCTGTACCTTTTCCCCGTTACAGAAGGGACAGCCTGGAACCTCATCCCGTTTCAGGACTAAAGATTCAAAGTTTTTTTCACAGGATTTGCAGTGATATTCATAGATGGGCATAGGGCCTCCATATTATATAAAAGAATAAAAGTAAATTTCAACGCACTCTCAGTTTGATAGAAGCAATCTTCGTCAAGCAGATGAATTGCTTCTCTGCCTTATGATTCATTCGCAGTCCAGCCCCTCCTCTTCTTCCCGGCTCAGTTTCTGTCCGTTTTTTCTTGCCTTTAAGAAAAGACTGCGGGCTTCTTCATTTTTGTTCTGACGCATCCGTATTCTGCCAAGGCGCAGGGCAAAAAGACCGTTATCCGGCTCTATGGCAAGGGCTTCCTCGCAGAAGGTGGCGGCTATATCAGGGTTTTCCCCTTTAAGATCAAAGCAGGCACCGAGGCCGGAAAGCACTTCCGCGTCCCTTGGCATGCGGCGCAGGGCCTGGCGGAAGAGATTAAAGGCTTTCCCGATGTCTTTGGTTCTGAAACAGGCTTCCGCCAGAAATTTCAGTACAGGCCCGTTTTCCGGCTTGATGGTTCTGGCTTTTTCCAGAAAGGGCAGGGCAGCCTCCGGGTTTTCAAGGGCCACGAGGCTTTTGCCTAAGTGAAAGGCACTTTCAAAGCTTTCCGGAGAAAGGTTAAGGGCCTTTTCAAAACACTCCTTTGCCTTTTGTCTTTCCCCCTGCATTTCATGGATAAGTCCCTGATTGTAAACGGCCATGGCTTCCTTCGGATCGGCAGCATGGCTGCGGCGGAAAGCGTCCAGGGCCTTTTCATAATCCTGAATAACACCGAAGCAGACTCCAAGACTGTTGAGTACATTGGCATTTTCAGGGTCAAGACGCAGGGCAGCCCCGTATTCTTCCACGGCTTCATCCATGCGGCCTTCCTGATAAGCCTCATCCCCGGAAATGTTCAGGGTGACGGCATCAAAGTTTGCAAGGGAATCCGGCCCCAGAAGAAGGCTGTGGGTCAGGGTTTTTCTGCTGTATTCCAGAGCCTTTGCTGCGGCAAAGCCATCAAGGGGATAGGTAAAAATCCCCGCATTCATTGCCTTTGCAGGATTTTGTTTCAGTTTCTTAAAAATCTTTTCAGCCTCTTCGGGTCCTTTGTCCTGGAAAAGAAGGAAAAAGAGCTTGTTGTCCTGGGCTATATGCAGTTGCTGTTCTTTTCCAAGATCGGCAAGGGCCTTTTCCATCTCCCCGGATAAGTCTTCCACCTGCAGGCTCAGGATTGTGAAGGGCGTACAGGGCTCTTCAATGAAAAGGGCGTGCAGGGATTCCGGAGAAGGAAAGCTTGGGCCATCTGGAAGCAACACTGGTGTTTCCTGGGATCTGGAGCAGGGTGAGGACGGATCAAGACTTCCATTACTCCGGAGAAAAGGATCCGGACATTCCCCTTGCAGGGCAGAACTGGCCTTCATGGCTTCTCCTTTTCAGGACTGGGAGGATTGGGAGATTGGGAAAAAAGGGAGGAAAATGCCGTAGCAATGATGTCTTCCTCTCCCTGCTGCAGGGTACGCACATCCATGAGAAAGGCATCGTTTTCCACCCGGCCGATAATGGGGGGCTGGTGTTTTCTGAGCTGGCGTTCCATGGATGCTGCGGAGACAGCCCTGCTTTTTATGCTTATGCAGCGGCTGGGTAGGTCCTGGGTGGGCAGGGAGCCGCCTCCTGCCCTGGCTATGCTGGGCTGGATTTCAATATCAAAGCCTTGCAGTACAAGGGCCATGAGTTTTTTATGGAGTGTATTGGCTCTTTCTGTACAGAGGCTTTCATCCATGGTGAGCATGCGCAGGGTGGGAATTCTGGCCATGGCTTTTTCAGGGTCCCGGTAAAGGCGCAGGGTGCCTTCCAGGGCAGCAAGGGTGAGCTTGTCGATGCGCAGGGCACGGGTCAGGGGATTGCTGCGGATTTTTTCTATCCATTCTTTTTTGCCCACAATGATACCGGCCTGGGGGCCACCGAGCAGCTTGTCCCCGCTGAAGGTGACGATGTCGGCACCGGCCCTTAGGGATTCCTGTACTGTGGGTTCTTTTGAAAGGCCGAAGGGAGAAAAGTCCATGAATGTGCCGGAGCCAAGATCATCCATGACAGGAATGCCGTGTTTTCTGCCCAGAGACGAGAGCTGATCCATGCTTACGGAGGCAGTAAAGCCCATGATTTGAAAATTGCTGGTGTGTACCTTGAGGAGCAGCCCCGTATTTTCTCCGATGGCCCCTTCGTAGTCTTTCAGGTGGGTGCGGTTGGTGGTGCCCACTTCCTTCAGGATGGCACCGCTTTTGGCCATGACATCGGGAATACGGAAGGAGCCGCCGATTTCCACCAGCTCTCCTCTGGAAACAATGGCTTCTTTTCCTCTGGTCAGGGTATCCAGACAGAGAAGAACGGCTGCGGCATTGTTGTTGACCACCATGGCGGCTTCTGCACCGGTGATTTCCGTGAGCAGAGAAGAAACGGCCGTGTAACGCAGTCCCCTTTTACCATTTTCAAGGTTGAACTCCAGATTACTGTAATGGCTGGCAACGGCCATGATTCTTTCAAGGGCTTCCTCCGCAAGGAGGGATCTGCCAAGATTGGTGTGTACAACAACGCCTGTGGCATTGATGGTGCGCTGGAGGTTTGGTGTTACAGCCTTCTCCAGCTTCTTAATGATCAGGGGCATCAGGGCTGAGACGGTCAGTTCTTTTTCTTCATGAAACCGGTTTTCAAGAACGGCTCTGCGTTTTTCTTCCAGCACTTCCCGGATGATACGGGTTTTCAGGCTATGGGGAAGATCCTGCCATTTTTCCAGGGTTTCCATATTCAGAAGAAGGGTGTCCACTCCCGGAAGCTGCCTGAGGAGTTGCTGGGTGTCCATGGATTTTTCGTACACTTTCTTTTTCCGATGTTCAGGTTTTTTTGAAAAGGACAGTTTCCGGCTGCATACTGAAAACACCCATGGGCAGTTGGTCAATGAATTTTTCAAAATCCGCAGGACCCATACCGATTACGGCAAGGCGGTCTGCAATGCTGCCTTTGCTGGATTCAGGAAAAACACCGGACTGAAAACGGGACATGATGATGTCAGCAGCATGGACAATATAGGCCAGCTTGTCCCCGTCTTTTCCTTCTTCGGGGCTGTGGTGGTGCCGGATGGCGTGGATGAGGTTTCCCGGGAAGGCCCATTTCAGACCCAGTTTGGCTCCCACTTCACAGTGATCCACACCAAGTATACGTTTTTCCACTTCGAGAATGCGGTGGTTTTCCTTTTTCATGCCCCTGTAAAAGAGGGGGCAGGCGGAGGTGATGTGCTGATCCAGCACCACCATGCCTATATCATGGAGCAGGCCCGCAGTATAGGCTGTGGCCCTGTGGGCAGCACCCGTATGGGCGGCAAGCTGATCGGCCACAATGGCCGTGCCCATGGCATGGTGAAAAAGGCCGCCCTTGCACAGGGAATATACGGAATCGCTTTGCCTGTAAAAGGTTTTTAGGGAAGAAGAAATAATGGATTTAATGAGGGCATCCTGTCCCAGCAGAATAAGGGCGTCATCAATGGAGGCTACCTGATTGCGTCCCGAATACAGGGCTGCATTGCACATGCGCAGGGTCTGGGCGGTAATCACCTGATCCTTGCGGACTTCTGCGGCAATGGTTTTGAAATCTGCTTCTTCCGATGTCACCATGCGCAGGATTTTTAAGGCAACCTGGGGAATGGGTTTGAGCCCTGTGACACTGGCGGCAATGGCATCTGCCGAAGGGGCTGTATAGTGGAAGGCTTCTTCGGGATCCCGCAGCAGGCCGGAGGGGCAGATGCGGTTTTTGCCGGTGTTCAGATCCAGCTCCAGGGTACAGGTGAAAAAGCCACCGGTTTCCGAAGCATTGACGGGGATATTGTATCTTTTCAGAAGCTCGTGTACCTTTTCTGCGGTTCGGCCACCGATATCTAAGGCCATATCCTGCTCACTCACCGGACCCACAAGGGCACCACCGGCAACGGTGGCGCGCATGTTGTCCGGATGGGCTCCCTTTTCAATGAGGGCTTTGAGGAAGGCAGGGACACCGGTACTGGCGTATTTCCCGGGGTGTGTGTCCGATGCACCGGATACGGGTTCGGGCAAAAGGATATGCAGAAGTCCCCCTATACCTGCCACTGTATCATAGATGGAGACACCCACACAGGTACCCAGAAGGGCTTTCAGGATCAGGGGCTGTCTGCCTGCGGCAACCAGGAACTGGCCAGATGCCACATAGTGAATATTGGATTCCATAGAGACTCCCGGTTTTTCTGGTGTATACCAGAGTATTGAAAAACATTACTCCATAGCATTTCAGTGACTTTGGATTCAAGTCTCATTCCTCCTGTATGGGAAACTGATTATTGTATTTATGTGTATGTGTTTGATTTTAAGATGTATTATTTATTGTGTTTTGATTATGTTTGTTATGTCCCGCAATTTTTTTTTCAAGGTAATTATTCAGTACAATTTTCATTTGTTAAGGGTCATATTTGTCAGGCAGATACCTTTAGCAGTACTGGTATGATAAATTTACAGAGCTGAAGAAAGTCGTGAATCTTTACTTTTCAGGAGGTATTGTGTCTGTTTTATTATCAAAACATCTTGTTTTTGCGCTGGATTATCCGGATTTTGCATCGGCTGCTCCCATTCTGCCCCTCCTTGCGGGCAGGGTGGGTGTGGTGAAGATCGGGCTGGAGCTGTTTCTTGGTGAAGGGCCTGGCATTGTTTCCAGAATCAGAGATAAAAGCGGTGTGGAGGTTTTTTTAGATTTAAAGCTCCATGACATTCCCGCCACCGTGGAAAGAAGTGTGAGAAATCTCAAAAAACTGGGGGTGGATTACCTTACCCTGCACACGGCAGGGGGCCGGGAGATGCTGTCAAAGGCTGCGGATGCCGCAGGGGACAGCATGAAGATTCTGGGTGTCACCGTGCTCACCAGCAGCGGACTTTCCACCCTGAAGGAAACGGGGCTGGAGCTGAAAGATGATGCGGCCATGGAGGATCTGGTTAAAAAACGGGCTGTTCTTGCCATGGAATCGGGGCTTGCCGGAGTGATATGCTCAGGTCATGAAGCCGCAGGGGTGAAGGAAAGGTGCGGAGCCGGTTTTCTTGCGGTGACACCGGGAATCCGTCCGGCATGGAGCCTTGGGACGGGTGATGACCAGAAGCGGGTCATGACACCGGAGCGGGCCCTTGCTGCGGGTGCTGATATGCTGGTGGTTGGAAGGCCCATCCGGGATGCGGCAGATCCCGGATGGGCTGTGGATCAGATTCTTAAGGAAATGGCAGCCGGAAAAGGGCCAGAATAAAAAGCAGTACGCCCATAATCAGGGCAAAGCGTAGCTGGTCCGGCGTGAAGGCTTTCATTGATTTCAGTTGAGGCATTCTTCGGGTCTGTCAAGACCGAAGGCTGTGTGCAGGGCACGCACGGCCAGTTCTGTATACTTTTCCTCTATGATACAGGAAATGCGGATTTCAGACGTGCTGATCATGATCATATTGATGTTTTCCTCACACATGGCGGCAAACATTTTGGAAGCCACGCCGGAGTGATTTTTCATGCCCACACCTATGACGGAAACCTTGGCAATGTTGGGGTCTGCCATGACTTCTTCGGCACCGATTTCTTCGGCCACCTTTTTACTGATTTCGAGGGCGTCCCGGATATCCGTCTTGGGAACGGTAAAGGTAAAGTCTGTGATATTACCGGACCGGGTATTCTGGATGATCATGTCCACGAGGATACCGGCCTCGGCAATGGGGTTTAAGATTCTGAAGGCAATTCCCGGACGGTCAGGTACTCCCTTGAGGGTGATTCTTGCCTCATTCTTGTTGCAGGTAACGCCGGAAACCACCAGGCGTTCCATATCCGCATCTTCCTGCATGACCATGGTTCCCTCCTCATCCTTGAAGGATGATCTTACGTGTACGGGCACATTGTATTTTTTTGCAAATTCCACAGACCGGATCTGCAGCACCTTGGCACCGAGGCTTGCCATTTCCAGCATTTCATCGTAGCTGACTCTGGAGAGCTTCCGGGCTTTTTTGCAGATATTGGGATCCGTTGTATATACACCGTCCACATCTGTATAGATTTCACAGGTATCTGCCTTGAGTGCTGCGGCAATGGCCACGGCGGAGGTGTCGGAGCCACCCCGGCCCAGGGTGGTGATGTTGCCTTGGGCATCGCTGCCCTGAAAGCCTGCCACAATGACAATCTGTCCGTCATCGAGGAGGCTGCGGATACGGGAGGCTCCGATGTTGAGGATGCGGGCTGCACCGCAGGAGCAGTCCGTGACTACTTCCGCCTGGAATCCCAGCAGGGATGTGGCCTGATATCCCATGCATTTTAAAATCATGGCCAGCAGAGCCACGGTGGTCTGCTCCCCTGTGGCCAGAAGAACATCCATTTCCCGTTTATCCGGTCTTTCGCAGGCCTCCTCGGCCATGGCAATCAGTCTGTCCGTGGTGCCGGACATGGCGGAAAGTACCACCACCACCTTGTCTCCGGCATCATAGGTTCTGGCAACCCTGCGGGCGACATTGCGTATGCGGTCAATGTCGCCGACGGAAGTGCCTCCGTACTTCTGTACGATCAGTCCCATGACGAAACTCCTCCTTCGAGGCCTAAAAAAATATCAGTATAAGCCGGATACGCAGGCGAAAAACCCTGATGCTGAAAGGGTGTCCAAAGCCCAAAAAAAGCCTTTTCCTTTTAAATTTATAAGGAGAGGCTTTTCATCAGGTATCCTTATCCGGTTTTATTCCGGATGGCTGACTTGTTGCCAGCTCCTTAGCAGATCCTGAAAATGAAGTCCAGAGGCCTGTGCACGGATAGTCCGTTCACTTTCCCCATGGATTTCTATACGGATTTCAAGGTCAAAGATTTCCATACCTTCCATGCGTTCAGCCCATTCCACTACGGTGACGGCTTCCGAGGCCATGAGTTCATAAAGGCCGATGTCAAAAACCTCGTCGCTGTGGGAAAGTCGGTAAAGATCTGCATGGTGCAGGGGCAGCCGGGCTTCATAGGAATGGATCAGGGCATAGGAGGGGCTTGTTACATAGCTGCCTTCGGCCACGCCAAGGCCTGAGGCAAGGCCCTGAACAAAGTGGGTTTTTCCGGCTCCCAGATCACCGTAAAGGGCAATGCGGCATGGGGTCTGAATCCGCAGCCCCAAGCTTTCAGCAAGTCTGAAGCTTTCTTCCGGAGAGTGGCTTTTCCGTGTGATGCTCAGGGTTTCCATTGTGATCCTGTGGTGATTATTTTGAAAATTTCCGGAAGGACTGCCGCCACTTCCGATGGGAGATACCCTTGGGGGCCCTGTTTTTCCGCCAGATGATCCGCAGCCATGCCGTGTAAAAAAGCAGCAAGGGGAGCTGCCGTATCTGCAGCCTTGCCCTGGGCCATGAGCCCTGCAAGGATACCGCACAACACGTCACCGGAGCCTCCCGTGGCCATGCCGGGGTTTCCTTTTGTTATGATGCGGCAGATGCCGTCCGGAGTTGCTGCTACGGTAGAAGCACCCTTGAGCAGAAGGTGGCAGCCCTTTTCTAAGGCAAAATTGCTGGCGGCACTGATACGGTCTTCCTGCACGGCCTGAACGGACATGCCGCAGAGCCTTGCCATTTCTCCGGGATGGGGCGTGAGTACGCAGGCTTCTTTTTTGCGGGAGAGCAGATCCATGAGCTCCCCATGCAGGGCCAGCAGATTCAGGGCATCGGCATCCAGTACCAGGGGCAGGGAACTTTCCAGAAGGATGCGGAGTATGGCTGCAGCTGTTTTCCCCGTACCCATGCCCGGTCCTGCGGCGGCAAGGCTTTTGCCCTCAAGCATGGGAATGAGACTTTCCGCAGCTTTTTTGCAAAAGCCTTTAGCATTGCCGTTAAGACCCTGCACCATGATTTCCGGGAGCATTCCCGGAAGGGGCAGGCTGCTTTCCGGTACGGCAAGGCTTATGAGGCCGCAGCCGGAGCGGAGGGCAGCAGTGGCTGCCAGTACGGCTGCTCCCCTTGTGGCAGGGGCTCCGCCCACAAGGAGGATATGTCCGAAATGCCCCTTGTGACTGGCTGCTGATCGCTCAGGCAGTTGAGCAGCTGCCCATTTTTCTGTAACCTGCTCCAGACTGCAAGGGTATTTCTGGCTGATGATACCCGGTATGCCGATATCCACCACATGGATTGTTCCGCTGTGACTGCGGCCCGGCTCCAGAAGAAGGCCGGGTTTGGCAAACCCGAAGGTGATGGTATGGCTGGCCTTCAGGGCCATACCCTGTATGGCTCCGGTATCCGCATGGATGCCGGATGGAATATCCAGACTCACCACAGGTATGCCTGATTCTGTAACCGTCTCCATGAGTTTTGCATAAAAGCCCTGTACGGGGCGATCCAGTCCTATGCCGAAAAGGGCATCCACAAAGAGATCTGCCTTAAAGAGTTTTTGTTCAAGGTTTTTCAGGGCAGCCTCATCCTCTGCCATAAAAACTCTGCCACCGGCCTTTTCATAAAGACTTTTATTGATGCGGCTTTCAGGGCTGAGTTTTTCAGCAGAACCCGCCAGCAGAACATGGATATCAGTGTTCCAGCCCAGAAGGTAGCGGGCAGCCACCCAGCCGTCACCGCCATTATTGCCCGTGCCGCAGAGGACCAGAACAGACATTTTTCTGAGGGGGAAGTTTTCAAAAATGATGCGGCCGGACTCCCGGCCTGCGGTTTCCATGAGGATGCGGCCTGGAAGTCCGAAGATTTCAATGGTGTCTTTATCCATGGCAGCCATGATGGCAGCACTTACAAGCCGCTTCATACCTTAAAGTTCCCGGATCAGTTCAGCCATGCGACGGACGGCATTTTCCATGCCCACAAGGGCGGCATGGGATACAATGCTGTGACCAATACTGAACTCATCAATTTCATGGACACCTTTAAAGGCCTGGATGGAGCGGTAGCAGATGCCGTGGCCGGCATTTACACCAAGGCCGATTTCTTTTCCCCTGCGGGCGGCCATCAGAAGGGCTTCAAAGGCCTTTGCTTTTTCTCTGGTGTCTGTGGTGTCGCAGAAAACTCCCGTATGGAGTTCCACATATCGGGCTCCCACGGCTTTGGATGCTTCAATCTGGGCTATATCCGGATCCACAAAAAGACAGGTGGGAATCCCCGCACTTTTTAAGGTTTCTATGGCATTGGTGACGGTGGCCCGATGGGCCAGCACATCCAGTCCGCCTTCGGTGGTGACCTCCTGTCTGCGTTCCGGCACAAGGGTCACAAGGTCCGGCAGGATTTCAAGGGCAAATTCCAGCATTTCAGAAGTGGCGCCCATTTCAAGGATCAGCCGGGTCTGTACCGTATCCCTGAGGATGCGCACGTCCCTTTCCTTGATGTGCCGCCGGTCTTCCCGCAGATGTACCACAATGGCATCGGCACCGGCCAGTTCAGCGATGACGGCGGCGGCCACTGGATCCGGGTAGTTGGTTTTCCGGGCTTCCCTGAGGGTTGCAATGTGATCCACATTTACGGCGAGTCTGGGCATGGGAACCTCCTTGGGTTTTAAGGGTCAGGGGTCAAGCCATCCTGCAAGTTGCTCATTGTTTTCCAGCATGCGAACCAGTTCCGTACTCTTAACTTCCATCTCGGCTTCTGCATCCGGGCCTTTTTCATGGTCAAAGCCCACAAGGTGGAGAATGCCGTGTACCATAAGCTGGGTGATGCGGACATCGGGGTTCATTTCCCACTCTCTGGCTTCCTTCAGGGCTGTTTCCGTGGAAATTACAACATCCCCCAGCAGTTCCGGGTTGATGTCGGAAAATTCCCCCTCATTCATGGCAAAGGCCAGAACATTGGTACTTTTATCCGCATTTCTGTATTCAAGGTTGATTTCCCGCATGGCTTCATCATCCACGAAGAGAAGGGAGAGTTCCGCCTCAGGAAATCCCAAGGCGCTTAAGATGCGCATCGCCTTTTCCGTCAGGATCTCTTCTTTGAGCATCATCAGATTCTGGGAGTTGTCGATCTGTATGGGCATGTTTTTTCTTCTGTCCTCCTGGGGCAGCACTTTCCGCATACTCAATGCGGTGGTGATAGATACCCGTAAGAATTTTGTTGAAACTTCGGGCAATTCTGTGCAGGTCTCTTAAAGTTATGTCGCATTCATCCAGCTGGGAATCTGAAAAAATATTATTGATCATTTTCTGGACCAGCCCCTGTATTCGGGCTCCTGTGGGATTTTCCAGGGTGCGGGAAGCCGCCTCTACCACATCAGCCAGCATGACAATGGCTGCTTCCCGGCTCTGGGGTCTGGGGCCGGGGTAGCGGTAGTCATCGGCATTGATGTTATCCGCCTCTCCCTTGAGGGTCTTGGCCTTTTCATAGAAAAATTTGATAAGGCTGCGTCCATGGTGCTGGGCGATGATGTCTGTGATGGCTTCTCCCAGCTTGTGCTGCTTTGCCATGGAGACACCATCCCGCACATGGGTAATGAGGATGAGGGCAGACATGGAAGGGGCCAGTTTATCGTGGCTGTTTTTGCCTCCCCCCTGATTTTCTATGAAATAAAGGGGTTTTGAGAGTTTGCCGATGTCGTGATAATAACCCCCCACCCTTGCCAGCAGTGAGTTGGCACCGATTTCCGAAGCAGCAGCTTCCGCAAGGGTTCCCACAATCATGGCGTGATTGTAGGTTCCGGGTGCTTCCAGCATTAGCCTTCTCAGCAGAGGCTGGTCCGGGTTGGCCAGTTCTAAAAGTTTGATGTCTGTGGTGTAGTCAAAAAGAATTTCCAGGAGGGGGGCCATTCCCGCCGTCAGAATTCCTGAAAGCATACCGCCGGTAAAGGCCAAGATCAGGGTCCAGGCCATCAGTGTGGGTGAATAACTTTCCATCTGCAGAAAAAGACCTATGGCCAGGGCCATCTGAAAAAGGCCCAGCTTCCAGCCCGCTTTGACAAATACCTTGCGTTCCTTGCAGTTCTGCATCCAGTAGGCACCCATGGCACTGCTGAGGATGAAGAAGAAAGCCAGGGGAAGATCCGCCTTAAGGGTAATGGCCACGAGACTGCCAAGGATCAGGGCAAAGGGCAGGCCCTGTGTCATGGAGAAGAAAAGACAGGCCAGCATGGCGGCTCCGGCCACGGGCAGGGCCATGAGCAGAGGCGCAGATGTCGCAAAGGTGCCTGCTTCACTGATCATGGGCTGGATCAGGATATGAAATCCCTTGGACATGGCCAGTACACTGATGAGTACAGAGCTTAGAAAAAAGATGTTTTTGTTGGGATTCCGGGTATGGGACAGGGGACGGCGGAAACAGAGGCAGTAGCCGGTCAGAAGAATGAAAAGGCTGAGAAGGAGGCTGCCGGAATTGCTTCGGAAAATATCCTGGGTACGGATCTGGGAAGCCAGGGCGTCCAGCTTTATTTTATGCAGATCCGTGACCCTTTCCCCTTCCCGGAGGAGCATTTCATCTGCTTTGATCTGGTAGAGAACGGGTTTGGCAAGGATTGTGGCTTCCTGTATCCGTTTCTGGGTTTCGCTGCGGTTCAGGGTAATATTGGGTCGGATAAGCCTCTGGCTGAGGTCCACAATGAGGTTTATATGGTTGTAGTGCATGCCCCGGAGCAGGGGTTCTCCCACAATGCGGACCATGGTCCGGGCTTGATCGGGCCCGTAAAAACGACGCAGATTGGTTTCTGTGCTTTCCTTTTCGGAATCCAGGGTTCTCAGGTTTATACCCCTGTCCTGCTCTTCCAGCAGAATGTTTTTATTGGCAACCACACCGTTTTCAAAGATGGCCCTCAGTATTTCTGTTATTTTATCTTCTATGTCCTGGGAAAATTTTTCCCTTTCCAGCAGCCTGAAGGCACCGTCGCTGACGGGAATTCCCAGCAGATTCTCAAAGCGGGGCTTGGCGGCCCATATTTTCTGGGAGCGGATGTTTTCAGGTGGCGTTGGTGTTATACCTTCCACCGGAAGAGGCAGAGGTAGTTCGAGAATACTGCGCATTTCCTGAAATCCGGACTGTACACCGCTGATGGTCCGGTTGCCCATGGTTGCATCAAGGTCATATACCGTGAGTACGGCTGCTGCGGCCAGTTGACGGCTGGTTTCCGTGGCTTCACTGTTTTCAATGATGAAATCCCTGGGAGCCTTGATGTTTCTCGGTGCCACATCCCCGATTTCCAGATGGTAATAAAGGGAAGGCATTCCGGGTATCAGCATCAGGGCAAGGGAGGCCATAATCAAAGAAAGCATACCCAGCCGGACACCGTTATTGGTTCCGAGAAAACGGGCCACAGCTTTTTTCCGTTGGGAAATATTCGTCATGGTGACAGCGGCAGGAATTCCTCCATGCCGTTCTCCTTTGCCTGGAGTTTTTCATAGGCATTGATAATGCGCCGAACGATGTGATGGCGCACCACATCCTTTTGATCAAAAAAGGTAAAGGCAATCCCCTCAATTCCCTGGAGGATGTCCACAGCCTGTAGCAGGCCGGATTTTTTTTTGCTGGGCAGGTCTATCTGGGTGACATCTCCTGTCACAATGGTTTTTGAATTGAAACCGATGCGGGTGAGAAACATCTTCATCTGTTCCGTTGTGGTGTTCTGGGCCTCATCCAGAATAATGAAAGCATCGTTTAGGGTCCGGCCCCTCATGAAGGCCAGCGGGGCCACCTCAATGACTCCCTGCTGGATAAAACCCTCGGCCTTTTCAAACTTCATCATATCATGCAATGCATCATAAAGGGGACGGAGGTAGGGGTCAATCTTTTCTGCAAGGTCTCCGGGAAGAAAACCTAAGGATTCCCCGGCTTCAACCGCAGGCCGGGTCAGGATGATGCGGTTTACCTCTCCCCGGCTGAGGGCTGCAACGGCCATGGCCATGGCCAGATAGGTTTTACCCGTGCCCGCAGGGCCGATGCCGAATACAATGTCATGACCGCGGATGGCCTCGATGTAGTTTTTCTGGTTGGGGTTTTTGGGTGTGATGCAGCGTTTGTTTGCAGTGACGTAGATGGTATCCAGAAAGATATCCTTGAGGTTTACCCTGTCGTTGGCCTGAATGGCCTGAACTGCGTAGTCTATGTCATTGGGGTATATGGGGTATCCGCTGCGGAGGAGACCGTAGAGCTGATCCAGAATTTTTCTGGCAAGCTGGATCTGGGAAGCCTGACCTTCCATGAGAAGCTGGTCTCCTCTGGAGTGCAGGGTAATGGCAAGGCTTGAAGCAATGCGGTGGAGGTTTCTGTTCTGCTCGCCAAAGAGCTGGCGTGCAAGCATGGGGTCATCAAAGGCATGGTTTGCCTGAATGCTGTTTGTTTTCTGGTTTTTCATACCTGTTCGGCGGAGTGCGCCGTCCTGTGTTGACGTATGCCGGCCTTAAGAAAGCACGGAGCCCCAGTCCCCTTAAGACTTTTCGGGGGTGGGGCAATGGTGTCCGGCGGTCCGGCCAGACTCATCCTTTCGGACATACCTTCATAGCATATTCCCTTTTCCAAAGGCAAACATCAGAATCAGTGAAAGAGGTTCCGTTTTATTGACGGCATGGGGGGGATCTGTTACGAAAAATCCTGCAATTTCTCTTTGCTGTATATGGACCGTTCCATTTTCTTTTCCCCTGAAAGGTGTATTTTATGAATCCGCTGGATATTGCCATACTCTGTATTGTGGGTTTCTGTCTGATCCGTGGTATTTTCCGGGGGCTGATTCGGGAGGTCTCTTCCATTATTGGTGTACTGGCGGGTTTTTATGCGGCCTATACCTATTATCCTATGCTGACGGAAATGATCTCCCGCTGGTTTACGGACCTCGAGCTGGCAAAAATGCTGGCCTTTCTTGGCATTTTTCTTGGGATTTTTATTCTGGTTGCCCTGCTGGGTTCTCTGATCCGCACCGTGCTTTCCGTGGTGTTTCTGGGTTGGGTGGATCGTCTGGCAGGGGGAGGCTTCGGTTTTGTAAAGGGTGTATTGATAGTTTCTGTTATTCTGGTGGCTCTGGCATCCTTTCTGCCAAAGGAAAACAGCCTTCTTCCGGAATCCCGTCTTGCTCCTGATATTCTTGTGGTATCCGAAGGGCTGGCTGCACTGGTGCCTGAGGATATGAAAAAACAGTTTTATGAAAAGGCAGGTTCCTTAAAAAAAGCATGGCAGGAAAAGGAAAAAGGACGTTTTGAAAAAAAATGAGTTTGAAATGAATCCGGATTTTTATAGCACAGCTCCCCTGTGGAAAATTCTGGAGCGCCTGCGGGGTGAGGGGGGATGTCCCTGGGACAGAAAGCAGACACCTGAAACCATGGTGAAATATTTTCTCGATGAAGGTTATGAGCTGGCCGATGCCATTGGGGAAGGTCGGGCTGATGCTGTTTGTGAGGAGCTGGGGGATGTATTGTTTCAGCTCCTTTTTATTGTTTTTCTGTATCAGGAAAAGGGTCTTTTTTCTTTTTCCGATGTGATCAGGCGCATAGAAGACAAGCTGATCCGCCGCCATCCCCATGTTTTTGGATCGGAACAGCTGGATACCGTATCTGAGGTGGCCCGGCGCTGGGAAGAAATTAAAACCGAAGAAAAGGCAGGGAATGAAAAAAAATCTCTGCTCTCAGGTATTCCCCGGAGTCAGCCGGCTTTGTCTCTGGCCATGGAGGTTTCCCGGAAGGTGGCGGCCTGTGGTTTTGACTGGGAGAAGGAGTCCGCTGTCTGGGACAAAGTTAAGGAAGAAATGGCTGAATTTCAGGATGCTGTGGACAAAAATTCTGAGCAGGAAGCAGCCATGGAATTCGGGGATCTGCTTTTTTCCCTTGTGAATGTGGCAAGGTTTAGAAATATTGAGCCGGAAGAAGCCCTGCGGGAGATGGTGGCAAAATTTACCTGCCGTTTTCAGCATATGGAGGCAGCCCTTGCAGAAACTGGTAAAGAGCCAGCTTCTGTGGGGCAGGAAGCTCTGGAACATCTGTGGCAGGATGCCAAGAAAAGTGAAATAAAAAAGGAAAGCCATGATTGCGATCATAGATTATGACGCCGGTAACCTGACCAGCGTGGCAAGGGCTTTGGCCCATCTGGGTCATGCCTATCGGATCACCCGTGCAGCCGATGAGATTCTTCAGGCGGACAGGGTGATTTTCCCAGGAGTAGGGGCTGCGGCATCTGCCATGGAAAGCCTTAAAAACTATGGGCTGGATACTGTTTTGCATCAGGTGATGGTCGCAGGGATGCCTTTGCTGGGGATCTGTCTGGGCACCCAGATTATCACGGGGTTCAGTGAGGAAGGGGATGTTCCCTGTCTCGGCCTGATTCCCGGAAGGGTAAGGGCTTTTTCCGCGTCCATGAAGGATGATGCGGACAGAGCCTTAAAGATTCCCCACATGGGATGGAACAGGGTCCAGGTGAAAAAGGCGCATCCAGTATTGTCGGATATCGGCGGGGAGGATGCCTTTTATTTTGTCCATGGCTATTATCCTGAGCCTGAAAACCCGGATCATGTGCTGGCAACAACGCCCTATGGCATTGAGTTTGTTTCAGCCATGGGCTTTGCTAATCTTGTGGCTACCCAGTTTCATCCGGAAAAAAGCGGAAAACCGGGTTTGCGGCTTCTGGATAATTTCTGCAGGTGGGGGGGAGAAGTATGAAAAGCGCCATGACAAAACGCATCATTCCCTGTCTCGATGTCCGGGAAGGCAGAACCACCAAGGGAATCCGTTTTGAAAACAATGTGGATATCGGTGACCCTGTGGAAATGGCCCGTCATTATTATGAAAGCGGTGCCGATGAACTGGTTTTTTATGACATCACCGCATCCCATGAAAAACGGGGCATCATGATTGATGTGGTGCGCAGGGTGGCAGAAAATATTTTTATTCCTTTTTCCGTGGGCGGCGGTATTGCTTCGGTTTCTGATATGCGGGATGTGCTGCTGGCGGGTGCTGAAAAGGTAAGCGTGAATTCTGCGGCCATCAAAAATCCCCGTATTATTTCCGAAGGGGCTGAGGCCTTTGGCAGTCAGTGTATTGTGGTGGGCATGGATGTGAAGAAGGTGGATAAAAGCGAAAAAATCCCTTCGGGTTATGAAATGGTTATAAACGGCGGCCGAACCTATACCGGCATGGATGCTCTGGCCTGGGCAGAGGAGGTTGTACGGCTGGGGGCAGGGGAGATCTGTCTGAATTCCATTGATGCCGATGGAACACGGGATGGCTATGAGCTGAACCTGACGGCCATGATTTCGGAAGCAGTACCCATTCCCGTGATTGCTTCCGGCGGAGGTGGTATTCCCGCCCATCTGGCAGAGGTGCTGACAAAGGGAATGGCAGATGCAGCCCTCATTGCTTCCATGGTGCATTATGGAGATTACACCATTCCCGGAATTAAGGACGATCTCCATGGATCGGGTGTGGCCGTACGCAGAAGCTGGTGACCGCCTGAGGTGGAAAAATGTTCGTGTAACTCTTTTCGTATTTTTGCGGGCACCCGTGAAGGGTGCCCCTGCACAAAAGAGGGCCGTAAAAACCATGTCTGGATCAGGCCTTGCGTCTGGCCATATCAAGGTCTTTGGCCCGATTATGGAAGGACAACAACCGGGCCATTGAACGGTGGCTGAGCCGGGGCAGCCAGCGGAAAAAAACTTGTATCATTTAGGGCAGGACTTCAGAACAGGCCTTTTTTGCTGTACAGGTGTTCTTTTCCGGTGAAAGAATTCAGAAGAAGTCTCCCCTGCGGAATTTTTCCACTTCCACCCTGGCCAGAAGTGCTGTTCTCTTTGCAAGGTTGCCTGAAGGGTTTTCCTCCTGTTCCATGCTTTCCTTCATAAGGGTTTCGGCTTCTTTTTCCAGGGCTTCAATCATGGTTTTCAGCTCACGGATTCCCTGATCAGGGTTCATCAGGGCAGAAGAAAATCTTTCCATGTTACTCACAAGATCCCGGGTACGGTCTTCCATACTGGAAGAATCAAAAAGTCCGGCAAAGCCCATGGTTCTGGGGGGCGGCAGGGGAGATTGTACCGTCATGCTGCTGGAAGATGGTGTCATGGGAGTCATGGCCGTTTTGAGGGCATCCTGAAAGCCCGTTCCGGAAGTTTTACTGGACGAATCCTTTTCCGTATTTCGGATATCAGGGGCCGGTGTATATTCGGGGCGGTTTGTAATGCGGTCCATACGGCCTCCTTATTCAAAGGGGAATCTCTTTAGGAAGTATTTTTAGCAAATGTAGTGCCAGACTTAAACTCAGCAGGAATGTTTTTTTACTGGCAGGCCTTTATTGGGCTTGATTCTTTATTATCTGCAGCCTGAAGATGTCTGTATTACAGTTTTTTAAGGGAGAACAATTCGGGCACATACATGGTCTGAAGGAAAGGGGCAGGGGAGGGGATACCATCAGCGGACAAAAACCGGTAGGAACTTTTTTCCTACCGGAAGATTTACGGGCATTAAGGAGGAACATTTTTCTATATCATGGAATCTCTGTGGGCAGAGAACATTGCTTTGGCAATACGTTCCGGGTCCGGCGTATATGTACCGCTCTGAATCTGGTATTTGAGTTTTTCAATACGCTCTGAACGCAGGTCTCCCACAGTTCTGGAGTTCGTCTGTCTGGTTTCCATGACTTCCCTTGAGTCGCTGGAAATACTCACCCTGTCTGCTTTGTTTTCGGCCTGGGCTTTGTGGCTGCCCTTTGCTTTTTCCCTGTCCTGCTGTAACTCTTTTGTAAGAGAGCTTGTTTTGGCCCCCGACAGCATTGTATGAATTTTCATGATTTCCTCCCTTCCCTTTGCATCATATCTGCCCGAAAATCTTTTTTGATCTGTACCGAATTTTATACGGACCCTGATCCTTGAATATCTGTTAAAAAAAGATTTTCGGCCGGGTATGATTTATTATGTATGTTTTATACTGTATAAAATTAAAAGGTATCCAGCCGTTTGAGTACAATTTCAGCCCCTTCCAGAGAGACCCTCTGCGTTTTTTTTCTGTTCTCATTATCCAGGGTGTTATAGATGAATTCCTTTGTCCTGGAATCACAGGATGCAGATGCTTCGGATTCTCTCGTGCTTTTTTCTTTTTTTACCTGTGTCTCTTTTTTATCTGTTTCCTGTGAACCGTCTCTGGTGATTTTCTCCACAATGTCTGATGTTATTTTATGTATCATGCTCTCCCGTTTGCCTTCAGCTGAAAGGGTCGCAGAATTTTCGGAGTCAGGGTTTGTGCCATTCATATCCTTAAGGCGGTCCTGGGTTATCTGCCGACTGTAGAGCTTCAGTACATTGTGAATCTGGTAGCTCGGTACATGCATGGCCCACTCCTTTATGCTGGTTATACTATCGGCCTTTAAAAAGGGGAGCTTTAGTCCTTTTGTTTTACTTTGCACATTTTTTTAAAAAAAGATTCTATGGTTTCTGATGATTTTGCATTTTATACGGTCAGATAAACTGAACTGGATGTTTTTTTCAGATTCAGGACATATAAAGATCCCGATATATACGCACAAAGCGCATATGGCTGTCAAATGCCAGGGGTGGCAGCTGGTCCATGGGAAAGAAGGCAATGTCTTCGGCATCGTCTCCTGATTCCGGGTTGCCTGAAAAGCTGCGTACAAGAAAACCTGTAATAAGTACGGCTCCGTACATGGCACTTGGGTGGGCTGTTACACCTATGAGCTTATCTATTTTACCCTGTAATCCAGTTTCTTCCCTCAGTTCCCGCAAGGCTGTCTCTTCGGGGCCTTCCTCCAGCTCCATGAAGCCGCCGGGAAGACACCATTCTCCTTCTTTGGGCGGAACACCGCGCTTGACCAGAAGAAGATGGTTTTCCTTGTTCAGAACCAGGGTGCATGCTGCCGGGATGGGATTTTCATACATGATTTTTCCGCAGCTGCCGCAGCAGGACCGCATCCGGCCTTCGGTGAAATGCTCTTTCAGGGAACCGGCGCAGAAGGGGCAGAATATTTTTTTCTGCATATTTTTTCCTTAAAACCTTTTTTTGCTGATTTTTGCAGAATCCGAATTACTATGGCTCTGATCCGGCAGTCTCTTATGTGCCTTAAGAAGACTGCCGGAGAACAGAATCGGGCACTTATTCGTCAAAGTCTCCGTCAGGGCCTTTATCCGTGTCCATGAGGGAGGCTTTGTGTATGATTTTTTCCCTTGTCCAGTCTGCGGGGTCTTCAATGCGCTGGGCTTTGGGGCCGGGATCAAAACTCTTTTTTTCAAGGATTTCTTCCATGACAAGATCCGCCGTATCCTTTGCATTGAACACATTCACCAGAAGATCATAGGTGAAGGCTTCAATGCGGGCAGCCATGCGGTCCCGGATTTCCTTGGGCTGTCCTAGAATTTTATTTTCAAAGGGAAGGTTGAGTTTTTTGAAGTTGCTTCCCTTGATGCCCCTTTCATCGGCATAGGCTTTCATTTCCGCCCATAGGCTGTCATCCAGACCCTCTCCGATAATTTTTTTCACATCACCCTTTTCATCCATCACTGCATTACCAAAGGGGTTGACTTCCATGCCCCAGCCTATCATCTGCAGGGCTGTGGCCACATTGGCCTTGGTGGTGGCGGTTTCCTTTGCAATGCGTCGGAGTTTTTCCGCATCATTGCCGGAAGTGCCGTGCTGGGCACCGGATATTTTATAAGGAGCAAGGGCCTTATGGATTTCTGAGGTCAGTTCAATCTGTATGCCGTCTTCATTGGCTTCAATCCCGTGGGTGGTACCGTTGTTAAGGGCAATCCAGTTGGGGAAAATACCGTGGGCGTTGAGGCCCTGAATGAGGAAGAGGGCTTCTTGTGGTGTGGAAAGACCCTGATTGCCTTTGATCTCACCTACTTCTGTTTCGAGTCCGGCCCAGGAAGGGATGAGGTCGGCAACGGCAATATTGGTGAGAAGGTTGAGATCATCGGGCATGTGGGAGGCATCAATGGCAATGGAGGTGATGCCAGCCTCAAAGAGGGAGGGAATTTCCCTGCGGGCACCGGGAAGATCACTTTCTTTTTTGATGCCGTAGTGGTCGGCGTGTATGGCCACGGGGATGGTAATGCCCAGTTCATTGGCAATGGCATCCACTTGACGGGCCATGTTCCAGAGGCTTACAGGGCAGTAAGCATCGGCTCCGCCTTCGGACCTTGCAATTTCAATGATGATGGCTGAGTTGGCTTTCTGGGCCGCCTGAAGAACGCCGCGGATGATGACATGGCTTCTGGCATTGGCGGCAATGGTCATGCACTGGCCTTTTCTGATCATGGCATTGTCAATGTATTTACCGCTGACCAGAAGGGCTTTGGAGTTGGGAAAAAGGCGGGTGATATTGGGCGGACGGCCTGTCTGTATGGCCTTTTCAAAATCCGCATTGTACAAAGTCATGAAAATCTCCTTGGGGTGGCTTTTTTGCAGCCCCGGTTTGGAAAAGGGTTATGAAATCAGGGGCCGGATTCTGGGGCCCGTTTGTTTATGGCAGGGGACTAATATTATATACGACCGGTTCTTTATAATGAAGAAAGTCTGTAAGATCAAGCTCCGTAAGAGAGAATGGCCGTTACCAGAACTGGGGTGCATAGGGTAAGGACAAGGCCGGAGAATACGGCGATGATGGCAAATTCTTTGCCCGTGAATCTTACAATGACAGGCAGGGTGGTATCCATGGCCGTTGCTCCACCTGCGGCTATGCCCGACAGCCTGCCGCAGTAGCGCACCAGAAGTGGGGTCATAGTGAGGGCAAGGATTTCCCTGAAAATGTTGGAAAGCAGGGCAATGAGACCAAGGGTTTCTCCGGATATTTTTGTAATGAGAATACTGGAAAGGGAATAGTATCCCATGCCTGCCCCCACGGCAGCTCCTTCTTGAAATGACAGGGGAAGGAAAAGGGCTGCCACAAGGCCGGGGGCCAGTATGGAACCTGAGGCAACCATCAGGGGAAGTAGTAGAAGGGAGGGCCGGATACCCCGTAACATTTGAAGGGTTTCCCTTCTGCCTCCAATGCTTACTCCCACAAGAAAGAGAAGCAGATAGAGGGCCATGCTGGAAAGGGTTTCCGCAGGAAGTTTTTGAAAAAAGGGCAGAAGAAGGGCGCAGCCCAGCCCTGCAAAAAAAGCCGCTATTATTTTAAAGCTGCTCATCTTATTTTTTGATCCGGAGATTTCTTCTGAGTTTTAAAAAGAAGGGGGTAGAGGGGCCAGACCAGCAGAATGCTGCCAGCTGTGGCCGCAAGGCTGAGGATGAGGGCATAGAATCCGGTTGGGCCTATGGCCGAGAGAATTTCAGGCTGAAGCCCTGCGGCAAGCCCCAGAAAAAAAAGAAGAAGATAAACCGCAAGGCTGGCAGCCTGATCTGCCCTGTGCAGCAGCCGGGGTAGCCTGCGGAGCATAAACCCAGCAAAGAGACCTGTGATGAGAAACAAAAGTACCGTCTGCATGGATGCTTTTATCTTTCTGAAACATTGGGTAGCTTTATGGGGATGAAAAAAGGAGCCTAAGGGGTCAGGCAATTCTGCTGAGTGGGGGCATACACCGGGGCATCGGTGTCTGTCAATACGGTTCTCGGGCCGGGTTAACGGAGGCTGCCTGAGAGCCTGGTGCAGGGTTGGTGAAGTGTCTGTTTTTCCTGTGACTATATCTTAAATGATGGCTGGCGGTAAGGTCAAAGTTGTGGTATTGCTCCTTTTCTGTTTCCAGGCTTTTTTAAGCAGATTATACTGCTATATTCCGTCAATCCAAAAGACAGGTTTTTACTTTAATGAGATTTCCAGGATATGCAGGGGGTCTGTCTTTTTCCCTGGCACCCTTTACTCTGCTGGCCCTTCTGATACAGCTGCTTTTTTATATCAAGGTGATGGACAAGCAAATCAGCGGGTTTGGCTTTCCTCTGGATATCATTCAGGTGAGGCTTATGGCTTCCGGTTTGTTTTTTACTCTGGTGGCGGGGGAATTCTGCGCCAGGATTTTTCACAAAAAACGAAGATGGGGGCGTTCCGTACTCTGGCTGCTGCTGGCTGTACAGATCCTTGCGGGTTTTTATCATATCCGTGTGAGGGCATATTTTGATCCTGTCATTTTACTGGATAATGCCGGGGCACTGAGCTCTCCGGGGGAAGTCTTTTATGTGCTTTCCTCGGTTTTTCAGGTCAGTGATTTCTTTCTCATTCCCCTGATTCTTCTTATTCTGTCTTTTTTTCATCTGGGAGCAGGGTCGGGAAAAAAGATTTTTTCTCCTGTGATACCGGGTGCCCTGATGGTCCTGATGCTGATTCTGCCCCTGCGGCTTACGGACCAGGGGGGATATCTTCTCCAGAGAAGTATCGGTGTATTCACAGGAAATACCGCAGCCGCTTTTATTATGGAAAGCCGTATCCATGGGGAAGGCTCTTTTTCTTATCTTCAAAATTTAACATCAGGACACAGTCGGTCCGAGGCTCTGCCCGATATCTATCTTATCATGGTGGAGTCCTTTAATCCCTTTTTTGTGGAATATGCCCACGGTGAAAGGGCGGTTACGCCATTTTTTAATAGTCTTCTGGAAAAAGGGGTCTATGTGGAGTCCTTTTACGGTAACTCAATTCAAACGGCCAAGGGCCATGTGGCCACCCTCTGTTCAGTGCTTCCCGCCATCCGGGGAAAAATAATGGAACAGTTTCCAAAAATCCGTCTGAATTGTCTCCCGGAAGTTCTCGCAAATGAAGGGTATCAGACGGCCTTTTATCAGGCCCAGTATGATATTCTTTATGATAATACAGGGCCTTTTTTTGAGAAAAACGGGTTTGAGATTGTCCGGGCCATGGATCAGGATATGCTGGAAGGTGTACCCTCCCATGCCCTCTGGAGTCCATGGGGGCTGCAGGAGGATGTTTTTTTTGAGAAGGTTTTCGGGGATCTCGAGAAAAAAAGGGATGGGGACAGGCCCCTTTTCTGTGCCCTTGCCACCATCACCAATCACATGGGATTTTCAGGCCTCCCGGAGTCGGAAATGCGGGTGGTGGATGCTCCTGAATCTTACCGGGATCTTTATATGAACTCCCTTGCTGCCACGGATGCCTGGTTGAAGGTGTTTTTTGAAAAACTGCATGGGGTGCCCGGGGGGCGGGAGGCGCTGGTGATCATCACCGGAGACCATGGCCATCCCATGGGAGAGTCCGGCACCTATGCTCCCCAGGTGGGGTTCGGCGAGAGCAATTTCCGTACACCTCTTCTGATTGTCTGGCCGGAGAAGCTTAAACCGGGGCGCATTAAAGACAGGCCATACACCCAGGTGGATATTGCACCTACCCTGATGGATCTTTTGGGTATTGCCGGTACATGGCCATGGATGGGGCAGTCTGTTTTCTGGGATGATGAAGAAAGGATGCATTATCTGGTTCAGCCTTATAATGGTCAGTTTTTTGTGGTTCTGCAGGGCAGAAAAAAATACGTTTACGGTGCGGAGCTGGAAGAAGAATATTTTTTTGACCTTGAAAAAGATCCCATGGGAGAGGAAAATATCATTGAAAAGCTTTCTCCGGAAGATCTGCGGCTTTTTCGTCAGGCCGTGGCCCGCATGTACAGCCATCAGGAAGTGATAAGGGCAGATCGTATCCGGCCATAGATTATTTCCATGTATCCTGAAAACACATCCGGGGCGTGAAAAGAGACAGGCTCATCAGATCACAGGGGATAAATAATATGATAGCAGGTAAAATTATTGTGAGCAGGCGCTTTCTTCCTTTTTTTCTTACTCAGGCAAGCGGGGCCTTCAATGACAATGTCTTTAAAAATGCCCTGATGCTTCTCCTGGCCTTTACCGCAGCATCGGCTCTGCCCTGGGACACCAATTTCACTATGAACCTTGCCGCAGGTCTTTTTATTCTGCCCTTTCTTCTTTTTTCTGCCACAGCGGGCAGCCTTGCCGATGGTGTCTGCAAAACCCGCCTGATCCGTGCGCTGAAGATTACGGAAATGATCCTGATGGCCCTTGCGGCTCTGGCCTTTTATTTTCACCTTTATTTTATTCTTCTGGGCCTTCTTTTTCTCATGGGGACCCAGTCTGCTTTTTTCGGGCCTGTAAAATATGCGGTGATTCCACAATTGCTGAATGATGAAGAACTTCTCGCGGGGAATGCCTGGGTGGAAATGGGAACCTTTCTTGCCATTTTACTGGGCACCATTGCCGGAGGACTCCTGGTGGGCTTTGAAAATGCCGCACTGTGGACGGGTGTGATGATCGTTCTTTTTTCCCTTCTGGGATACCTTGCCAGCCGCATGATTCCCTTTGTAGGAAAAGTGGGGGCGGCATCATCATTTTCCTTTGCTCCCTGGTCCCAGACCCTGGAAATTGTCCGCATCAGTTATGCCAACAGAACCCTTTACCTTTCCATTATGGCCATCAGCTGGTTCTGGTTTCTCGGAGCCAGTTATCTGACCCAGTTCCCCAATTTTACAAAAAGTGTCCTCATGGGGGATAATACCGTTGTGACGGCCCTTCTCGTGGCTTTTTCCGTAGGGGTGGCAATTGGTTCCATGCTCTGTGAACGTCTTTCGTCGGATAGGGTGGAACTGGGTCTTGTGCCCATGGGGTCTATGGGTATCAGTCTGGCAGGCCTTGCCCTTTACTCCGTCAGCCCGGAGCCGGGAACGGGCGAGCTGATGAACATCGGGGCATTTCTGGCCCAGCCCCACGGTCTGGCTGTATTGATATGTCTGGGCTTGATAGGTGTTGCGGGTGGTATCTTTATTGTTCCCCTGTATGCCCTCCTGCAGAAGCGGGCAGAACCAGGCCAGCGGGCCAGAGTCATTGCCGCCAATAATATTTTCAATGCACTTTTCATGGTGGGAAGTGCCCTTGCGGGCATTGTCTTTCTTTCCATTTTTGAGCTGGCTATTTCCCATTATTTTCTCGTATTGGCCATCATGAACCTTGTGGTGGCCCTTTATGTGTATATTCAGGTGCCTGAGTTTCTCTTGCGCTTTGTGGTGTATCTCCTTACCCGTGCCATGTACCGGGTGCGCAGTGAAAATCTGCATCACATACCCGAAGAAGGCCCTGCTGTGCTGGTTGCAAACCATGTAAGCTTTGTGGATGCCCTGCTCATTGCAGGTACATGCAGGCGGCCTGTGCGTTTTGTCATGGAAAGGGCCATTTACAGGCTTCCAGTTCTGAACGCCCTGTTCCGTGCCGCAAAAACCATTCCCATATGCAGTAAAAAAGAAGATCCCATTGTTTTTGAGAAGGCCTTTGACAGCGTTGCTTCGGAACTTGCCGAAGGTAACCTCATATGTATTTTTCCCGAAGGCCGGCTGACAAAAAATGGTGAAATGAATCCTTTCAGGCCGGGCATTGAGCATATTCTTTCCAGAAGCCCTGTGCCTGTGGTGCCCATGGCCCTTCAGGGGCTGTGGGGGTCCTTTTTCAGCCACGAGGGAAAGGGTGCCATGAAATTCAAGGGGCGTTTCCGGTCCAGGGTGGGGCTTGTGGCAGGAGAGGCCGTGGCTCCGGAAATGGCTTCAGCAGAGCTGCTTGAGGAGCGGGTGAAGGCTCTGAGGGGAGATTTTGCATAGTTTTTGTTTTGTGGTAATTGTTCAGCACAGTTTTCCAAGTACAATACCTGTCAGGCAGATGCACAGGCCCCCAGGCTATTTGCCCGTGACGCAATCTTATTCGGGAGCTTCTTGTCCTGTGCGGAAGCGGCAAAAACTCGCAGCCACAGGCAGGATGAGCTTTTTTATTACCATAGCAGGCTTAAGTACGCTGCCTTGTGGCAGCTCAGACAGTTTGCCGCTTCTTTCGCACAGGCCTTCTAAGCTCTGATCCGAAACGATTGCAATGTCACTTGCATATAGCCAGGGGGCCTTGCAAAAGCACGAAGCTGCTGCAATTACAGGGTTGGAATTTCGGAATTCATTTTGCTGCACAGCAACCCACGCCGTGTTACGGCGTTTTGTCATAAAGTAACTTTTGAAGTTACTCAGAAGTTAGATCTTGTGAAGGCTGGGAGCTTATGAAAAAAATCAGACAGTCATGTTTTTGCCTCTGTCTTGCAGGTATTTGTCTTCTGTCCGCAGGCAGGGTTGTGCAGGCGGGTGTTCTGGAAGAAATGGATTCAGTCCTTACCGTGGCCCTGGATGCCCAGGCAGAGGCCGATGCCTTTTTAAGGGAGCGTCAGGAGGAAGAAGCCTTTCTTATGCGTTTACGCATGGAGGTCGAAGCCCTTCATTTTGAAAACCATATGCTGGAAAAACGCATTGCCGGTCAGCACCAGAAACTGGAGGGGCTGGAGGCGGCCAGTGATCCCGGCAGGGTGGCCCGTCTGGTGGAGCCCATGCTTGGCAAACTTGCGGCTGCACTGGAAGAACGAATGGAAACCCTGCCGCCCTTTGGGATGGAAGCCCGGAAGATGCGGGTTCAAAGGTTGCGTGAGGCCATGGAAGACGGAGAGAAAAATACAGAAGACCGCTTCCGTCTGCTTCTGGACTGCATGGAAGCGGAGCTGAACCTCGGGGTTTTTCCGGATATGGAACCGGGCATATGGGAAAAGGAGGGGGAGACCCTCAGGGGGCTTTTTTTGCATTTGGGGGCCGCAGGCCTTTTCTTTCTTTCCCCGGATGGTGACATTGTGGCCCGCTGGGATGGAGAGACCCGCAACTTTCATCTGCTGGAGAGCAGGGAGGCCAGGGCTGTGGAAAGGGCCCTGGCCATGGTAGAGAGGCGCATGCCCACGGAGCTGATTTCCCTGCCCGTTTCTTTGCAGGAGGTTCCGTGATGCGCTCTGTTTTTATAAGTCTTGTGCTGATTCTTTTTCTCTTTTCTCCATCCCATGGGGAAAAGCTCCTGCCCCAGGACAGGGTTCTTCAGGGGGTTAGGGAAGATGCGGCGCTGCAGCGTCAGATTCTTGGGAAGGAAAGGGAGGACCTTGCCGCACAGCGAAAGTCTCTGGAAACAGAAATCAGGGAATTAGAGGCGGCAAACCGTAAAAAAAAGGCAGATCTGGATACTCTGATGGCCCGCACCCGGCAGGCAGAGGCCGAAAGGGAGACTTCCCGTAGTACGGAAATGGCCCTGCTGGCCATGATGGCCGATGCTGCAGACCGTTTTGAAACCCTGCTGGGTTCCGGCATCACCCTGCCCCTTAAGTCTCTGAAACCCAAAGGCGATGCCCCGGAAGACCGCCTTCGCTCCTTTCTTGAAACCCTGGATTTTCATCTCAGGGCTTCCGACACCACGGCAGTGGAAAGTCATTCCTTTATGGGCCGGGATGGTCGCATGCATGAAGCTCAGGTGCTGCGTATTGGAGCCCTGGCCGCCATGGGGCAGGATGCCGGAGGCCGTCCCCTTTTTCTTGTAAGCCACGGAAGCGGGGAAATGTATAAGCAGGCCCGGAGGCTGCCTTCCCGTTCCGAGGGTCGTGCCATTGAAAGGGCCCTGACCGGAGAAGGGGGAGGGATGCTTCCTGTGGATCTTTCCGGAGGTACGGTTCTGGATACGGAAAGCGGCGGCAGGGGGTTGCGTGACCGGGTAAGGGAAGGGGGACTTCTCATCTGGCCCATCCTTTTTCTGGGGGTAGCGGGTATCATAATTTTTATTGTCCGTGCCTTTGATCTTTTCCGCCTTTCCTTTTTCAGAGGCGATGCGGCCATGGTGATAAAGGACAGACTGCATGGCAGGCAGGGGGACTGGGGTTTAAGGGCGGCAAAGAGTCCGGGACTTTCCATGCTTGTCATGGCTGCGGATCTCAGGGATGAGGCCCCTGAAGTCCGGGAACAGATGCTGGAAAGTGCCGTGGCGGGCTGGTCGGATAGAATGGAGCGGGGTATTGCCAGCCTCGGTGTGATGGCCGCACTGGCGCCCATGCTGGGCCTGCTGGGAACGGTAACGGGCATGATGGCGTCTTTTCGTGTCATGAGCCGAATGGGTGCCGGGGATATCCGGCTCATGTCCGGAGGCATTTCCGAAGCACTGGTTACCACCCAGTGGGGTCTGGCCGTGGCCGTGCCTTTGCTTCTGGCCCATCATCTGCTTTCGAGAAGGGCTGAAAGGCTGGCTCTGGATGCAGAGGACAGGGCAGCAGAAGCTTTGTCCCTTATGGAAAAAGTGTCTGATAATCCGGATGGGGAAAAGGTATAGCCATGACAGGACCTGTGTGGATAAGCACCTTCCGGGATGCATGGATGACGGGCGGCATATGGATATGGCTGCTGGCCCTGATGTCTGCTGCCATCTGGGCTTTAAGCCTTCGGACCTTCAGGGATCTGGGTCTTTGTGAAGAGCTCTCTTTGGGTTCTGATCTCATTGTCCACCGCATCCGGGCTATCCGCATCCTCTCCGTTGCCGCTCCCCTTGTGGGACTGATGGGTACCGTATCTGCCATGATCACCATGTTTGCAGGGCTGCATGCCGAAGGCTTTTCAGGGGACAGGGCCATGGCCGGGGGAATTGCCCAGGCTCTGGTGAGCACACAGGCGGGGCTTCTGGCAGCCATTCCGGGTATTCTCATGGCCCATCTTCTGGAAAGGCGGCATATGGTAATATGGAAAAGGAGGGGCCTGTGAAAAGACGGTTGCGGCAGATGCGGAAACGGGCCACACCGGGGCTGGATATGGCCCCTTTGCTGGATATGATTTTTATTCTTTTGATTTTTTTTGTGGTGAATGCCAGCTTTATACGGGAAACATCGGTACCTGTGGACCGGCCTTCGGCCCGGAGTGCCGTATCCTCGGATCAGGTACGATTGGTTCTGGCGGTGGATGCTTCGGGCAGAATATTTCTTGAGGACAGGCCTGTGGACCCCGGAGTACTCCGGGGACGTATGCAGGAATTTGCCGCAAAAAATCCCGGTGCTGCCGTTGTGGTGGCGGCGGATAAGGAGGCTGCATCCGGCACCCTGATGCGGGTACTGGATATCTGCCGCATGGCAGGTGTTCAGCATCTGGCTCTGGCAGCCCGGAGACCGGAATGAGGTCCTTTACGGTCTGGCTGGTATGCTGGGGGCTGGGGGCCGGGCTTACCCTGCTGATTTTTGGTCTTTTTCTTGTTTCCGGTAAAAGTGGTGTTCCTGAGGAGCCATGGGAGGGTGTGCCCGTTACCCTGAGTCAGGACCTGTTCCATGAAAGACCGGAGTCTGTAACGGAAAGGCCCGTGGAAATTCCTGTGCTGCCGGAGCTTGAAAGGCTTGAACCTCTGCCCTTTGATGATTCCGTCCTGAGTCTCCCGGATACGTTTTTTTTAAAAAGGGAGCTTACCCTTGCCGAGGTGATACCGGATGTAAGGCCTCCGGATGCGGCCTCCCTGACCAGCAGTCTCGATGCCCCTGCACCGCAGCAGCTTGTTGATGCCGATGCTGTGTATGGTCCAGGAGAGCTGGATGCGATGCCCCGTCCCATCCACAGGGTAGTCCCCACCTTTCCCCATGCCGCCAGAAGGCAGGGTATCCGCCATGGTCGGGTACGTCTTCTCATGGAGGTGGACAGGGAGGGCCGGGTGCGGGATGTACAGGTCATATCCGCAGACCCGCCGGGGTATTTTGAGGCGGTTTCCCTGGATGCGGCCCGCAGGTGGCGCTTTACGCCGGGCAGGCTTGGAGATGCGGATGTGATTACCCGCTTTGAGCTGCCCCTTGTTTTCGGAGAGCCGGATGGATAGAGAAGTATGGGAGAGGGTTGGGGTGATGGCTTTGTTTCCGGGGATCTCCACTCCGTCAGGTGGCTTTATTTGTTTGCTCCTTATATGCCTGTCAACCATGGCTCTGGCACCGCCTCCGGCCTTTGCTTCCCGAGGGGTTTTACAGCAGGCTCTCTTATTTCTTGAAGGCGAAAAACCTGAAAAGGCCTTTGATGTGCTGGCTTCCCAGGAGGCCTCCTTAGGGGGGCTTTCCCATTACTGGAGTCTTCGGGCCACGGCCCGTTTCCGCATGGGAGAGCTGGATGGGGCAGCGGAAGATTTTCAGCGGGGCTTGAGTCTGGAACCGGAGAGTGCGGATCTGTGGCGGAATCTGGGATGGACCTTCCATGCGATGGACCGGTGGAAGGACGGGGCGGATGCCTTTCAAAGGGCTTTGAAGGTTTCCCAAGAGGGAAAGGATGCCTACGGCCTTGCCCTATGCCTTTTTAAAGCCGGGGATGCTGTGGCTGCGAAAGAAAAAATGGCCGAATGGCTTAAGGCCGATACCCCCCCTGACTGGCTGCGGCTTTTTGTCCATGCTTCCCTGACAGAAGGCGGCATAAAGCCTGAGCTTCTTCGGCAGATGGAAGGTCTTGCCCTTGAAAGCGGGAGTGCCGAAGACTGGCAGCTTCTTGCTTCGGGCCTGCATATGGCAGGCTATACCGGCAGGGCGGCACTGGCCTTTGAAACGGCTTTTTTTCTTAAAAAACCCGGTCCTGAGGACTGGCAGATGCTGGCAGGTCTCTATGCATCAGCAGGGCTTCCCCATCTGGCGGCAGGGGCAATGGAAAGGGCGGGCCTGGATGCAATGGATATTTTGCCCCATCTTCTGGCTGCAGGGAGGTATCGGGATGCTCTGCTTCTTCTTCAGAAAAACGGTGGACCGGAGGCAGGGATGCTGGCAGCCCGGCTTTACCGGCAGGCGGGAGATCCTTCAGCTGCTCTGGCCAGTCTCTCCGGCCTGAAAGAAACTCCGGAAGTTTTATATATAAAAGGTCTCTGTTTCAGGGAGCTTCGCCGTTACAGTGAGGCCCGCAGGGTTTTTGCCCTCCTTGCGGAGGAGCCGGGATGGGATCTTAGGGTGAAGGGGCTTTTAAGCCGGATCCAGGCAATGGAGGAGGCCGGGGTGGGTGAATCCTATTGATGTAAATTTTTAAGGTAGAGGAGAAAATTATGCGCAAGACATTCCTGTTTTTTGTCTGTCTGATTCTGCTGCTTATATCTGGCGGCACACAGGCCTTTGCCGGGGAGTCTTCTTCCGGCTGGGCATGGGAAAGGTCGGATCTTTCTCCCCATCCGAAGCTGGTTTTTGGTGAGCTTCCCAATGGTTTCCGTTATGCCCTTTTTCCCAATGACCATCCTTCGGGCAGGGTGCATCTTCACCTTCTGGTACGATCGGGTTCCCGCCATGAGGCTAAAGGTCAGGAAGGGCTGGCCCACTTCCTTGAGCACATGGCCTTTAACGGTTCCACCCACTTTCCTCCGGGCAGTCTCATCCATTTTTTTCAGAAAATCGGCATGAATTTTGGCGGAGATACCAATGCCCATACGGCCTTCGACCGGACGGTATATGACATTGTGCTTCCCGAAGGCAAATCCGACACCCTGGATCAGGGTCTTCGGATCATGGCCGATTATGCAGGAGAACTTCTTTTTCCGGCGGAAGAAATTGAGCGGGAGCGGGGCATTGTCCTTGCCGAAAAAAGGGACAGAAATTCAGCAGCCTACCGCATGCACCGGGCGGAGCAGGGCTTTCTTTTCAGGGGAACCCGCATTCCCCAAAGGCCGCCCATTGGTCTGGCTTCTGTGATCCGCTCTGCAGATGCAAAAGATTTCAGGGCATTTTACCATGCCTGGTACAGGCCGGAGCGTATGCTGCTTCTTGGCGTCGGGGATATGGATCTGGCTGAGGTTCAGGCAAAGATCCATGCCGCCTTCGGGGATCTCAAGTCCCGTGGCCCCCTGTTGCCGGAGCCTGAAATTGGTATGCCGGATCATCGGGGTCTTGAATTCATGTATCACAATGAACCGGGAAGCGGAGAGCTGCGCCTTGGAATTTCCACTGTCTCATCCATAAAGCCTTATATCCATACAATGCAGTCGGACAAGGAGGCTCTTCTGCGTCACATGGGCATGCGTATGCTGTCCCAGCGCCTTGAGCGGCTGAAGGAGGAGGGGGATCTTTCGGTACTTTCCCTTGCCGCCTTTACCCATGACCTTTTCGGAAGTATCCGGCTTGCGGATCTGCGGATGGTTTCAAGGCCGGATTCATGGGAAGAAAATCTCAAAATTGCCACAAAAACCCTGAGGGAGGCCCTGGTGCATGGATTTACCGCAGGGGAGCTGGAAAGGGTAAGGCAGGAGTTCATTGCCTGGTTTGAGGAAAGGGCAGAGGCATCCCAGCGCAGGGAAAGCGGGGAGCTGGCAGGGGAGTTTCTCCGGGATTTTTATACGGATCAGGTGCCTGTATGTCCTGAAGCCATGGCATCGCTGGTGATTCCTTTTCTTGAGAAGGTGGAATTGGCCGCAGTGAACCGCTCTTTCCGGCAGCTCTGGTCCGGCACTCACAGGCTGGTACGCATGCTGGGAGAAGGGGTGGATCTGCCCGAAGGTCAGGCAAAACAGCGGATGCGATCCATTTATATTGCCGCAGGTGATGATATTTTAAAAGACAGGCTCTGGTCCGAAAGTTTTACCTTTCCCTATCTGCCTGAACCGGAAAAAGTGGCTGATGTCAAAAAGGTCTGGGAGGATGAAGGGCTTGGCATCCGGGATCTGTTGCTGGAAGACGGCACCCTTCTCCATATCCGGCAGACGGATTTCGAGGCGGGCCGGGTGCGGATGCGTGTGCGTCTGGGTACGGGCCGCAGCGGTGAGCCCTGGCCCGGTCTTTCCTTTATCGCCACCGAGACCCTGAACCTTTCGGGTACGGGTACCCTCGGGCGGGAGTCTCTGGAACAGGCCCTTGCGGGTAAACGCATCGCCCTGAACATGGGCATGGGGCCCCATGAAATATTTTTTGACGGAGAGGCCCGGAAGGGCGATTTTGCCACCCTGCTTCATCTCCTTCGTGCCCGCCTGGAAGATCCGGGATTCAGGGAAGAGGCCTTTGAGCTTGCCAGAAATCGTCATATGAGAGAGCTGGAGCAGGCGGCCGGGAGCATTGACCGGACGTTTAGCCGGGAGAATCCCTGCTTTTTCACCGGCGGCGATACAAGGCTCTGTCCGCCGGATGCCAAGGCTTCTGAGCTATGGTCCTTAGACGATATCCGAAGCTGGCTGGCTCCGGTTTTAGCATCCGCTCCCCTGGAGATTTCCGTGGCAGGGGACATGGATATGCTGGAAGTGGAAGGGCTTGTGCGTAGTATTCTTGGAAAAAGACCCCTTTCATATGGCAGGATTAATGAGCCTCTGGCCCAAAGCCCCGTCTTTACTTCCGGGCTTTCAAAAACCGTCAGGGTCAATGCCCATCCGCCCGCAAGCCTTGTGCAGTGGGGTTTTCCCACTGGCGGCAGTTCCTCTTCACTGGAGCATCGGGGGCTGAATCTGCTGGCTCAAATCCTTAGGGAAAGTCTGCGTGAGGAAATCCGGGAAAATATGGGTATTGCCTACGCTCCCTTTGCCTGGTACTGGAATTATACGGGCTGGGTCGACTGGGGCGGCATCATGGCAGGGGTTTCCGTGACACCCGAAGAAGCAGAGGGGGTTTCAGACCGCATCCTTTCCCTTGCAGCAGATCTGGGGGCGGGAGGGTTGACACCGGAGCTTCTGGAAAGGGTAAGGGGACCCCTCATCAACAATCTGAAAACCCGTCAACAAAATAATATGTACTGGCTCATGGGCGTCATGGATGGTTCCGGAGAAAAGCCTGAGCTGCGGGAATGGGCCAGAACCCTGATATCTGACTATATGGCCTGGACCGCCGAAGACTTAAGTACCCTTGCTGCAAGGGTGCTGAATCCTGAAAAGGCTTCTCTTTTACGTGTTGAGACGGAAAAATAGCGGGCTTTAATTTTTAAACTTACATTAAACACCTTTTTGACGCCTCCTTAGTGATTTTTTAATTTGGTGGAGGCAAAAAATCAGCTGGCTTGACCCCAAGTGCCTTAAGCCATGCATTCTGTGTTTCAGTGAACGACTGAGCCAAAATCAGCTTGCCTTCAAATCTGATAAGTTTGATTGAATGAAATTTGGTTGTCATCATAAATGACGTGGGTCTTGTTGTTCTGCGTTTGGGCCAGTCTGACAGATCTTCTCCGGTGCGGTCGAGATATTGTCTCATTTCCCGTTCCATCAGTCGCCAGATCATAAGAGCCAGAATCATGATCAGACCGAGAACCTCAATCCGTTCCGGTTTCTTTAAAAAAATGCCGTCTACGATGGCTGGATCTTTGAGAAATCCAAAATTCTGCTCAATACCGTACTGTTCCTTATACAGCGTAAGCAGGGCTTTAGCGTCGTACTCTTCCCGTTCAGCTTCAGATGCCAGGTTGGTCAACAGGACAATACAACCAGCCTCTCGACGTAGTTTCGTGATGGTTTCTTCATTCTGGCATATTTCCGTTTCAATCCGGTAATCCGTTCTGAGTGGATTACGCTCCTTTCCTTTAGGCGGGCGTCCTTTTCCATACAGAAAAACAGTGGCAACCCGAGTTTGAATGCTATGAAGAAATGATTGGGTTTCTACCAGTCTGCGGGCCGCATCCTCAGCATCTTCTTCACAATGAAACAGAACATCTCCGGTTTTTTTACAACGGATCTTTGTCTCCTCATGATCTTTATTGATCATACGGTCCACAGCTTTTTGCCGTCGTTTATCATAGGCAGAGGAATGAACGACAATGGCCCGATAGGTGTTCCCATAGAGAGAAACAGTTGTCTCCTTATATTCGTATTCAGCAGCGGGACGGTTAGGACTCCCCGGATCTTGCGAGAGGACTCCGATTGGATGCCAGTCCCTTGTATTTTCAGCTACGGTCCCCTCAATTACTCGTGAGCATTCCTTGTATCGGGCGGGGAGACGGGTTAGGAACCGCATTTGATCCGCTTTTGCAAGGTTATCTTCACTCACCATGGCAGAGTCTGCAACATAGATGGTAGCCTTATCATCAAATCCGTGGGCGGCAAGGTACTTTGATACATCGGTAAGCACTTGATTATTGAGCGTAACATCAGAAGCGTTCCCATTTTTTACCCGGCCAAGCATCGGTATATTCCGATCAACACACAAGAGAGAGATTAAAAATTGCTTTAGATCCGGCCGATGGTCTTTACTGTAACCGTGGGTGACATGAGGTGTCTCGCTATCCTGCTCTGGCTCCGGATATGCGTTCCCATAAAGAGAAATAGAGGTGGTGTCGAAATACCATACCTTGGGGTTGAGACTAAAAACATTGACAGCCCTATGGGAGATGGCAGAAAGAATCTTATGGGTCCCTGTTTCATGGAGACAGTCTAACATGCGTCCCAGATTGTGGCTCAAGAGGGATGATGGCTCAAAGCCAGCACCCATGAGGGCCTCCACCTCCAAGTCTGTATACCTGTCTGCAACCCGATAAAGAGGAGATCTGCCGGACAATGTATCCAGGATCAAAAAGATAAGAGTTTTTCCAACATCAAGATTCATACCAGTGGAAACCATATCATTGACAATATCCGAGATTCCAAGTTTCTCTGCAAACTTACGAATGATGGGCAGGTGATCAACATCTGCTATCTCAAACTGAAATGGGGCTTCCACAATATCCTCCTTGCAAAATAAAAATCTATAATTGCAGGGATTTTATGTTGTCAAATGTTTTTTTGAGCTTTTTGTATTAAAAAATCTATAAACTGATGCAAGACTACTGTCGAAAGTAAGCTGTCGGTGCGTCCGCAGGGCTTTTCTCTGTGGCAAAGACAAACAGTCCGGCATGGACTTTGAGCATCGTCGTGGCTGGATAGCAGAACGCATCATGGAGCTTGCCGCCATCTTTTCCATTGATGTGGCTGCCTATGCCATTTTAAGTAATCATTATCACATCGTTTTGCGTGCCGATGAAGACCGTGCCCTTTCCTGGTCAGATCATGAGGTGTTCACCCGCTGGGTTCAGCTTTTTAAAGGCCCGGATGTGGTGAGACGATACCTTGCCCAAGACTCGGATTTAAGCCATTCGGATCAGCATCAGCTTGCAGAGCTTGCTGGCCTTTACCGTAGTCGCCTTTTTGATATTTCATGGTTCATGCGTATGCTCAATGAATCCATTGCAAGGAAAGCCAATCAGGAAGAGGGGATAAGCGGCAGGTTCTGGGAGGGGCGTTTCAAGAGCCAGATGATTTACCTATCGAAAACTTCAAATTAAAAAAGGCCCTACCCTTAAGGGCATGGGCCTTTGAAATTATATTTTATTCATTATTTAATAAAGTATTCGAATTGTACTGGCCAGTCAAAATTCTTATGACCTCCCTTGTAAAGATCTTCATCTTCAAAGGGGAGGTTAAGTATTGTACTGTCTGGAAACCTCAGAAAACCACCTTCATCTACAGCAAAGGTTTTCACTCTGTTATAGGACTCATTCAGCTCAGGGTTCATCATGGTACTTATATTGAAGCGTATGCGGTGTTCCGGTGATTCTGCAGGATTATCGTCCCTTGTAATTTCATAAACCATCCCTTTGAGTCTGTAACTTGGAATAATTTCAACGGGCCAGTCACTGTCTTTAATATCAGGTACTCTTTTATTCAGCAGTCCCGTATTCCTTGCGACGGTTTCAAGGTCTGCCCTGTTCCTTATTCCTGTACTGGAAATTAAAAGGGAAGCTTCAATGTAGGGTAAATGGATAGCAAGATAGCCCAAGTTTATGCTTCCCGTGGACATTTCCATGTATTCCGCATCCATTCCGTCAAGTTTAAATCGTTCCGCACCGGGGCTCCATGTGGGGGTTCTGCCGCCCCAGAGAGATTCTAGCTCCATCATGACAAACTGCTGACCACTGGCAAAGCGGATTTCATAGGTGCCACCGTAATCAGTGCATTCACTTTCTTCATCACTGAAAGAATAACCGGACGGCGCACCGGCAAAGGCAGCATTCCTGAAGGTGGATGGGGTCATGAACATTTTGCCGCAGATACCGGGCATGATGCCACCTGTATCATCAACTCCGCCGGGGTCCGGCGTCACAGGGTTGGTGGGGTCAGGTTTTGTGGGGTTTTCGTTACTTGAAGAACTGCTGCTGTTGCATCCCGCAACCACAAAAAGCGCCAGAAATAAAAAGATCAGAAAACGTTTCATGCTGCCTCCAGTTTAAAATCATAAGTCAGTTTTCGGAACAGTGTCTCCGTAAAAGATATGTAGAGTTTCTGCTCGTTTACATAAAAAAACCAGAACCCATTATGCTACGATGAAACATTAGGCTAAAACAGCCCCCATGGCATCTGACATATTTCTGACTCAACAGGATGCTCTGGCAAATTATCTTTGTTTTAAAGTGGTTGGGTGGGTATTGGAAGGGTATCTTGCTTTAGAAATGAATATTCTCAGGTGTTTTGCGAAAAGAAGGTCTTTTATATAGCCATGAATGAAAGCTGGAGAAGGTCAGAGGGAGTTTTATTCTTTGAAATAATCCATAAGAATTTTGCGGGCTGCAGCAATGCGCTCTCCAAGGATGGATGCTTCTTCAATCCCCAGAATTTCTCCGCTGTAATCTCCTTCATCCAGGGCTGAGGCCTGGGCTGCATGGGCCTCGGCCATCCATGGATAGCCTGAGAATCTGGCTTTTTCCGCTGCATCCACTTCTTCAAGAAAAGCCAGGGCATCCACATCAAGGGGGCTCAGGGAAAGAATGCCGTTGCTGAGTACAAGGCTGCTAACCGCAGCTTTTCCCAGTTTTTCCGAAAGGAGCTTTCTGAGACGCAGCAGGGCCGTGTCCATGGATGTCCGGGCAGATTCCGCCATCACATGGGGCCAGAGTTTTTCCTGAATCGTGGAGACGGCCACGCTGTGGCCCGGAGCAAGGATGAGCAGTCCGAGAAGGCTGCGGTGAAGGGGAGAAAAATCCGATGCAGTCATGTATTTTTCACCGTAGCAGAGTGTGAAACTTCCCATCAGGCGTATTTTTATCAGGGGAGCTGCTTTATTTTTGGCATCAAAGGCCATGCCCAGTACTTCTTTAGCCAGAATGGCTGTTCTTTGTCTCAGGATGCCCTGTTCCATGGCCAGCTCCAGAAGTTCCGGCAACCAGCAGGGGGTAAAAAGAAAGTGGGGTGCATTCCGAATTCCCGACAGTTTCAGGGCTTCTTCAAGATGAAGGCATGCCTTGTCCTTTCTTCCTCTTCGAAAATGCAGAAGGCTCAGCATCCAGAAGGCTCCTTCCCGGAGGCAGATCTCTTCTGCCACAAGTTTTTGCTGGAGCAGGGAATGCAGCCTTTTCAGGGCATCTTCTTCTTTGTCGCAAAGAACGGCAACGGCTCCGGTAATAAGAAGATTCATCAACTGAAAAAAGGCATTGCCACCTTCTGTCTGGGCTTTTTCTGAGAGTGTCGCCACTTTGAGGGCTTCTTCTTTTTTTCCGGCAAGGGCAAGGGCCCATGCCCTGTACTGGAGAAATTCGCCCCTTAGGGAGGCTTGTCCTGCCACGTGGGGATCCTGAAGCCTTACAGCTGCCATTGCTTCTGCCTGATCATAATGGCCTTTTTGTATAAGGAAGGCAATTTCCCGGATACGGATAAAGGGAACTGCCAGTGTTAGCTCCAGAAGGGGAGGTGGCATGCGTAGAATATGGCTGCTTTCCCGTACAAAGGCTGCTTCCATACCGCATAGCCCAAGGGTATTGGCCCGTGCAAAGCGAAGGGAGAAGGCACTCCAGGTAGAAATTCCCGGGTCGGCCAGAAGGGCATGTCCCCTTTCAGATATTTCAAGGGCTGTTCTGTGCCTCCCGGTCATGGCTTCGCCATGGGTGAGGATGGCGGTGAGTTCGGCCTCTATGGAGACAAGGGAGGCAGGCAGTTTTTTTCCAAGGACAGGGGATACCTTTTCCTGAACCATTTTCCGTGAAAAGGCATGGAGGATGGCAAACTGTCCCCAGCCCAGTGCCACAAGGAGATGATCCACTTCTGAAAGATGCAGATCCGGATGCTGAAGCAGTTCCTTCATGCGGAGAAAAAGACTGTCAGGATGATCATAAAGGGGATCACCGAAAAGGCGTCTGCGTATCATGATTACCAGAGTCCGGAGTTCTCCCGCGGGATGCTGTTTATCAGCAAAGCCCTGTGCTGCTGTATGGAGAAGTTTCGATGTTTCTTCCGGGGAAGATTCCGCCATGGAGAAAAAAGCCAGGGAGAGGGCCAGTGTAGGGCAGCCTTCGGATACTTCAAAGACACTCAGGTATGAGGCAATGCGGGCATCCTGCCTAAGCTCCAGAAAATCCGGAAAATGACGGTCCAAAAGAATTTCAGCATTTTCCCCATCCCCTGTGAGGGTAAGGCATCTTAATGCTTCGGTAAGAAAATTTCTTTCTTCATACCAGCGGGCCATGGTTGAAAAAAAAGATCTGCGGCTGTGCAGAGGTTCTTCATGATCCCTTTTATTTTGAAGAAAATCTCGGATAAGATGGTGGAAGGTGCAGGTATTCGTACCCGGTTGCTGCAGAAGAAGGCCTTCTTCCCCAAGTTTTTTAAATATGGATGGGAATTCTGTGTCAGGAGCCAGTTCTTCAACCATGGCAAGGGGGATGCGTTCCAGGGCACTGAGGCAGAGGACAAAGCTTCTGCGCAGGCCCGTGAGGCGGCCAAGGAAGGTGTCATGGAAAAAACGCTGAAGATCTGTGTCCGGAAAGATTTCATCAGTAATAAAAGGGCTGCCTTTGACTCTCTGTCGCACAGAGGCAACGGCCATACTCCACCCATGGGTGGTTTTGTAGATCTGTGCGGCGGTTTCCGGGCTGATGGGAATATTGTAAACGTCTTTGTAAAGCCTGTGTATTTCACTCTTGGCCATGGCGAGCCGGTCCATGGACAGACGTGGGAAATCCCCTGTGTCAAGCCCTTTGAGCAGAGGTTCGGGAAGTGTACGGGAAAGCCAGAGGAGGCGGATCTTATTAGGTTTTTGTGTGGCAATGGCTTCCAGAAGAGGCTGGTTGACTGCATGGGCAGCAAGGTGCAGATCATCCAGAACAATGAGTATATCCGGGGTGTGGCGGGTAAGGGCTGCATAATAGGAACGGGCAAACTTTTCAGCTCCCTGCAGCATCAGTTCGGCCCTTTGAGCCCGTGTGCGCAGCCCCTGGTCCTGCCAGTCCCTGAGGGCTGTATGGGTTGCAAGGAGAAGGTCTGTGGCCAGAACGGAAGGATCTGCATCCGCAGGATCACAGGAAAGCCAGATAACAGGGTTTGTACCGGCAACCTGTACGGCAAAGGAGGTTTTCCCCTGACCTGCCGGAGCTATAGTTGCAAGCCTGCCGGATTCATGCAGTACGGAGCGAGCAAAATAAACCAGATCTTTCCGGAAAAGATACTGGTCCTGCCTGAGGGCGGGAGGGATGAACCGGCCTGATTCCATAGCTACAATGCTCCGTAAGGTCATTATTCTTGGAAGCCCCCGGGGAAAAATATGGTTTTTTTAAAATCAGTGATTGTACGGCTTTGATTTTATAATGTTAGTATGTCTGTGGACAATGAAAAACTGAAACTAAGTTTACTCGAAATGTGGTGGTATGTAAAATCAATATGTTGAAGTGGTTGGGTAAAAAGGGGGGGATGCTGGATTTCAGGCAATAAAAAAGCCGCCTTTCGGCGGCCTAAAGTTTGGTGTTGGTGGCGATGCAGGGACTTGAACCCCGGACTCTGCGGATATGAGCCGCATGCTCTAACCAGCTGAGCTACATCGCCATATTTGATCAGGGCCTTGCCCGACAAACGACAGCTTTATTAACAGGGCCTTTATCATACGTCAACCTTATTTTTTGAAGGCCCTGTTTTTTTATCTCTGTTCTGCAGGGGAAGAACGCATCACATCAATTTCAAATCCGGAAAGCCCTTGCGGAAGGTCTGAAAAGACGAACATAAATGGGATCATCTGTCCTGGGGAAACATTTTCGTTAATATTACGATCTCCTGATATTTTGTTCAGCTCTTTTTCTATTTCCGTCAGGGGCATACGCATCAGTTCTATTTCAGGAAGTGTATTTCCTGCATAAATCATACGGGTAGAGGTTGGGGCTTCTCCAGCAAAGATTTTTGCCCTTATGTGAATGTGGCGTCTTGCCTGTGGATAATTATTCTGGGCCTGACCGGTGATGATTAGCAATCTCCCTGCTTCTTCATGGTTGATGAAGTTGTGGTTGACTGCGCTTGTGCGGATTCTAAGGTTGCCCGGATCCTGAAACTCGGGTTGAGTGCTGACAGTTGTCTTGCCAATAAATGGCAGGGTAATATTATTTTTCTGAACGTATAAAACAGCACCGAAAATTCCAGCTCCCATAAGAATGAGCAGCAGAAGAAGAATCAGGATAAAACGAAGCATGTCTGGTTTCTGAACAGTAGGTGGTGCATCAGCAGGATCTTTTTCAATGCTATCTGGCGTATCTCTTTTTGGAATCGAAATGGAATAAGGAGTAAGTGCTTCGTCTGACGAAGATGATTCTTCTATTGCTGGTCGGTCAGGAATAGAATCATCCAGACTAAGTTCCAGTTCGTCGTCTTCGGTATGCTTTTTGGGTGTTTCGTCACCCAGATCCAGTTCCAGATCAAAGTCGAGATCCTGAGYTTCTTCTTGCTTTTTGGGYGTTTCGTCACCCAGATCCAGTTCCAGATCAAAGTCGAGATCCTGAACTTCTTCTTGCTTTTTGGGTGTTTCGTCACCCAGATCCAGTTCCAGATCAAAGTCGAGATCCTGAACTTCTTCTTGCTTTTTGGGTGTTTCGTCACCCAGATCCAGATCGAAATCAAAATCAATATTATGAGTATCTTCTTCAGTTTCTGGTATTTCAGGTTCTAGATTGAAGTCCAGATCAAAAGAAATATTATCATCTTCTTTTTTCTGAGCATCTGCTTTTGCTTCAGTTATCGGATCCAGTTCAAAGTCCAGATCTTCTATTCCATCCTGATCCGAAGGAGTTTCTGTTTCCATGTCCAGATCCAGATCAAAGGAGAAGTCTTCTTTTTCCTGAGTCTCCGGTTTTGCTTTGGGCGGCGGGTCCAGTTCAAAGTCCAGATCTTCCATTTCATCCTGATCCGAAGGAGCTTCTGCTTCCATGTCCAGATCCAGATCAAAGGAGAAGTCTTCTTTTTCCTGAGTCTCCGGTTTTGCTTTGGGCTGTGGGTCCAGTTCAAAGTCCAGATCTTCCATTTCATCCTGATCCGAAGGAGCTTCTGCTTCCATGTCCAGATCCAGATCAAAGGAGAAGTCTTCTTTTTCCTGAGTCTCCGGTTTTGCTTTGGGCTGCGGGTCCAGTTCAAAGTCCAGATCTTCCATTTCATCCTGATCCGAAGGAGCTTCTGCTTCCATGTCCAGATCCAGATCAAAGGAGAAGTCTTCTTTTTCCTGAGTCTCCGGTTTTGCTTTGGGCTGCGGGTCCAGTTCAAAGTCCAGATCTTCTATTCCATCCTGATCCGAAGGAGTTTCTGCTTCCATTTCCAGATCAAAGCTATGATCTTCAACAATGCCTTCAACGATCGGATATGCGACATCCATATCAGTGAGTTCTGGAATATCAAAAGAAGGATAGTCAGTTTCATCCGGCAGTTCATCTGTTGGCAGGGGTGCAAGATCTGGCAGTGAATCGTGGGGGCTTTTCTGGCTTTCTGGTTTGTCCGGATCTTTTTTTGTTGGTGGCGGGGCAGCATGGAGTGGTTTTTGAATATCATCAATATTCAGCAGATCATCTTGTGGTTCGCCCACAGGAGGTTCCGGATCCCGGAAGGCCTTAAATACGTGCTGGCATCTGGCGCATCGTACCTTGGTGCCCGTGGGTTGAATATAATGATCGTCAAGTTGGAATCGGGCGGCGCAGGCCTCGCACGTGATGATCATGCGGCTTTCCTCTCCTTAGGATTGAATATGGTAGATGGCTGGCAGGTGGCGGTATTTTTCAGCGTAATCAATGCCGTATCCCACAATAAAGCCTTCTTGAATGGTGTGGCAGACATAGTCCAGGGGGACATTGTTTTCTCGTCGTTCATGCTTATCCAGGAGGGTGCAGATTTTTACGGATGCTGCTCCCCGGTTTTCCAGGTGCTTGATCAGATAGCTGAGGGTAAGGCCTGTATCAACGATATCTTCCACAAGAACCACATGGGCACCGTCAAGGTTGAGATCCACGTCTTTTGTGATCCGAACATGGCCGGAAGACATCTTTTCTTTGCCGTAGCTGGATGCCCCTATGAAGTCAATGGTGCAGGGGATGGAAATCTGGCGGACAAGGTCTGCAAGGAAGATAAAGGCTCCCTTGAGTACGCCGATCATGATCAGGTTTTTTCCTTGGTGATCTTCGGAAATTTTTTGGGCCACCGCTTTTATGCGGGTATGAATCTGTTCTTCGGAAAGCAAGGGCATCAGTTCCGTCATATAAAATATAATCCTTACAGGTTTTTGTATATTATTATTTCAATATTTTTTAAATCTGTAAAAAAATATCCGGTATCCGGCAGAAAGTCAACCGATCTGCCGGATTCAAGTGGACTTTTGAAAAAAAGTGAACTTTTTTAAAGACCCGTATCTTTGAGTTTTATGATCAGTTCTTTTTGTTCACTGCTTAACTCCTTTGGCATGCGGACAATAATATTGATGTAGAGATCACCCTTCTGATCCGGATTCTGCATTTGCGGAAGGCCCCGGTTGGGAATGCGCATTCTGGTTTTATGCTGGGTGCCGGGGGAGATGTTTATTTCCAGCTCTTTGCCGTCCAGGGTTGGGACACGGATGCGGGTACCCAGCAGAACGTCCGTCAGTCCGATATGATGGTCAATGAAAAGGTCCTGATCTTCATGGCGGAAAACGGGGTCCGGGATTAAAGATGACTGAATATAAAGATCTCCGGGAGGTCCGCCGGTGGGGCTGGGATTGCCCTTGCCCGTAAGGCGGATTTTTTTGCCCGGAAGCATTCCCTTTGGAATGCGGACCTGTAGTTGCTCGTTTTTCCCCTGTATGGAAAAACTTAAGGTTTTTTGTGCGCCTTCGGCCATTTCCCTTAAAGTCAGGGGCAGCTGATACACCCTGTCCTGTCCTTTGGCCGGTGTATGGTGAAAACGGGTACCGCCGTTGCGTCCGCTTCCGAAAAAAGAAGTAAAACCGGAACCGCCAAATCCGAACTCCCGGAAAACATCTGAAAAATCGAAGTTCCGGAAAATATCTTCCTGGCTGTAGCGTTGCTGAAAGCCTGCGGAGCCGTACATATCATACTGCTGTCTTTTTTCAGGATCACTCAGAACCGCATATGCTTCACTGATTTTTTTGAAGGTGGCTTCTGCACCGGGATCATCAGGGTTTTTATCCGGATGATGTTTAACGGCAAGTTTCCGGTAAGCTTTTTTTATTTCTTCTGTACTTGCTTTGCGATCCACACCAAGAATTTTATAGTAATCCGTATTGCCCATAGTCCCTCACAAGTGGATATCTTTCCGGTATTAAAGTCTTTTTTTCCGGAAAAAAGATAAAAAGGTTTTTAAAAGTGTCAAGCGCATGAGCTGGCCGCTGATTCTGCCGCAGGGTTATTTTTTCTTTCCAAGGCGATCCAGCCGCAGGCGGTCCCTGCCATCGGAAAGTCTTTTTGCACCAGCACCCACGGCAAAGATGGTTCCGAAACCGGCCCCGCCTGCAATGAGAAACATGATAAGGATTTGATATTTTACGGCTTCCATGGGCGGTGCCCCGGCAAGGATCTGGCCGGTCATCATTCCGGGCAGGCTGACAATACCGGCAACACTCATGGCATTGATAATGGGGATCAGACCGCTGCGTATGCTGTCTCTGCGGATGTCTGAAACCGCTTCGGAAAATTTCTGGCCGAGCATCAGGCGGGTTTCAATGACAGCTTTTTTTTCCCAGACGGTCTGGGTAAGTCTGTCCAGACCGATGGCAATGCCCGTCATGGTGTTCCCGAGAATCATGCCCAGCAGGGGGATGGCATACTGGGGAGCGTACCATGGATCTTTACCGATAATGGCGATGAGGGCAAAGAGGGTGATGAGAAAGGAGGAAAGACACATGGCAGAGGTACCGATGCCGAACCCCCATATACCTGAAAAACGGTAGGACTGCCGTTGCATGACCTCCCACCCGGCGGTGGTGATCATAAAAAAGGCCATGAGGGCAATGAGTCCGGGATTTACAAGATCAAAGATAAATTTCAGAACAAAACCCAGCAGAGAAAGCTGGAGCACCGTGCGCAGGGCAGATACCATCAGCTGACGTCCGATGTTCAGGCGCAGCAGCAGGGAGAGTCCGGCGTTGATGAAAATCAGCGTGCCTGCCAGTGCCAGATCAAATGGAGAGAGTGTTACCATGACAATTCCTTCAATACAGAACCTTGCCTGTTCTGGAAAGCCTGCCGTCTTCCAGCTTGTAAAGGGTATGGCAGACCCGGCGCAACTGCTCCGGATCGTGACTGATCCATACCAGACCAGACCGGGTTTTATTCAGATACGCCAGAATAAAATTTTCAGCTTTTTCAGTGTTCAGGCTGTCCAGATTGGCTGTGGGCTCATCCAGCAGCAGCACTTCAGGTTGATGGGTCAGGATACGCAGCAGGGCGAGCCGTTGTTTTTCACCGCTGGAAAGGCGATGGATTTCCCAGTTCCGTACATCCGTAGGGAAGCCAAGGGAAGCGGCAGCTTCTTCAGGAAATTCTTCTGTGAAATGCTCGCCCACCGTATGGAACCACCACTGGCTTTCAGCGGGCATCAGGGCGACCTTCTTACGCCACTCCGGGCCTGAAAAGTTGTTATGGGGAATATCCTTCAGGCTCAGATCGCCTGAAAAGGGTTCCATATCTGCAAAGGCCCGCATAAGGATGCTTTTTCCTGCCCCGGAAGGACCTGATATCCCGGCACATTCTCCGGGGCTGAGGTTAAGGGAAAGGGGGCCGATATTGTGGATTCTGATATTCTGTGCACGGAACATAAGGTCCCCTCAGGCAGAAGTGGGTACTTTTTTCAGTGCCATCCGGATCAGGGCAAGGGCTGCAGGGGTGATGCCTTCCATGCGGGAAGCCTGCCCCAGTGTCCTTGGCCGGATTTTCTGCAGTTTGGCACTGAGCTCAGAAGAAAGACCGGGCATGCCTTCATAGGAGAAGTCCTCAGGGATGCGGATTTTTTCAAGATCCCGGAAGCGGTCAACCTCCTGCATCTGTCTTTGGATATAGCCCTCATATTTGATGCCGATTTCCACCTGTTGTTTTACCCGGTCCTGAAGGGTTTTTTCCGGCGGTGCCAGGGCTTCTATGCATGAATAGTCCAGCTCCGCCCTTTTCAGCAGCTGATCCAGCGGTACTCCGTTTTTCAGCTCCGCAGATCCTTTTTCCACAAGAAAATGGTTGGCCGTAGCCGGGCCTAGATGGATGCTCCGGATGCGCTGAATTTCAAGCTCTGTCCGGCGGCGGTATTCCCTTACCTTCTCTACGCTGATCTTATCCACCAGTCCAAGTTCATGGCCCTTTTCCGCAAGGCGCAGATCCGCATTGTCCTCCCGGAGCAGAAGGCGGTACTCTGCCCTTGAGGTGAACATGCGGTAAGGTTCTATGGTGCCACGGGTAACCAGATCATCCACCATAACGGCCATGTAGGCTTCGGATCTGTCCGGTATAAATGGTGGACGGCCCTGAACCCTGCATGCGGCATTGATGCCGGCCCAGATTCCTTGAGCTGCGGCTTCCTCGTACCCGGAGGTTCCGTTGATCTGGCCTGCCAGAAAAAGACCTTTTACGCTTTTTGTTTCCAAGGTGGGTTGAAGCTGCACTGGATCCACATAATCATATTCTATGGCATAACCGGGTCTTATGATTTCCGCTTCTTCCAGTCCGGGGACACAGCGGACAAAGGGAATCTGCACATCCATGGGCAGGCTGTTGCCAAGGCCGCTGGCATAAATTTCATCCGTATCAATGCCTTCGGGTTCAAGGATCACCTGATGGGTTTTTCTCTCTGGAAATTTAACGGCCTTGTCCTCAAAGGAAGGACAATATCGGGCGGATACTCCCTGAATGCGGCCGGAATAAAGGGGAGATCTGTCCAGATTGGCCAGTACGATTTCCCTGCTTTTTTCGCTGGTGTGTCCCATCCAGCTGGGAAGCTGGGGTAAAGTAGAAGGATGCAGGGATGAAAAGGAAAAGGGTCTGGGGTCACTGTCTGCGATGTGGAGCGTAAATTTTGAAAAATCAATGGAGTTTTTTTTGAGTCTGGGGGGTGTGCCCGTTTTCATGCGTCCCAGAGATAAGCCCAGCTTTTTCATGCTGGCGGCCAGTCCGTAGGCGGCAAATTCTCCGGCTCTTCCTGCTTCAATGGAGCGAAGGCCTATGTGCACCCTTCCGGAAAGAAAGGTGCCTGTGGCAAGGACGACGCATCTGGCCCTGTACTCAAAGCCCGTGTGGTCCATAACACCGGCAATGCGGCCGTCTTCCACCAGAAGTTCCTCAATCAGAGCCTGACGGAGATCCAGTCCGGGGCATTTTTCCACCACCTGTTTCATGGCTCTGTGGTAGAGGTTTTTATCATTCTGGGTACGGGTAGACCAGACAGCCGGACCTTTTTTGGTGTTAAGGGTTTTATACTGGATGGCGGTGAGATCACTTATTTTTGCCATTTCTCCGCCAAGGGCGTCCACTTCCCGTACCAGGTGGCCCTTGGCTGTTCCGCCAATGGAAGGACTGCAGGGCATGGATGCCAGTTTATCCAGATCAATGGCAAAAAGACAGGTGCGGCATCCCATACGGGCGGCGGCCAGAGCGGCTTCGCAGCCTGCATGACCGGCGCCGATGACAAGGATATCATATGCAGGTATATGGGACATGGTTTTCTGGTGATCTCCCCTGTGCTGTGGTATCTGATTTTTACGGTCGGGGCAAAGTGCCTTTGCCCTGTCCCTCTGCTGTATAAGGCCCCGATGCCGGGAACTTAAAAAACATTAAAGTATAAGACCCTGTAGCTATTCGGGTCAAGGAGTGTTTCAGATGCGTCAGAATCATGCCCGTTTTTATGATCTTAATGCCTTTTTAAGAAATCATTTCGGGGAAAGGGTGCAGAAAATCAGCGTGGATGCGGGCATGGACTGTCCGAACCGGGATGGCCTTCTGGGAACCGGAGGTTGTATCTACTGCAACCCAAGAGGTTCGGGTACAGGCGCTCTGGGAGTGGGGAAAAGCATCACAGAGCAGATCCTTGAGGGAAAACGCAATATGGGCAGGCGCTACAAAGCCAGAAAATTCATGGCATATTTTCAGAGTTATACCAATACCTATGCTCCGCTGGAAAACCTGAAGGCCATCTGGGATGAGGCCTTGTCCGTGGATGGGGTGGTGGGGCTTGCCATTGGTACCCGGCCGGACTGTGTCAGTGAAGAGATTCTGGATCTGCTGGAAAGCTATGTGAAAAAGGGTATTCTGGTATGGATAGAGTACGGCCTGCAGAGTGTGCATGATGAAACCCTTGCCCTCATCGGCAGGGGCCATGATTTTGCATCCTTTGAGAGGGCCGTGACCATGACCCGTGGCCGGGGGATTTTCATATGCGTGCATGTGATTCTGGGACTGCCCGGCGAAGATGAGGCCATGATGCAGGAGAGTGCAAGGGTTCTGGCCTCCATGGGTATTGATGGAGTGAAAATCCATCTGCTCTATGTGGTGAAGGGAACCCCGCTGGAAGGCATGTACAGGGGAGGGGATTATGTCTGCATGGAAGAGGAGGTTTATGTGAGGGCGGTCTGTGATTTTCTGGAGATTCTTCCGGAAAATATGGTGATACAGCGCCTGACCGGAGATCCACATGAAGATGAGCTTGTGGCACCGCTCTGGGCCATGGAAAAGGAAAAAACCCGCAATGCCATTCTGGAACGTCTGGAAAAAAGAAATACCCGGCAGGGGAGCCGGTATGGTTTTTAACTTTGTTTTTTTGTAATTGTTCAGCACCGTTTTTTTAGTATGATACCTGCCAGACAGATGCACAGGCACCCAGGCTATTTGCCTGTGACGCAATCTTATTCTTAGAGCTTCTTGCCCTGTGCGGAAGCGGCAAAAACTCCCCGCCACAGGTAGGATAAGCTTTTTGATTACCATAGCAGATTTAAGCACGCTGCCTTTGTGGCGGCTCAGACAGTTTGCCGCTTCTTTCGCACAGGCCTTCGAATCTCTGATCCGAAACGATTGCAACGTCACTTGCAAATAGCCAAGGTGCCTTGCAATAATACGAAACTGCTGCAATTGCAGCATTGGATTTTCAAAATAAATTGTGCTGAATAGCAGCGTTTTTTAAAAGAGTCCGCTTGCGGCTTTTTTCCTTCCGGGTTATGCTCTTCCATCAACACTCATTCATGCAGTTATTCCATGGGTTACGGGTTGTTTTCGGCCTGTTCGGATAAGGGAGGTTTTCATGGGCCACAACAGCCTGAAAGGCTGCTTTGGTATCTGTCTGGTCATACTGTTTTTCAGTCTGTCAGCTTCAAGGGCGGATGCCCTTTCCGTTGCCTGGGGCGGGGATTGGAAAACCCTTAAAAGTGAGCATTTTGAAATTCACTTCGAAGATGGTTTTCAGGAGATGGCCCGGCGCTGTCTTGCCATTGCAGAAGGTGTGCACCTTGAGCTTCTTCCTTTTTTTGGGTCCGGGCCTGTAAAAAGAACGCATATCGTATTGTCCGATGATACGGATTTTTCCAATGGCTGGGCAACGGTTCTGCCCTATGGCCGGATCAGGCTTTTTGTTGCAGCACCTTCCGATCCCGGAAGTCTTGAGAGTTATGATGAATGGCTGCATCTTCTTATCCGCCATGAGTATGTACATATCCTTCATATGGAAATGGGCCGGGGAGCTGTAAATGCAGGCAGAAAGATTTTTGGCCGTTTTCCCCTGCTTTTTCCCCATGTCCTGACTCCTGTTTTTCTGCTGGAGGGTATGGCCGTTTATTTTGAATCCGATGCGGTCGCAGGTTACGGTCGGTTGCAGGGCAGCCATTATGCAGCCCAGATGGCCCTTGAGGTAAGAAACGGAAACTGGAAGGATCTTCAGGAAGTGGTGGTTCCCCTGCGGAACTGGCCCATTAATAAGGCTTATCTTTATGGGGCCTTTTTTATTGACTACCTGATTTCCGTTTATGGCAAAGATGCTGTGGCTGAATTTCTGTACCGCCAGAGTGGGGAGCTGATTCCTTTTTTCACACTGAATTTTCAGGCAAAGCGGGTGTTTGGAAAAATTTTTCCTGCACTCTGGGAAGATTTCCGGCTGGCCATGGAAGAACGCTTTGCCGATGGTCACTCCGAAGGGGAAGGCATGGAAGAAAGGATGCTGCCTTCCGGGAACTTTTTCCATCAGGTGACTGCCGTTGCAGGAGATGATTTTTTTCTTGTGGAAGACAGTGGAAAGGATCGTCGCAGGCTTTTCAGGTATACGGAAAAGGGGCGTGAGCCCATAATGGCCCTGCGGCCCCTGAGCGATATGGATGTGGCCGAAGATGGCCGCCTTGCCGTTTCCCGTATCCTGAGGAGTGTGGATGGCCGGGTGTTCCATGATATATTT